>NZ_JBSFLI010000006.1:0-284314 GCF_053598955.1 Streptomyces sp. NPDC001056 | reverse complement strand
TTACTCGGCCGGAAAATTCGGCCGGTGACACACACTGAAGAGCGGAACGACCGGAGGAATAGTCCGATCGTTCACAGCGTCCTCGCTGTGTTTTTTCAAAGGAACCTCGACCATCGGTGATCCGATGGACGGGGTATCAACATATCTGGCGTTGACTTTTGGCACGCTGTTGAGTTCTCAAGGAACGGTCGCTTCCTTTGTACTCACCCTCTCGGGCTTTCCTCCGGGCTTCCCTTCGGTGTTTCCGACTCTATCAGATCTTCTCTCGATCCGATTTCCTCGGTGCTTTCCGGGTTCTCGCTCTCGCGCTTCCCCTTCCGGCCGTCCAGACTTTATCAGAAGTTCTCGGCCGGTCTGACATCCGGCCCCGCCCCCCGCTGTGCCGGGGCCGGCCCGGGCGGGACGGACCACGGCCCGTCGACGGCGGGCGAGCCGTCGTGATGGAGTGGCTCGCCCGGAGAGGGGGTTCGTATGTGTGTGGCGTCGAGTGCGGCCGCGTTCTCGGGCACGGTGCTCTACTGCGGGCGGCAGCGGCATCCCGAGCACGGGCTGATACATGTGGTCGGGTACCAGAACACGGTCGCGAATCTGGCGGACGGGCCGAACGCCATGCTGCTGCATCTGCCCACCCGCCGGCTCGCGCCGGAGCAGTTCGTCCCGGTCGGCAGGGACGGCGACGTGCTGCGGCGGATGGTCGACGCCGTCGCGGCGTCGGAGGCCGAGCCCGACGGCATCGCCTGGATGGGCGCCGAGGCCGAGCCGGTCGTGCGGGTGTTTGAGCATGACGTCTACACCGTGCTGCTCGCCGACGACCCCACGCTGATCCTCACCGCGCTGCATCGCGTGCCCTGGAAGCGGAGGCCGCGGATCGAGCCGGAGCTGCCTGCCTTCTATGCCGAGCACTTCCCGGATCACGCGGTGGCGCTGTGCTGCTTCGACAACGCCGACGCGCGGCGGGCCAAGCCGCTCCTCGTCTGGTACCCGCCGAACGACCCCGACCGGTTGACCGTGCCGGCGCTCGACAGTCACACCGGTGGGGCACCGGACCTGGATGCCGTCGTGCCGGTCGATCACTGGGTGCTGTTCTCCAGTGACGAGGCGGGGGACGGGTGGGGCACGGCCGTCGAGTATCCGAGGCGGATGCGGCACACGTTGCGGGGTCTTCTGCCCGACCGGGTGATGGGGCGGTACTACGGCGACGGCGGGCAGGCGCTGGTCAACGGGGACTTCGGGATCGGGCACCGGGAACTGCTGGCCGGGCAGCTCGACCGGATCGAGCGACATCGGCCGTAGCGGGGCACGGGTGAGGGAGCCGGCTCCCGTGGAGCCGGCTCGTGGAGCGCGGGGCGTCGGTCAGTCGCCGTCCTCGAAGTACGCGTCCAGGACCGCGTCCAGCTGCTCGTCCCATTCCTTGAAGCGGGAGCGGGAGGTGGCCTCGATCTCGATCGGGTACCAGCGGCGGTCGGGGGTGTGGACCGTGATCGTGTAGCGCTTGCCGAAGCGGGGGGACTCCGACTCCACCGCGGCGATCTCCGGCCAGCTGAACTCGCAGGCCTCCTCGTCCAGGCTGAGGCGGACGCCCTTGTGGTCGGCCACTATCCTGGCGCGGCGGTCGGCGGCTTCGAAGACCGGGCCGTCGGCGGGCGCCGTGGGCTCGTCCTCCGCGCTCTCCCCGGCGCCCCCGGCTGTCTCCGGCGACGCCGGCTCCGCGGGTTCCGCCGACTCGTCGGGCGTCTCGGCCTCGGGCTCCTCCTGCTTCGCCAAGGGCGTCGCCGGGGCCGTGAGGCCCGGGATGAAAGCCGGGTCGAAGCCGGCGCCCGTCACGGGCTCGGCCTTCACCGCTTCCGTCTTCAACGCTTCGGTGTTCAACGGATTGCTGCCTGATCCTATGCGCTGCTCCACGGCGGCAGTATGGACGACTTCCCTGTGCCGGAACCAGTCAGCCCGCGCGTCGAGGCGCGCGACTTACGCCGCTCCGGGGGAATCGAGCACGGCGAGGGCGTCGATCTCGATCAGCAGGCCGGGCGGGAGGCCGACGTAGACCGTCGTACGGGCGGCGGGCGGCTGGGTGAGGGCCTCGGCCTCGAAGTACGCGTTGTAGATGTCGTTCATCTCGGCGAAGTGGTCGACGTCGGTGAGGTAGACGCGGAGCATCATCACGTCGTCCCAGCTCGCGCCGCCCTCTTCCAGGATCGCCTTGACGTTGGCGAGTGTCTGGAGGGTCTGCTCGCGCAGGGTGGGGCCGGCCGGGGTCGGGGGCCTGCCCTCCTCCGCGGGCAGGAAGCCGACCTGGCCGGCGACCTGGAGGATGTTGCCCTTGCGCACCCCGTGCGAGAACTTCGCGGGCGGGGTGGTGTGGGTCTTCGGGGTGAGGGCGGTCTTTTCCGTCATGCGGGGGTCCTTACGGGTGTTCGGTCACCGGTGTTCTGCCGGAGTACTCGGCGCTGATCGCGTCCGCGGTGCGGCGGACCAGCGGAAGGAGGGCGAGGAGTTCGTCGGCGGTGACGACCACGTTCGGGGCGGACACCGACATCGCGGCGGCCACGCGGCCGTCGACGCCGCGGATGGGGGCGGCGACGCAGTTGACGGACTCCTCGTGGCCGCCGAGGTCGGTGGCCCAGCCCTGTTCCCGGACCTCGGCCAGCTCCTGGAGATAGGCGTCGGCGTTCGGGGTCGAACGGGGGGTGTACGAGGGGTAGTCGAGCTTCTCCGCGAGGGCGCGGCGCTGTGCGGGCGGGAGGTCGGCGAGGAGGAGTTTCGCCACGGCGGTCACGGTGAGGGCGACGGGTCTGCCGATGCGGGAGTACATGCGGACCGGGTAGCGGCTGTCGACCTTGTCGATGTACAGGACCTCGCCGTCGTCGTACACGGCCAAGTGGACGGTGTGGCCGCACTGTTCGTTCAGGCGTACGAGGTGGGGGTGGGCGATCTCGCGGACGTCCAGGTTCTCCATCGCCTCCTGGGCGAGGCCGAAGAGGCGGGCGCCGAGGCGGTAGCGGTGGTCGGACTGGCGGTAGACCAGGCCGTGCTCGTGCAGGGTGCGCAGGAGGCGCAGGGCGGTGGACTTGTGGACGCCGAGGTGGTCGGCGACCCGGCCGAGGTCGGCGGGGCCCTCGGCGAGCAGCGGCAGGATGCTCAGGGCGCGGTCGACGGTCTGGCTCATGGGGTGTTGGCCTCCTCGGGGGCCCACGCGGGCTGCGTCCAGCCGGGGGCGGGTCGCGGTCTTCCCCGTGCGGCGTCGTTCAGGGCGGCGGGGGCGCGGGTGGGGGGCGGGGCGAGGTCGGTGGGGGCGGCGAACGCGGCGCCCGCGACGACATGGGCGACGACGTCCACCGTGGGCGCGCGCACGAAGGTCGCGGTGCCGTCGCCGTCCTCCATGACCCTGGTGACCTTGTCGCAGGCGGTGGCGCCGTCCCTGCCCTGCTCGATGACGACGGTCGCCGGCTCCGGCAGCGCCGCCAGGACGGACCGTCCGCCGCGCAGGCCCCGGGCTTCCCGGGCCTCGTCGGTGGCGACGAACACGATGTCCGCGCGCCGCGCCGGCTCCAGGAGCACACGCGGTCCGTCCGGGCGCTGACGCCGCGGCGCGGGCCGGTGGTCGGCGTCGAAGGAGACGAGGGGGCGGCCGGGGCGCGGAGCCGTCGGCTCCCGCGTCAGGGCGAGGCACTCGCCGGAGAGGGCCGCGGTGATGCCCCCCAGGTGCGGGACGCGGCCGGCCGCCACGGCCGCGAGGTCGGTGTCGGCGAAGGACACCGCCGACACCGCCCTGTAGTGGGCCGCCTCGGGCGCCCGTGCCGCACGGTCGGCCGCCGTACGGACGTACACGCCTGTGGGCCGCGCCGGGTCCCGGTGAACGGCGGACATGTCCACGCCGTACCCCTCGACGCCCTCGACCAGGTGCTCCCACCCGTCCGCCCCCACCCCGCTCACCCGCCCCGCCGCATGCCCGAAGGCCGCCGGCGCGCACGCCGCGTCGGACTCCGCGCCGCCGGTCGCGCGGTCGAGGGACCGCACGCCGGCCGAGCGCTCCGGCCCGGTGGGGAAGAAGGTGACCATGGATTCGCCCGGCGCGACCACGTCCACGGCCGCACCCTCGAAACCGTCAGCAGCGTCGTCGATGATGGCTCCGATCCCGCGGGCGGCGGCTCCGTTGACCCGGCTTCGGCGAGATGCTAGACAGCGGTGAGCACCATACGCAATGGACGTTGCACAGAATGCAACAGGCCGAAGAGGGGCTCCATGGACACCGAAGCGCTCGACCGGCTGGCCGGGGAACAGGTCGACCACCGCTTCAAGGGCCTCCCGCCGGACGCCCACGGCCTCACCGTCCGGGAGCTGGCCGGCCAGCGCCGCAATCTGTTCGGCGCGAACGACGGATTCACCACCCCCCTCCTCGTCCTCTCCGCCGAGCGCCTCGCGCACAACCTCGCGGTCATGGAGTCGTACACCGCGCGCCACGGCCTCGCCTTCGCCCCGCACGGCAAGACCTCCATGGCGCCGCGGCTCTTCCAGCGCCAGATCGAGCACGGGGCGTGGGGCATCACGCTCGCCGTGCCCCACCAGGTGCGCGTGGCAAGGGAGTTCGGTGTTCAGCGGATCTTCCTCGCCAACGAGCTGGTGGACGCCTCGGCCCTGCGCTGGCTCGCCGGTGAACTCGCCGCCGACCCCGGCTTCCGCTTCGTCTGCTACGTCGACTCCGTGCGCGGCGTGGAGCTGATGGACGCGGCCCTGCGCGGGGCCGTACGGCCGGTGGACGTCGTCGTGGAGCTGGGCGCGGGCGAGAAGGCCCGTACCGGCGCCCGGACGGCGGCGGACGCGCGGGCCGTCGCCGAGGCGGTCGGCCGTGCGCGGGCGCTCCGGCTCGTCGGCGTGGCGGGGTACGAGGCGCAGGTGCCGGACGCGGACCCGGCGCGGGTGCGTCAGTGGCTGGACCGGCTCGTCGCGCTCGCCGCCGCGTTCGACGGGGACGGGCTGTTCGAGGAGGCCGAGGAGATCGTGATCAGCGCCGGCGGCAGCGAGTGGTTCGACGCCGTCGCCGAGGTCTTCGCCGGCGTCCCCGCGCTCTCCCGCCCCGTCCTGAAACTCCTGCGCTCCGGCGCGTACGTCTCGCACGACGACGTGCACTACCGCGAGCAGACCCCGTTCAACCGGGTGCCCGAGGAGGGCGCGCTGGAGCCCGCGTTCCGGCTGTGGGCGCAGGTCGTCTCGCGGCCCTCGGCGGCGGAGGCGTTCGTCAACGCGGGGAAGCGGGACGTCTCCTACGACCTCGGCCTCCCGGTCGCGCGGGTGGTGCGGCGGGACGGCGCGGAGAGGCCGGCGGCCGGGATCGAGGTGACCGCGCTGTCCGACCAGCACCTGTGGCTGCGCACCGGACCCGACGCGGATGTCCGGGTCGGCGACTGGATCGGCTTCGGGCTGTCCCACCCGTGCACGGTCTTCGAGAAGTGGCAGCTCATTCCGGTGGCCGAGGCGGACGGAACGGTGGTCGACTACATCCGCACCTACTTCTAGGACGAGCGGGGAGGCCCGGTATGGAAGAGCTGGTCGTCCGGGACGCCGAGGTGGTCGACGGCAGCGGCGAGCCGTCGTACCGGGCCGATGTGGTCGTCGACGGCGGACGGATCGTGTCCATCGTCAAGGAGGCCGCGGCGGCGGGATGCCAGCGGCCGCGGGCCAGGAGGGAGCTGGACGCCGAGGGCCTCGCCCTCTCCCCCGGCTTCATCGACATGCACGCCCACTCCGACCTCGCCCTGCTCCGCGACCCCGACCACAGCGCGAAGGCCGCGCAGGGGGTCACCCTGGAGGTGATCGGCCAGGACGGGCTGTCGTACGCCCCCGTGGACGACCGGACGCTGGCGGAGGTCCGCCGGGCGATCGCCGGGTGGAACGGGTACGGCGAGGACGTGGAATTCGGCTGGCGCACGGTCGGGGAGTACCTCGACCGGCTGGACCACGGGTTCGACGGGCACGGGATCGCCGTGAACGCCGCCTACCTCGTCCCGCAGGGCACGGTGCGCGCGCTCGTCATGGGGTGGGAGGACCGGCCCGCGACCGCCGGGGAGATCGGCCGTATGCGGGAGTTGGTCGCCGAGGGGATGGAGCAGGGGGCCGTCGGGCTGTCCTCCGGGCTCACCTACACGCCCGGGATGTACGCCGACGACGCCGAACTGACCGAGCTGTGCCGGGTGGTGGCGGCGTACGGCGGCTACTACTGCCCGCACCACCGCTCCTACGGCGCCGGTGCGCTGGAGGCCTACGCCGAGATGGTGGCGCTGGCCCGGGCGGCGGACTGCCCGCTGCATCTGGCGCACGCCACCATGAACTTCGGCGTGAACGAGGGGCGGGCCGGTGAGCTGACGGCCCTGCTCGACCGGGCCGTCGACGCGGGCGTGGACCTCACGTTCGACACGTACCCCTACACCCCCGGCTGCACCACCCTGGCCGCGCTGCTGCCGAGCTGGGCGGGCGAGGGCGGTCCGGCGGAGGTGCTGGCCCGGCTCGCGGACCCGGCGACGGCCGAGCGCGTCCGGCGGGAGCTGGAGGTGACCGGCTCCGACGGCTGCCACGGCGTGCCCGTGGCGTGGGAGACGGTCGAGGTGTCCGGGGTGACGGACCCGGGGCTCGGCGCGTATGTGGGGCGCACCGTCAGCGAGTCGGCGGCCGGACAAGGCCGGACGCCGTGGGAGGTCGTCCGGCGGCTGCTGATCGAGGACCGGCTCGGCACGACCGTCCTCCAGCACGTCGGCCACGAGGACAACGTCCGCGCCCTCATGCGCCACCGCGCCCACACCGGCGGCTCGGACGGCATCCTGCGGGGCGCCAAGCCGCATCCGCGGGCGTACGGCACCTTTCCGCGCTATCTCGGCCACTACGTACGGGAGTCGGGCGTGCTGTCGCTGGAGGAGTGCGTCGCGCACCTCACCGGGCGGCCCGCGGCCCGGCTGCGGCTGCCGGACCGGGGCCTGGTGCGTGAGGGGTACCGGGCGGACCTGGTGCTGTTCGACCCGGCGACGGTCGCCCCGGGCGCCACCTTCGCCGCGCCCCGGGCGCTGCCGACGGGCATCCCGTACGTCCTCGTCGACGGCCGCTTCGTCATCGAGGACGGCAGGCGGACGGACGTGCTCGCGGGCCGTTCCGTCCGCCGGACGCCGAGGTGAGCCCCGTACGCCCGCGTCCTACGGCTTGGGCAGGGTGCAGCCCGCGGCGCCGAGGTTCAGGGTGTTGCCGGTGGTGAAGCAGGCCGGGATCTCGTACGTCTCCTCGGCGTAGTTGATGCCCTGGCGGACGGTGACGGTGCCGTTCTCGTCCACCTCGCACGGGTTGTTGACCGTGCAGCGCTCGCCGCTCTCGTTGCCCGTGTTGTTGACGGCGACGACCTTGCCGGTGCTGGTGTCGATGACCGGGGAGCCGGAGGTACCGCCGATGGTGTTGCAGCTGGAGGTGTAGCGGACCGAGTCCTTCCAGGTCCAGCCGCCCTCCTTCAGCTGGTACACGAAGCCGTCGATGTTGCAGCTGTACGTCGTCTTCCAGTACCCGGAGACGACCTTGATGGCGGTGCCCGCGACGGGGTGGGTGTCGTTCACGGTGAGCGGGCTGATGCCGTAGGAGCTCTTGATCTGCGCGTACGTGGTGGTGAGGCGGTAGATCGTGACGTCCGTGTCGGTCATCGTGGAGTAGACGACCTGGTTGGCGCGCAGGGTGGCGATCTTGCTGCCGCTGGCGTTCAGCAGGCCGAAGGTACGGCTGGAGGACTGGCCGGTGATGACCTGGCCGGGGTCGGGGAAGCCGGTCTCCAGGCAGTGGCCGTTGGTCAGCACCAACGCCGGGTCGCTGTCGGCGGAGTTGGGGAAGCGGATGACGGAGCCGGAGCAGTTGCTCAGCGAGACCGTGCCCGCGAAGTTGACGGTGACGGCGGCAGGCTTCGCCTTGGCCGCGGGGGAGTTGACGGTGAGCGGGGCGGCGACCGCGGGAGCCGCGCCCAGCCCGGCCAGGGCCAGGGCGGAGAGCGCGGCGAGGAGAGGCTTGTTCATGTGGGGGTCCCCTCTTACGACGGGGGCGACCGGAGGGATTTCCGGTCGCCCGCTGTGTTGTCATGCGCATTCTCAGCGCAGCGAGGGGGTGGGAACAAGAAGCCGGATCAGGCCGTAGGGGTTTCCCTGTGTGGCGCCTGTGATCAACTCGCTTGATTCCGGGACGACTTGAGGTCGGTCAGTGGGGCCGCCTGCCGTGGCCGTTGCCCTTGCCGCCGGGCACGACGGGCGACCTGGTGGGTGCCGCGGTCGTCGACGCCGGGGGCGGGGCGCTGGTCTTCGTGGGCGGCGGGGCGGAGGTGGTGACGGACGCCGGTCCGGAGGTGGTGGCCTTGACGCCCGCGGCCCGGGACGCGGGCGGGGCGGACCCCGCGGGGGCGCTGGTGCCGGAGGTCGCCGACGGGAAGGCGGTCGCCCCCGGGATCCCGGTGCCGGCGCCGGTGTCCCCCGTGGCGCCGGCGCCCCCGACCTCCTTGCGGGGGGAGTCGGCCGGGCCGTCCGAGCCCGAGACCCCGGCGATCAGCGCGACCGCGCCGGCGACGCCGAGCGCCCCGGCGACGGCCGCGAGGCGCCGACGGCCGCCCTTGCGCCGCTGCTCCCGGCGCCGCCGCTCGGCCCGGCCCTCGGCGGCGTCCGGCGCCGGCCCGGCACCGGGCATCCCGAGACCGGACACGTCGAGACGGGACGTGTCGTCGAGACCGGACGTGTCGAGACCGGACCCGCCGGGGGCCGACGCACCGGGGGTCGTGTGACCGGGATCACCGAGGCCGGACGGCCCGGGATCAACCGGACCCGCGCCGGACGGCCCGCCGACGCCCGGCGCCCCCGGACCGCCCGGTCCCACCGGCCCCGCCTCGGTGACCGGCGGCAGCTCCCGCGTCTCCTCGTACGCGTTCTGCCAGCCGTGCGCGGCGGCGGGATCGGTGTACTCCTCGTACGCCGGGGCGGGGCCCGGTCGCGGGTGGTACACGGGCGGCGGGACCCGGGGCTCCTCCCCCGCGCCGTGCGCGCCGTACGCCTCCGACCCGTACTCACGTTCGCTGGACACGACAGCGGATTGTAGGGAGATGCGGGAGTGTGCGGGCAGCCGTTGGCGCAAATCCGGGCAAATCTCCGTATCGCGTGGCGGAAAACACCACCCATGACCGGCCAAGGCGGCCTAAGCTCACGGGTATGCAGGTGATCCAGTCGACCAAGCTCGCCAACGTCTGTTACGAGATCCGGGGCCCGGTTCTCGAAGAGGCCATGCGGCTGGAGGCGGCGGGACACCGCATCCTCAAGCTGAACACGGGCAATCCGGCGGCGTTCGGCTTCGAGTGCCCGCCGGAGATCCTGGAGGACATCCTCCGCAACGTCTCCACGGCGCACGGCTACGGCGACGCCAAGGGCCTGCTGGCCGCCCGGCGCGCGGTCGTCATGCACAACCAGACCCTCGGCATCGAGACGGACGTCGAGCACGTCTACATCGGCAACGGCGTCTCCGAGCTGATCGTGATGGCGATGCAGGGGCTGCTGGACGACGGCGACGAGGTCCTCGTACCGGCGCCGGACTACCCGCTGTGGACGGCCGCGGTCTCGCTGTCCGGCGGCACGGCGGTGCACTACCGCTGCGACGAGCAGTCCGACTGGATGCCCGACCTCGCCGACATCGAGCGCAAGGTCAGCGACCGCACCAAGGCGATCGTCATCATCAACCCGAACAACCCCACGGGCGCGGTCTACGACGAGGCCGTGCTCAAGGGGCTGACGGACATCGCGCGCCGCCACAACCTGCTGGTCTGCTCCGACGAGATCTACGACAAGATCCTGTACGACGGCGCCACGCACACCCCGACCGCCAAGGTCGCCCCCGATCTGCTGACGCTGACCTTCAACGGCATGTCGAAGGCGTACCGGGTGGCCGGATACCGGGTGGGCTGGATGTCGATCTCCGGCCCGCGCGCGCACGCCGACTCCTACATCGAGGGCCTGACGATCCTGGCGAACATGCGGCTGTGCGCCAACATGCCGGGGCAGCACGGTGTGGTCGCCGCGCTGAGCGGACGCCAGACGATCACGGACCTGGTGCTGCCGGGCGGGCGGCTCAAGGAGCAGATGGACACGGCGTACGAGCTGCTCACGCAGATCCCGGGCGTGAGCTGCGTCCGGCCGAAGGGCGCGCTGTACCTCTTCCCGCGTCTGGACCCGAAGGTGTTCAAGATCCGGGACGACCGGCAGATGGTCCTCGACCTGCTCCGCCAGGAGAAGATCATGGTGGTGCAGGGCACGGGCTTCAACTGGCCCGAGCCCGATCACTTCCGCGTGGTCACCCTGCCGAACGCCGTCGACCTGAAGGACGCGGTGACGCGGATCGGGAGCTTCCTGGACGGCTACGGGCAGCCGTAGCCCGGGGCCGACTTCGGTAAGGCTGTCCGTAGTCGACGGGCTTCAGCCCGTGACGCGGCTCAACTTTAGACGAATTCCAAGCTAGGATGGCTTCCTGTCAGAGCACAGGAGGCCGTCCCATGTACGAACCGATCCGCACCAAGTCGGTCCACAGCACGATGGCCGGCACCCCTTCGGACTTCCCCCACCGGTCGCGCGAGGAGGAGCTGGACATCCAGCTCGCCGGACATCTGTCCGCGCTGCTCGCGGTCACCGACGAACTCCGCGCCCTGACCCCCTCGGCCGACCTGGACACGGCCGCGGAACGGCTGGTCGCCGAGGTGTGCCGGCTGCGGGGAGGCAAGCCGCCGCGCGCGACGCCGGGCACGGCCGCCGGCGACCCCGCGGGCCTGCACCGCCGCGCCCACGCCCTGGCCGGCCGCGCCCTGGTGGTCGCGGCCTCCCGCGCGGACACCGCGGCGGCCATCCTCTCCGCCGAGCGCATGGACGCCCACACGGCCGCCCTCGCCGACCCGAGGGAACTCAGCACCACCGGCTGACGAGGTCGGTGATCTTCGACTCTCCCCGGGCGCGGGGCGCAGGGCGCGGGCGAGGTCCACGACGTGGCGGTCGCAGAAGCGGAGGCCGGGCACGGCGTGCCGGGGCCGGGGGGCGGGCGGGCCCCTCCGCGAGGCGGCGGATCACCGCGCGCCGGCGCCTGGGCGGAACACCCCCGGGCCGGGTTTTCGCCGGGTGCGCGGTGGGTGCGGGGGGTACGGGGTTATGCGCGCGCACCGGGCCGGGACCGTCGCCGTACGCCGTTGTACGGGGCGGGTCCCGGCCCGGTGCGGTGCGCTACCGCGGCTGGCCTTCGTGACGACTATTGCTGGTCAGGGCTAGTCGGACCGGCCGCGGAGTTCCGAGGGGCTCAGCCCAGGCGCTCGACGAGCGCGCGGTACTGGTCCCACAGCTCCTTCGGGGTGTGGTCGCCGAAGGTGTTGAGGTGGTCGGGGACCAGCGCGGCCTCCTCGCGCCAGACCTCCTTGTCGACCGTGAGCAGGAAGTCCAGGTCGGACTCGGACAGTTCGAGGCCGTCGGTGTCCAGCGCGTCCTTGGTCGGCAGCACGCCGATCGGGGTCTCGACGCCCTCGGCCTTGCCGTCCAGGCGCTCCACGATCCACTTCAGGACGCGGGAGTTCTCGCCGAAGCCGGGCCAGACGAACTTGCCCTCGTCGTTCTTGCGGAACCAGTTGACGTAGTAGATCTTCGGCAGCTTGGACTGGTCCTTGTCCTTGGCCACGTTGATCCAGTGCGCCATGTAGTCGCCCATGTTGTAGCCGCAGAACGGCAGCATGGCGAACGGGTCGCGACGCAGCTCGCCGACCTTGCCCTCGGCCGCCGCGGTCTTCTCGGAGGCCACGTTGGCGCCGAGGAATACGCCGTGGTCCCAGTCGAAGGACTCGGTCACCAGCGGCACCGCGCTGGCGCGCCGCCCGCCGAAGAGGATCGCGGAGATCGGCACGCCCTTGGGGTCCTCCCACTCGGGCGCGATGATCGGGCACTGCGAGGCGGGCACGGTGAAGCGGGCGTTGGGGTGGGCGGCCGGGGCCTCGGAGCCCGGGGTCCAGTCGTTGCCCTTCCAGTCGGTCAGGTGGGCCGGGGACTCCTGGGTCATGCCCTCCCACCAGACGTCGCCGTCGTCGGTGAGTGCCACGTTGGTGAAGACCGTGTTGCCCCACAGGGTCTTCATCGCGTTGGCGTTGGTGTGCTCGCCGGTGCCGGGCGCGACACCGAAGAAGCCGGCCTCGGGGTTGATCGCGTACAGGCGGCCGTCCTCGCCGAAGCGCATCCAGGCGATGTCGTCGCCGATGGTCTCCACGGTCCAGCCGGAGACGGTGGGCTGCAGCATGGCGAGGTTGGTCTTGCCGCAGGCGCTCGGGAAGGCGGCGGCGACGTACTTCGACTCGCCCTGCGGCGGGGTGAGCTTGAGGATCAGCATGTGCTCGGCGAGCCAGCCCTCGTCACGCGCCATGACGGAGGCGATCCGCAGCGCGTAGCACTTCTTGCCGAGCAGGGCGTTGCCGCCGTAGCCGGAGCCGTACGACCAGATCTCGCGCGACTCGGGGAAGTGGGAGATGAACTTGGTCTGGCTGCACGGCCACGGCACGTCCGCCTGGCCCGGCTCCAGCGGGGCGCCCACGGAGTGCACGGCCTTGACGAAGAAGCCGTCCTCGCCCAGCTCGTCCAGGACGGCCTGGCCCATGCGCGTCATGGTGCGCATCGAGACGGCCACGTAGGCGGAGTCGGTGATCTCGACGCCGATCGCGGACAGCGGGGAGCCGAGCGGGCCCATGCAGAACGGGACGACGTACATGGTGCGGCCGCGCATGGAGCCGCGGAACAGGCCCTTGTCGCCGGCGAAGATCTCCCGCATCTCGGCGGGGGCCTTCCAGTTGTTCGTCGGGCCCGCGTCCTCTTCCTTCTCGGAGCAGATGAAGGTGCGGTCCTCGACACGGGCGACGTCGGTCGGGTCGGAGGCGGCGAGGTAGGAGTGCGGGCGCTTGATCGGGTCGAGTTTCTTGAAGGTGCCCTTGGCCACGAGCTCCTCGCACAGGCGCTCGTACTCGGCCTCGGATCCGTCACACCAGACCACGTTGTCCGGCTGCGTCAGTTCGGCGATCTCGTTGACCCACGAGATCAGTTCCTGGTGGCGGGTGGGAACGCTGCTAGCCGAGTTGTCGCGCGCCACGGTTGCTCCTAAGTGAGGGATTTTGTCCTTGCGGCCCCGTGGGGGCTGCGACCCGGACGCTTCGCTGTCGCTCATCCGGTGCCGACTGCACTCATTTGATCATCCGCCTGGAGCGCCCATCTGTCCAGGGGGTCTCACAGGTGAGCGACGTGAGGTCCGCCACGGTTCCAGCGTCGTTTGCGTTTTCTTTGCGTGCGTCTTGATTTCGGCTGAAAGTCTTTTTGCGTCCGCCCGACCGAGGGAACCCCCTCACAGGTGACTTACGGGGGCGTAGGTACCATGCGGCGCATGACTGCGTCCGCCCCCGACGCGCCCAACGACACGCCGGCCGGCGGCCGCGGTCCCCTGGCGCTCTCCTTGTCCCATCCGGTCAAACCGAGGCTGCGCGGCTGGCTGCATCTCGGCATGTTCCCCGCCGTACTCGTCGCGGGACTCGTGCTCACCGCCCTCGCCGACTCGACCAGAGGCCGCATCGCCTGCGGGATCTACGTCCTCACGGCCTGCCTGCTGTTCGGCGTCAGCGCGCTGTACCACCGGGGCAACTGGGGCCCGCGGATGGGCGGCGTGCTGCGCCGCCTCGATCACGCCAACATCTTCCTGATCATCGCGGGGACGTACACCCCGCTGACGATGCTGCTCCTGCCCGGTGCGAAGGGTCAGTGGCTGTTGTGGGGCATCTGGGCCGCGGCGGCGGCCGGGATCGTCTTCCGCGTCTTCTGGGTCGGCGCCCCGCGCTGGCTCTACACGCCCTGCTACATCGCGATGGGGTGGGCGGCCGTCTTCTTCCTGCCCGATTTCCTGCGCACCGGCGGCATCGCGGTGCTGGTCCTGGTGGTCGTCGGCGGACTGCTCTACAGCGCGGGCGGCGTGGTCTACGGCATCAAGCGGCCGAACCCGTCACCGCGCTGGTTCGGCTTCCACGAGGTCTTCCACTCCTTCACGCTCGCGGCGTTCGTCGTGCACTACGTGGGGATCTCGCTGGTGGCGTACCAGCACGCGTAGCCCGCTTCCGCTTCCCGCCCCCTTCGGCCACGGCTCATCCGAGCCGTGGCCTTTTCGCGCCCTGGACCGTTCGGCAGCGGGACGATCCCCGGCGGGGCCCTGCTCGGCACGCCGGCCGGGGCGTCGCCGGGCGATCGCCGCCCGCGCGGTGATGTTCGTGCCGTCCGCGCCGGTGTTCTCCGTGCCCGGCCGCCTCCAGGCGGTCCCCGGGCACGACGCCTTCGGCACCGGCCTCCGGCTGCTGCCGCTGTCGCTCGGGGCGATCGTCGCGACCGCGGGCGCTCGGGCGGCGGCGGTCCGTCCCGGAGCGCGCGGTGGTCGGCGCGGGCCTGGTGGTGCCGGCCTTCGCCGCCCTGCCGGACCCGTACGACGTCGGAGTGCCGGGCCCGGGACCAGGCCGAGGAGCAGCCCGGCGGGCGCGCCGCCGGGCTGCCGACCCCGGTGGCGCACACGGCGCGGGAGCCGGTGGTCGCCGCACGTACCCACCCACCACCCCGCGCGGCGGCCCTGCCCACGGCGCCGCCGCCGGACGCCCCGGTCGTGCGACGCGACGGTGCGGGCGAGGAGGTCCCGGTCGTGGCCGCCCCGGCGGCCGTTGTCGGACAATGACCGGCATGACGGCCGCACGCCCCACCAGCACCTCCCCCTCCGGCACCCGCTCCGAAGGCTCCCGCCTCGGCCTGCGGGAGCGCAAGAAGATCAAGACCCGGGAGGCGATCCGCGAGGCGACGTACGCCCTGGTCGGGGAGCAGGGCTACGACGCCACGACGATCGACCAGATCGCCGACCGGGCGGAGGTGTCGCCGTCGACCGTCTTCCGGTACTTCCCGACCAAGGAGGACATCGTCCTCACCGACGAGTTCGACGCGGTCATGCTGGAGGAGATCCGGCGGCGGCCCGCGCGGGAGCCCTGGACCGACACCATCCGGTACGTGCTGCGGCGCGCCGTGCGGGTCGGGGTCGACGAGGACCCGGAGGTCTCGCGACTGCGCACCCGGCTGATGGTCCAGGTCCCCGCGGTGCGCTCACGGATGATGGAGAGCATGTCGGTGACCGGCCGCACGCTGTGCCAGGCCGTCGCCGAGCGCACCGGCCGCGACCCGGGCGACCTGGAGGTGCGGGTGTACGCCATGTCGCTGATCGGCGGCCTGATGGAGACCACCCTGTACTGGGCCGAGCACGGCCACCGGGACGATCTGCGGGACCTGGTCGACCGCGCCCTGGACGTCCTGGAACGCGGCCTGCCGGGCGCCGGGAACCACTGAGCCCGGTGCCCGCGCGCATGCGATGCTGACGAGGTGAACGGAACCGAGATCCGCGTCGAAGTCGCCCCCGAGCTGCACCTGTTCGTACCCGCCGCACGGCGCGCGGGCGCCACCGCGCTCGGCACCGACGGCGTCTCGACGCTCGGCCATGTCATCGAGTCCCTCGGCATCCCGCTGACCGAGGTCGGCGCACTGGTCGTGGACGGCCGCGAGGTGCCGGTCTCGCACATCCCGCGGGCGGGCGAAACCGTGCGCGTGCGCGCGGTGGCACGCCCCCAGCAGGTGCCCGGCGCCCCGCTCCGCTTCCTTCTCGACGTACACCTCGGCACCCTGGCCCGCCGGCTGCGGCTGCTCGGTGTCGACACCGCCTACGAGTCCACCGACATCGGCGACCCGGCGCTGGCCACGCGCTCGGCGGCCGAGAAGCGGGTCATGCTCAGCCGCGACCGGGGGCTGCTGCGCCGCCGCGAACTGTGGGCCGGCGCGTACGTCTACAGCACCCGGCCGGAGGAGCAACTCCGCGACGTCCTCGACCGTTTCGCCCCCGAGCTGAACCCCTGGACCCGCTGCACCGCCTGCAACGGCCTGCTGCGGACGGCCGCCAAGGAGGAGGTGGCCCAGCAGCTCAAGGGCGGCACCCAGCGGTCGTACGACGTCTTCGCCCAGTGCACCTCCTGCGGGCGCGCGTACTGGAAGGGCGCGCACCACGACCAGCTGGAGGCGGTCGTGGAGCGGGCGCTGAGCATGCGTACTCAGGGGACTACCCAGGGCGGTTGAGTAGGCGGGCCGGTCCCGGCGGCCGGGGGCGCGCGCTGGGATGAAGGCATGAACACCACGACTCCGCGGCCGGTGACCCTCACCCCCGGGCAGAAGGACCGCTTCATCAGCGGCTGGGCCGTCACCGGACTGGTCCTGCTGCTGCCGACCGTCGCCCTGTGCTGGGCGGTCGTCCTCTCCGGCGAACGCGGCAGCCGGTGCCTGATGTACGGCGAGCAGTGCTCGACCATCCCCGGCTCGGCACTCGACCTCGCCTTCTGCCTGGCCCTCGTCGCGGGCATCGCGGCGCTGGTCTGGCCCAGGGGCCGCAGGACGTACTCCCGGGCCTGCACCGTGTTCGTGCAGTGGGGCGCGCAGTTGACGCTGGGGGCGATGATCCTCAGCGGCGCCTGACGCCCGGGGATCAGGGGCCGGTGAGGGCCGTACGCAGCCGGTCCGGATCGGTGGTCGGGGCGTCGCAGGTGAAGTTGCGGCAGACGTAGGCCGCCGGTGCGCCCGACACGAGCGGGCGGTCGGCGAGCAGCGGGAACTCCTCGCTGTCCGGAGTGCCCACGGCGACGACCGCGCCGGGAGCCGTACCCAGAAGAGCCGTACGGTGCAGGGCGGTTGTCGCCGCGTCGGTGAGGGACGGGCCGACGACCGCGACCTCGCGGGGACCGTCGAGCAACGCCTCCGCGGCGGCGAGTCCCCAGCCGATGAACCGGGGCACGCGCGGGCCGAGCGCCTGTACGACGCCCAACGCCCGCTCGGCCGCGGTCCGATGGGCCTCGGAGCCGGTGTGGGCCGCGTAGCTCAGCAGGGCGCCCGCGGCCGCCGACCAGCCGGAGGGGGTGGCGTTGTCGGTGGGGTCCTGGGGGCGGCGGATGAGCTGTTCGGCATCGGAGGCGGTGTCGTAGAGCGCGCCGGTCCCGGGGTCGGTGAAGCGTTCGAGCACATGGTCGAGGAGCAGCCCGGCGAAGTCCAGCCAGACGCCCTCACCCGTCACGGCGGCGAGCGCGAGGAAGCCCTCGGCGACGTCCGCGTAGTCCTCCAGGACACCGGAGTTGGGGCCGACCCGGCCGTCCCTGCTGGTGCGGGCGAGCCGGGCGTGCTCGTCGAGGTGCACCCGGACGAGCAGGTCGGCGGCGCCGATGGCGGCCTCGATCAGATCGGGGCGGTCGAAGTAGGCGCCGGTCTCGGCGAGCGCGGCGACGGCGAGGCCGTTCCAGGCGGCGACGACCTTGTCGTCCCGGCCGGGCGCGGGGCGCCGCGCGCGGGCGTCGAACAGCCGGCGCTTGACGGAGGCGACCTTCTCGGCGTCGAACACGCCCTCGTTCTGCGGGAGCTGGAGGACCGACCGGCCGTGTTCGAAGGTGCCTTCGTCGGTGACGCCGAAGAACTGGGCCGCGAGGGCGGCGTCCTCGCCGAGGACCGCGCGGAGCTGCTCCGGGGTCCAGACGTAGTACGCCCCCTCGACAGGGCGCCCGCTCCCGCCATCGCCCTCGTGGGGACTCGCTTCGCTCGGCACCTCCTCTTCACTGTCCGCGTCGAGGGCGGACGCGAACCCTCCTTCGGCCGTGCGCAGTTCCCGGACCATGAAGTCGGCGGTCTCCAGGGCGACCCGGCGGGCGAGGTCGGAGCCGGTGGCCCGCCAGAGGTGCGCGTACACCCGGCACAGCAGGGCGTTGTCGTACAGCATCTTCTCGAAATGCGGCACGACCCAGTCGCGGTCGACGGAGTAACGGGCGAATCCGCCGCCGAGTTGGTCGTAAAGGCCGCCACGGGCCATGCGCTCGCAGGTGTCCTGGGCCATCTGGAGCGCGCCCTCCGCGCCGGTGCGCGCGTGATGACGCAGCAGGAACTCCAGCACCATCGACGGCGGGAACTTGGGCGCCCCGCCGAATCCGCCGCGCTGCGGGTCGTACTCCCGGGTCAACCCGAGGAGCGCCTGGGCGAGTTCCTGTTCGCCGGGCGGCCGCGTCCCGTGCCGGGCGGTCTCCCGCTGCGCCAGGTCCCGCACGATCTTCCCGGCGACCTCACCGACCTCGTCCCGCCGGGTGCTCCAC
Organism: Streptomyces sp. NPDC001056; assembly: GCF_053598955.1. Taxonomy (NCBI): domain Bacteria; kingdom Bacillati; phylum Actinomycetota; class Actinomycetes; order Kitasatosporales; family Streptomycetaceae; genus Streptomyces; species Streptomyces sp. NPDC001056. The sequence continues at coordinate 266,082 of NZ_JBSFLI010000006.1, read as the reverse complement.
GCCTGCTGGACGCCCTCCAGTACCTGCCGGAAGGACGGCATGCCGTGCCGGGGCGCGGGCGGGAAGTAGGTGCCGAAGTAGAACGGTTCGGCGTCCGGCGTGAGGAACACGGTCATCGGCCAGCCGCCCTGCCCGGTGGCCGCCTGCACGGCCTCCATGTACACGGCGTCGATGTCCGGCCGCTCCTCGCGGTCGACCTTGACGCTGACGAAGTGCTCGTTGAGGTAGCCGGCGGTGTCCTGGTCCTCGAACGACTCGTGGGCCATCACATGGCACCAGTGGCAACTGCTGTACCCCACGCTCAGCAGCACCGGTCTACCGCTCCTGCGCGCCTCCTCGAAGGCCTCGGCCGACCAGGGCCACCAGTCGACGGGGTTGGCGGCGTGCTGGAGCAGATACGGCGACGTCTCATGGGCCAGTCGGTTCACCGTTCCACTCTCCCATGGTGGGCGAGGCGGCGGGACGGGGGAGGGGCACCGGGCGCGCCCCTCCGGGCGGAGCGGACCGGCGGCTCAGGGGCCGGTCGGTTCGGCGTCGCGGTCTTCCGCGGCCTCCGGGACCGCGTAGTAGCGCATCTGCAGTGGGCGCGCGCCCGCCGGGGCCTCCTCGCGGGGGTGGCCGTAGCGGTCGAGCAGGGCCTGGTAGTCGCGCATGAAGTCGCGCAGTTCCTCGCGGGTCATCCAGGTGCCGTGGCGCTGGACCTGGGCCCAGCCGTCGGGGCCGCGGTACTCCTGGTGGGCGCGGCGGTAGAGCTCGGTGTCGAACTCGATCTTGAGGTGGGCGAGTTGGGCGGCGGCCGCGTACTCGTCCGGGGTCATGGTCGCCGGGTCGGGCGTGGTGTGCCGGAAGGGCAGCGCCCGCCACCAGCGCTCGCGGCCGCCGGACTTCTCCGGGATCTCCTCGATGAGCCGCTGCTCGGCAAGTTTGCGCAGGTGGTAGCTGGTGGTGCCGGAGCTTTCGCCGAGTTCGCGGGCCAGCACGGTGGAGTTCGCCCCGCCGTGCCGGCCGAGGTACTCAAGGATGCGGCGGCGCAGGGGGTTGCCCAGGGATTTGTAGAGCGCGGTGCGCTCCAGGCTGGTCATCTCGGGCATGCCGTCGGTCATGCCGGAAACGGTAACCCTGAGAACCCTGAGACGTCCCCGAGATCTGCCGAATTTTCTTTGCAGAGATTTCTCTGCGATCTATCCTGAAGGAGCCGGATCAAGGACGACCGCGGCTCTGGGAGGGGCTGGGAGGGAGACGGAGCGTGACGGCGAAGAAGAAGTGGACGCTGATCGGACTGGCAGCGGCGGCGGTCCTGCTGGTGCCGTGGATGGCGGTGCTCGCGATGACGCTGCCCGGCCGCGCCACGGTGGACCACTGGCCACTGGCCTGGATAGGGCTCGACGTCCTGATGGCCGCGGGCTGCGCCACCACGGCTCTCCTCGGCCTCCGCGCCGACCCCCGAGCCCGCCTCACCGCCTCCGCCACGGCCTCGACGGCCGTCCTCGACGCCTGGTTCGACATCACCACCGCGGGCGCGGGCGCGCCATTGCTCCAGGCGGTGGGGTGCGCGGTGGCGGAGGGGGCGCTGGCGGGGGCGTGTGTGTATCTGGCGGTGGGGAAGAGGCGGTGCCGGGCGCGGGTGTCCCCGTAGGGGGAGGGGCACGGAGAGGTCTGGTCAGGTGAAGGGGACGGCAGCCGTGCGGTGCCGTCGGCGGCGGCCGCTCAAGGAGGGCCCGCCCGGACGCCGCCGTACCCGCTGCGGCACACGAGGCTCGCGGCCCCGGCCATCGGGACACGGCTCACGGGCCGGGTGGCAGGCCCGGCAACCGCGCATGGCTTCGGACCGCCGCGCCCGTGCGGGGACGGGGACGACGGTTCCGGCGGACGGCTGACCCCCAAGACCCCGGGCTCCGAAATCGGTGTCCCTGGGCCGGGACGCCGGGCTCAGGGCTCCGGCTCCGGGCTCTGACCGTCACGCTCCCGGGAACCGGGGCTGTGAACGGGGCCGGGTCGGCCCCCGTTCACCCCCGCGGGCCGGAACGGGCGGTCACCCCTGGGCGGACGTGCCCCCGCCGACGGCCTCGGCCTTGCCGGAGTCCTCGGCGGGACCGCCGGAGGCACCCGGTTCCTTGAAGTCGACCTTCCGCATGTGCTTGTTCATCGACTTCATCAGGCCCCACACCGCCACCGCCATCACCGCGAACACGATGAAGCCGAGGACACCGGGGGTGACCTTGTTCTGGTCGAGATCGGCGAGGGAGACGAGGTCCGTCGCTGCCAGGCTCACACTTGCGCTCATGTCAGGCATTGTCCCGGATGCCCGCGAAGAGGTCGTCCTCGGGGAGGGAGGTGTCCACGAGCGACTTCGCCAGCTCGTACTCCTCCGTGGGCCAGACCTCCTTCTGGAGCTCCATCGGCACCCGGAACCAGCCGCCGTCCGGATCGATCTGCGTGGCGTGCGCGATCAGCGCCTTGTCGCGGATCTCGAAGAAGTCCGCGCAGGGGACGTGCGTGGTCAGAGTGCGCTCGGCGCGCTCGAACTCCTTCCAGCGCTTGAGCCACTCCCCGTACGGCGACTCCAGGCCGCGGTCGAGCATCGCCTGGTGCAGGGCCTCGGTGCGGGGACGGTTGAAGCCCTGGTTGTAGTAGAGCTTCAGCGGCCGGTGGGCCGGGCCGAACTCGTCCTCGGGGTACTTCTCGGTGTCCGCCGCCCCCTCGAAGGCCACCATCGAGATCTTGTGGGTCATGATGTGGTCGGGGTGCGGGTAGCCGCCGTTCTCGTCGTAGGTGGTGATCACCTGCGGGCGGAAGGCGCGGATCTGGCGCACCAGCTCGCCGGCCGCCTTGTCGACGTCCTCCAGGGCGAAGCAGCCCTCGGGCAGCGGCGGCAGCGGGTCGCCCTCGGGCAGCCCGGAGTCCACGAAGCCCAGCCACTCCTGCTTGACGCCCAGGATCTCGCGGGCCTCGTCCATCTCCTTGCGGCGCACCTCGTGGATGTTCGCCTCGATGTAGGGGTCGCCCTGGAGCTTGGGGTTGAGGATGGAGCCGCGTTCACCGCCGGTGCAGGTCACCACCAGCACGTCCACCCCCTCGGACACGTACTTCGCCATGGTGGCCGCGCCCTTGCTCGACTCGTCGTCGGGGTGCGCGTGAACGGCCATCAGTCGCAGCTGGTCAGTCAAGACTCAATCCTCGGTAGGTCGGCGCCCCCAAGGCTCAGGGCGCAATCGAAGGCTTCTATAGTGACCGAATCGGGGGGCGATTAATTCCGCGGAGAGGACGATCATGAGTACGGCGAGCACGGGGCTGCCGGCGGGCCGCTACGGCCGCTCCTCTGACGAACGCGCCGACCGCAGACTCAAGGTCGCCGCCGTGGTGCTCGGCGCCGCCCTGCTGGCCCTGGTCGGCTACTTCGCGTACCACTACGTCGCGCAGACGCGGATCAGCGCCCAGGTGATCACCTTCGACTCCACGGACACCGCGGTCAAGGCGCACCTGGAGGTCCACAAGGACGCCGGGACCGACGGCTACTGCACCCTGCGCTCCCAGGGCGCGGACGGTGCCGAGGTCGGCCGCGCCGACTTCCACTTCACCGGTTCGGCCACCCGTATCGACCAGGTCGTCACGCTCCGTACGACGGCCCGCGGCACCACCGCCGAGCTGCTGGGCTGCCACGCCGGCTGACGCCGCCGCCCGTCCCCTCGGCCGACACGCCGGTCGCCCCGCCCCGCCGCGCCTTCACCCGGAATACGGACGGCCCGACCTGCGTTGATGTGATTCTGATGGCTTATGTCCTCCCCCTTCCGCGAATGAATTGTTAGGCTCGTGGTTTCGCCCATCCATGAGGGAACATTCTTCTGGGTAGGGCGATGCTTTGTATTCCCAGTACCGACGAGGAGCACCCTGTGACCCAGACCAGCGAGAACGTCACCTGGCTGACCCAGGAGGCGTACAACAAGCTCAAGGACGAGCTTGAGTACCTTACTGGTCCTGCGCGCACGGAGATCGCCGCCAAGATCGCGGCCGCGCGCGAGGAGGGCGACCTGCGTGAGAACGGCGGGTACCACGCGGCCAAGGAGGAGCAGGGCAAGCAGGAGCTGCGTGTGCGGCAGCTGACCCAGCTTCTTGAGAGCGCCAAGGTGGGCGAGGCCCCGGTCTCCGCCGACGGTGCCGTCGCGCCGGGCATGGTCGTCACGATCGCCTTCGACGGTGACGAGGACGACACGATGACGTTCCTGCTCGCCTCCCGCGAGTACGCGAGCTCGGACGTCGAGACGTACTCGCCGCAGTCGCCGCTGGGGGCCGGTGTCATCGGCCACAAGGTCGGCGAGGACGCGGAGTACGAGCTGCCGAACGGCAAGAAGGCCTCGGTCCGCATCCTGAAGGCCGAGCCCTACAACGGCTGAGCCACGAACACCGGGACCCCCGGCGTCCGCTGCGGACGCCGGGGGTCCCGTCGTCGTACCGCGCTCTGTCGTCGTACCGCGGTATCAGGAGATCACCGTGTAGCCCGCGTCCCACAGGCACCGGCCGACCTCGGCGCAGTGCTCCGGGCCCTTCGTCTCCAGGTGGAGCTCGACCTCCGCCTCGCCGAGGCCGAGCCGGGAGTCGGTGCGGACGTGGCTGACGTCGAGGACGTTGGCGTCCACCCCCGACAGCACCCCGAGGAGGGTGGCGAGTGCGCCCGGGCGGTCGGTGAGCCGCAGTCGGACGGCCAGGTAGCGGCCCTGCGCGGCCATGCCGTGCCGCAGGACCCGCTGGAGCAGCACGGGGTCGACGTTGCCGCCGGACAGGACCGCGACGACCGGGCCCTCGAAGGTGTCCGGGGCCGCGAGCAGCGCCGCGACCGGGCTGGCCCCGGCCGGTTCCACGACCAGCTTGGCCCGCTCCAGGCACAGCAGCAGCGCGGCGGACAGCTGGTTCTCGGTGACCGTGCGCACCTCGTCCACCAGCTCGCGGACGATCCCGAACGGCACCACGCCGGGCTTGCCCACCTTGATGCCGTCGGCCATCGTGGCCGGGTTCGCCACGGCCACGGGGTGCCCGGCGGCCAGCGAGGGCGGGTAGGCCGCGGCGCCCTCCGCCTGCACCCCGATGATCCGCACGTCCGGCCGGATCGCCTTCACCGCGACCGCGATCCCCGCCGCCAGTCCCCCGCCGCCGACCCCGACGACGATGGAGCGCACCTCCGGGCACTGCTCCAGGATCTCCAGGCCCACCGTGCCCTGGCCCGCGATGATGTCCGGGTGGTCGAAGGGGTGGATGAACACCGCGCCGGTGCGGGCCGCGTAGGCCTCGGCGGCGGCCAGCGTCTCGTCCACCACCTGGCCGGTCAGACGCACCTCGGCGCCGTACTCCCGGGTCGCGCTGACCTTGGGCAGCGGGGCGCCCTGCGGCATGAACACGGTGGCGTGCACGCCCAGCAGCGAGGAGGCGAGGGCGACGCCCTGCGCGTGGTTGCCGGCGCTCGCGGCGACCACCCCGGCCGCCCGTTCCTCCGGCAGCAGCCCGGCGATGCGCACGTAGGCGCCGCGCAGCTTGAACGAGCCGGTGCGCTGGAGGTTCTCGCACTTCAGCTGCACCGGCGCGCCGACCAGCTGGGACAGGTGCCGGCTGCCCTCCATCGCGGTCGGCCGCGCCACGCCCGAGAGCATCTTCTGGGCTCCGCGTACGTCGTCCAGGGTGACGGAACGCAGGGGGTGGGCGGTGCGGTGGTTCATGACTCCAGCATCGCAGCTCGTCGTGCCGTACGACGGTCGCGACCAAGGTCCAAGACGGGTTTGCGCAGCGCCGGTACGGCCCGGCGCCGGGCCGCGTACCCTGTCCCCCAACCTTGCAGCCCTTCATGAAGCGAGCCTCCGGCCATGCCCACAACACCTGAAATGTCGATGGACATGACGACCGTCGGTGATCCCGGTCTTCTCGAAACCCTCCAGCACGAGGTCGCGGTGTTCGCCCGCCGAGCCGAACAGACGCGGCTCGGCGGTGTCGGGCAGGTGCGCAACTCCATGGACCGCGCCGCCTATCTGCTGCTCAACCGCCTCGACAGGGAGGGGCCGATGGGCGTCAAGGCGCTCGCTTCGGGCATGGGCATCGACTCCTCCACGGTCACCCGGCAGGTGGCCCCGCTGGTCGACACCGGCCTGGTCAAGCGCACCTCGCACCCGGAGGACGGCCGCGCGGTGGTGCTCCAGCTGTCCCCGCGCGGTGCCGCCCGGCTGGCGGAGGTGCGCTCCTCGCGGCGCCGGCTGATGGCGGACCTGACCGAGGACTGGGCGCCGGAGGAGCGCGAGCAGTTCTGCACCCTGCTGACCCGCTTCAACCGCGCCCTGTCCGCGCGTACGGCCCAGGGGGGCCCGGCCGCCGCGGGGCAGCCCCCGGCGTCCTGACCGGTTCTTCACCGGGTGCACGCCAAGTCTTGACCGCGAAGCCTCGCTGGCCTCATATGAGACCCGGGTCCTGCGTCGTACGCGATTCACCTGTCCCGTACCGGACGGGGCCCCGTTACGGGGAGGCGTCTTGCGTGAGCGGCAGGTGTCCCAAGGGGCCCGCCGGGCCCAGGAGTTCGAGGCGTTCGTCGCGGGCGCGGCCGGGCGGCTGCTGCTCGCCGCCACGCTGCTCACCGCGGAGGCGCCGGACGCCAATCCACGCGCGCGGCGCCTGCTGACCCTGGCCCTCGGCCATACCTACGCGCGCTGGCACCGGCTGCGCGGCGAGGACCCCTACGACTGCGCGCGCCAGTACCTCGCCGTCCGCTTCGCGCGCGCGATCTGGCACCGGCCCGGCCCGCTGCGCCGCGACCGGCCGGTTCCGCGGGGTCCGCTGGCCGCGCTGAGCCCGCAGGAGCGGCTGGTCCTGGTGCTGCGGATGTACGAGGGGGTCGCGGAGGAACAGACGGCGGCACTGCTCGGACTACCGGTGGAACGCGTGCACACCGTCTGCGACCGGGCGACGTCCCTGGTGCTGCACCCGGTCCGGCCGGCCGGTCCGCGCGCGGTGAACGCGAAGGTGGCGCCGTCATGAGCACGCCGGGGCAACGGAACACGTCGCGACGGCGGAACACGGGGAGGCCGGCGTGAACCGCGCCGAACGGGAGGCCGCCGTACGGCGGGTGATGGCCGAACGGCCGGTGCCGGTGCCGCCGGAGCTGTACCCGGAGGCGGTGCGGCGCGGCGAGCGGCTGCTGCGGCGCGGACGGCTGGTGCGCCGGGTGACGTGGCTGCTGGTGTGCGTGGCGATCGTGGTGTTCGGGGTGTGGGCGGCGTACGCCCACCCGTGGGTGGAGCCGCCCTCGCAGACGACTCCACCCGTGGACGGCTGGTGACCGGGCCGGCGGGACCCGGTCGGCGCCGCCGGTCCCCGGACAGAACAACTAGCCCAGCGCCTGGCGCAGGTCCTCAAGCAGGTCGTCGACGTTCTCGATGCCGACGGACAGACGGACCAGGTCGGCGGGGACCTCCAGGGCCGAGCCGGCCGCGGAGGCGTGGGTCATCCGGCCGGGGTGCTCGATCAGGGACTCGACGCCGCCGAGCGACTCGCCGAGGGTGAACACCTTGGCGCGGTTGCAGACCTCGACCGCCGCCTCCTCGCCGCCCTCGACGCGGAAGGAGATCATCCCGCCGAAGGCGCGCATCTGCTTGGCGGCGACCTCGTGGCCGGGGTGCTCGGGCAGGCCCGGGTAGAGCACGCTGGTCACGCGGGCGTGCCGGCTGAGCATGTCGGCGACCTTGGTGGCGTTCTCGCTGTGCCGGTCCATGCGCACCGCGAGGGTCTTGGTGCCGCGCAGCACCAGCCAGGAGTCGAAGGGGCCGGCCACGGCGCCCATCGCGTTCTGGTGGTAGGCCAGCTCCTCGCCGAGCGTCTGGTCGGCGACGATCAGGGCACCGCCGACCACGTCGGAGTGGCCGCCCATGTACTTGGTCAGGGAGTGCACGACGACGTCCGCGCCGAGCGACAGCGGCTGCTGGAGGTAGGGCGTGGCGAAGGTGTTGTCGACGACGAGCCGGGCGCCCGCGTCGTGGGCGACCTGGGCGACGGCGGCGATGTCGGTGATGCCGAGCAGCGGGTTGGAGGGGGTCTCCACCCAGACGGCCTTGGTCCGCGGGGTGATCGCGGCCCGTACGGCGGCCGGGTCGCTGGTGTCGGCGACGGACCATTCCACGCCCCAGCGGGTGGCGACCTTGGAGAAGAGGCGGAAGGTGCCGCCGTAGGCGTCGTTCGGGATCACCACGTGGTCGCCGGGGGTGAGCAGCGTGCGCAGCAGGGTGTCCTCGGCCGCGAGGCCGGAGGCGAACGCGAGGCCGCGGCTGCCGCCCTCCAGCGCGGCGAGGTTCTCCTCAAGGGCGGTACGGGTCGGGTTGGCGCTGCGGCTGTACTCGTAGCCGCCGCGCAGCCCGCCGACGCCGTCCTGCTTGTAGGTCGAGACCTGGTAGATGGGCGGTACGACCGCGCCGGTGAGGGGATCCGCGGTGTTGCCCGCGTGGATCGCGAGAGTCTCGAAGTGCTGACTGATGTGCCTGTCGCTCATTGCACCGAGCGTAGTGCGCCCGACAGGATCGTGATGCCCGGTGGAGTCGGCGGGTGCGGGCCGGAGGGATATCCCTGTGTCGGGGGCGGGCCCGGGGTTGTCGGAGGGGGCGGGGCCCGGGAGCTGTCTGTCATGCCCGCGGCCGGAGTTGTCCACAGGCCGGGGGCGGGGTTGGGCAATTGTCGGTGGTGTCTGGAACGCTTGGGGCATGGCGATTCTCTGGCTGCTCCTGGCCCTGCTCATGCTGAGCTGCGTGCTGCTCCCGCTCGTGCGGCGCAGGCGCGGGATGATCGAGCAGGTGCACCCGGACCACCCGGACGCCGCCGACCCCGCGAACTACGGCTTCCTGCGCCAGGAGGAGCTGGACGTGCGCCTGCCCGGCCCGGACCAGGATCTGCTGGACGCGCTGGAGCTGGTCCAGCGCACCCAGGACTACACGGCGGCGGCCCAGCTGCTGGCCGGCACGGAGACGGCGGGCGAGCTGCGCTGGCAGCGGGTGCAGGCCCTGGCCGGCGCGGCCGCGCTGGAGCTGCAGCAGCGGCCGGGCGGGGTGCACGAGACGCCGGGCGGCCAGTGGCTGCGGGTGTGGCGGGCCGAGCGCCCCGAGGACGCGGGCGGTGCCGCGGTGCACGCGGAGTTCCTGGTGCAGCGGGCCTGGCGGGCCTCGGCGGCCGGCACGGAGGACTTCCGCATCCTCATGGAGGAGGCCCGGGAGGTGTGCGGGCAGGCGGCCGGGCTCGCGCCCGAGGACCCGGTGCCGCACATCGTCGAGCTGGCCGTCGCCCGTGGACTCGGCGCGTCCCGCGAGGAGTTCGAGCGGCTGTGGCTGGAGGTCCTCGACCGCGCCCCGCACCACATGGGCGCGCATCTGGCCGCGCTCCACTACTGGTGCGAGAAGTGGCACGGCTCGCGCGAGCAGGCGTACGCCTTCGCCGAGGCCGCAGCGGCCCGCGCCCCCAGGGGCTCGCTGCTGGCCGCGCTGCCGCTGTTCGCGGTGTTCGAGCACCTCCCCGAGGTGAACCTGGTGCTGAGCCTGTATCAGAGCGAGGTCATCACCAAGGCGATCCAGGGCGCGCTGCACGCGGTGCACGAGGCCCGCTCCGAGGACCCGACGCTCCCTCATGTCCGCCACCTGCTGGTGTTCTTCCTGGTCCGCGCCGAGCGCTGGGCCGAGGCCATGCACGAGCTGATACACGTCGACGGCCATGTCGGCGCCCTGCCCTGGACGCTGGCGGCCGACCCGGCGGCCGAGTTCGCCGTCTACCGCGCCCTGGCGGTGGCGGGGTACGAGGCCAACGGGGGCAGCCCGGCGAGCCTGCCCGGCTGACCCGGCCGGCCCCTGGCACAGGAAGCCCACAGGAATCCCATTGCCCTTCTGACCTGCGGTAGGGCATAGTTCGGCATCCCCCCACACCGCGCCACGTGCGCGCCGGCGACCGTCGGCTCCTTCGTGCTGCACCCTTTCGTCTCTGTCTCCGAGGTCCTGTGGGGGATCCGTCCGATGGGCGCAACTCTGCGCGCGCTGCGTGCTCTTGTGCTGCTGCTCGGCTTCTATCTGCTGAGCCTTCTCCTGCTGGCCGCGCTGGTCGGCGTCGACATCGCCGCCTTCCGCTGGGGGCACGGCCCGGCGGTGGCGAAGCTCGGCTTCGTCACGGTGCTGCTGGCCGTCCCCGTCGTGCGCGGCATGTTCATGCTGCGCACCCCGAGGGGTGAGGACGGCCCCGGGATCGACGTCACCGAGGCCGACGAGCCCCGGCTGTGGGCGCTGGTGCGGGAAGTCGCGGCGGCGGCCGGCACCCGCGCCCCCGACCGGATCCGGCTCACCGGCGAGGTCAACGCGGCGGTCAGCGAGGACCCGCGGCTGCTCGGCCTGCTCCCCGGGCCGCGCCGCCTCTACCTGGGCGTGCCGCTGCTGACCGGCCTCACCCAGGCGCAGCTGAGGGCCGTACTCGCCCATGAGTACGGGCACTTCACCGGGGGCGACACCCGGTTGTCCGCGCTGGTGGTACGCGGCCGGGTGCAGCTCGGACGGGTCATCGCCCAGTTCCACGAGCGGGCGGACGGCAAGGTGGCCGCCGAGCGGGCCAAGCAGGAGCGGGCCTCCGCCAAGCGGGTCGCAAGGGGCAAGAAGGCGAAGAAGGTCGACGCGTCGGGCTCCGGGGTCTCGTACCGGATGATGGCGGCGATCTACGACCAGTACGCGAAGCTCTATCTGCGGGCCTCCCTGTCCACGGCGCGCGCGCAGGAGTTCGCCGCCGACCAGGTGGCCGCCCGGATCGCGGGGCGCGACGCGATGGCCGCCACGCTGCGCGAGATCCCGGTACTGTCCGCCTCGCACGACTTCTACCTGGACTCCTACGCCACCCTGGGCCTCGGGGCCCGGATGCTGCCGCCGCGCGGCGAGTTCTTCGGCGGTTTCGGCAAGCTGCTCACCGCGCGTGCGCAGGAGCTGGAGGGCCTGCGCGCGGAGCTGCCGAAGGAGCCGGCGTCGCCGTACGACTCCCATCCGCCGATCGCGGAGCGGGTGCGGCGGATCGAGGCGCTGCCCGCCGACGGCCGCGCCGACGAGGCGACGGGCCCGGCGCTCGCCGTGCTCACCGACCCGGCGCGGACCCTGGCCGCGCTGGAGGACGCCGTGCTCACCGACGAGGTACTGGGCTACGGCCGCGCCACCGGCTGGCCCGAGCTGCTGGACGCCTCGATGGCCTCGGGCCTGTCGTCGGCGCAGACCCCCGTGCACCGGGTGCTGGCCGCCCGCACCGGGCAGCCGGCGACGCTGGCCGCGCTGCTGGAGGTCGTGGACGCGGGCGGGCTGTGGCAGCTGGCGGAGCAGCTGCCGCTGTCGGCGGAGGCGAAGGCGGCACGGGGGCGGGCGTTCCGCGAGTTCGCGCGGCCGGTGCTGCACCGGTCGCTGCGGACCATGGTGCTGGCCGAGTTCAGCGCGCGTTCGCTGCTGACCTGGGACTTCTCCTGGTCCGGCCCGGCCGCCGTACGACTGCCCGGTGACGCCGCGGCGACCGGCGCCGGCGGGCAGAGCCCGGAGGAGGCCCTGGAGGCGGCGCTGGACGCGGCCCTCGCGGACCACCCCGACACGACCGCCCTGCGCGCCCTGCTGCCGCCGGCGCCCCAGCCCGTCTGACCGCCCCCTCTCTCTCTTTTCCCCCCGCGTCCCCGACGAACGGACCACACCACCGATGACCGTCCTGCTCTGGATCCTGGCCGTCCTGGCCCTGCCCTTGGTGATCGCCGCCCTCTGGTTCACCGGCGTGTTCGTGAAGGAGCTGTTCTCCCCGAGCCCGCCCGGCCCGGACGCGACGGCGCTGGCCGCCGAACGGCTGGGGCTGCTGCCCGCCGAGCGGCAGGACACCGAGCACGCCGCGCCCCCGCCCGCCGCGTGGTCGGCCGCGCTGGCGGCGGCGCGCGGCGGCGACTGGGAGCCGGCGGCCGAGCTGCTGCGGGCCAACGGGCGTGACTGGGAACGCCGTTCGTCGATCACCGCGGAGCTGGGCACGCTCGCCGCCGAGGAGGACGGCTGGCTGCTGGCCTGGGAGTCGGCGCGCCCGGGAGACCCGGACGCGGCCGTGGTCAGGGCGCAGGGCACGGTGTATCTGGCGTGGGAGCTGCGCGGCGCGAAGCGGGCCCAGCACACGAGCCGGGAACAGTTCGAGGGGTTCCACCGCATGCTCACCGCGGCCCGGGAGGAGATCGCGCGGGCCGCGGAGCTGAACCCCGAGGACCCGACGCCGTACATCGTGGAGATCTGGGTGGGGCTGGGCCTCGGGTACCCGGGCGCCGAGATGGACAAGCTGTGGGCGGAGATCACGAGCCGCGCCCCGTACCACTTCGGCGCGCACTACGCGGCGCTCCAGTACTGGTGCGCGAAGTGGCGCGGCTCGAAGCGGCAGGCGTTCGCGTTCGCCGAGCGCGCGGCCGCGGAGGCGCCGCTGGGCAGCCTGCTGACCGCGCTGCCGCTGATCGCGCACTTCGAGCACGACGAGACCACCGACGTCGCGGCCGACAGCACGCCCGAGATGCTCGCCCTGGTCGACGCCGGTCTCGCCGACGCGGCGGCCTGCGCGGCGAGCGACCCCGACCGTCCCGGCCTCGCCCAGCTGCGCCACCTGCTCGCCTACTACCTGCACCTCCAGGACCGGCACGAGGCGGCCCTGGAGCAGTTCCGGCTGGTCGACGGGCATGTGGACGCCCTGCCGTGGAGCTACCGGGGCGACGGGTCGGCGTCGTACTACTGCCGGGTGCGGAACGAGACGGTGGGGGCGGTGGCGGACGCGGGCTGAGGGTCGCGGGCGGAGACCGGCCCCGGGCCGGGGCCGGTGGCGGCGGATCGGCCGGGGCCGGTGGGCTCCGCCGCCTGGAGATGTCGTCCTCCGCCCCCGCGGAGACAATGGGAGACCCCCTGGTGGTGAGGTGGTGCCCCCATGCCCGCATGGCATCTGCGCGACTATCACGACGACGATCTCGATCAGGCGATCCAGATCTGGGACCAGTGCCGGCCGGCCGACGGGGACCCGGTGTTCCCGGTCTCGGAGGTGATGGCCGCGGCCAAGGCCGGGCAGACGGCGGTGGTCGCGGTGGTCGGGGACGAGCTGGTGGGGATGGCGGTGGCCCAGGCCCAGGGCAAGCGGGGCTGGATCCTGCTGATGGCGCTCGCCGCGCGCTGGCGCGAACGCGGGATCGGCAGTGCGCTCCTCGCCGAGCTGGAGCGGCGGCTGCGGGCGCTGGGGGTACGGCACATCAGCGCGCTGCTGCCCGCGGGCGCGGCCGGTTCCAAGGCGCTGGCGAACACCGGTTACCGGAGCCGCGACGACCTCACCTACTTCGAGAAGCTCGAACCGCTCGGCGCCGCCAACGCCGACGTCCTCGCCGCGCTCGGCGGCCGCATGCTGCCCGAGGGGCTGTGGGACGCGATGGCGGGCATGGAGCGGGAGAAGCAGGTCGTGGAGCGGCGGGTGGTGCTGCCGCTGACGGAGCCGGCGCTGGCCGACCGCTACGGGGTCGTACCACCCAAGTCGGTGATCCTGTTCGGGCCGCCCGGCACCGGCAAGACGAGCTTCGCCAAGGCGGTCTCGTCCCGGCTCGGCTGGCCGTTCGTGGAGCTGTTCCCCTCCCGGCTCGCCGCCGACACCAGCGAGGGGCTGGCGACGGCCCTGCGGGACGCCTTCGCGGACCTCGCGGAGCTGGACTCGGTGGTGCTCTTCATCGACGAGGTGGAGGAGATCGCCGCCGCGCGCTCCGGCAAGGCGGTGGACCCCGGGCACGGGGTGACCAACGAACTGCTCAAGCTGATCCCCGTCTTCCGCGAGCACGACTCACGGCTGCTGGTCTGCGCCACCAATTCCGTGCGCTCCCTCGACGCGGCCTTCCTGCGGCCGGGACGGTTCGACTACGTCATCCCCATCGGGCCGCCCGACCCGACCGCCCGCGCGGCGATCTGGGCCCGCTACCTGCGGGGCTCGGGCGACTCGGTGGATCTCGGCCAACTGGTCGGCGCCAGCGAGCTGTTCACCCCGGCCGACATCGAGTTCGCCGCCCGCAAGGGGGCCCAGGCGGCCTTCGAACGCGAGGTCGCCCACCGCGAGGGCCGCCCGGCGGGCACGGAGGACTACATGGCCGCCATCTCCGACACCCGTCCGACCCTCACCACCCGGGCGGTCAAGGAGTTCGGCGAGGACATCGACACGTACAGCAGGCTCTGAGGGGTGCTCGGGAGTCGGCACCGACGTGACGCGGCAGCCGACCCGGCGGCCTGGCCCCCGCCGGCACCAAGGCCCTTGAAGAGCAGTGCGCGACCCCGCGCCCCGAGGGGCGCGGGGAACGGCCGAGCGCCGCAGGTCAGATCGTCGCGGTGTCGATCACGAAGCGGTACCGGACATCGCTGGCCAGCACCCGCTCGTACGCGTCGTTGATCTCCGATGCGGCGATGAGCTCGATCTCCGCGCCGAGCCCGTGCTCCGCGCAGAAGTCCAGCATCTCCTGGGTCTCCGGGATACCGCCGATGCCGGAGCTGCTGACGCTGCGGCGCTTGCCGAAGAGGGACTGGAGGACGATCTGGACCGGCTCCTCGGGCAGGCCCACGTTGACCATGGCACCGTCGGTGCGCAGCAGCGAGAGGAAGGCGGAGAAGTCGAGGGGGGCCGAGACCGTGTTGAGGATGAGGTCGAAGGTGCCCTTGAGGTCCTCGAAGGTCTTCGGGTCGCTGGTGGCGTAGTAGTGGTCGGCGCCCAGCTTGAGGCCGTCGTCCTTCTTGCGCAGCGACTGGGAGAGGACGGTGACCTCCGCGCCCAGCGCGTGCGCGATCTTGACGCCCATGTGGCCGAGGCCGCCGAGGCCGACGACGGCGACCTTCTTGCCGGGGCCGGCGTTCCAGTGCCTCAGCGGGGAGTACGTGGTGATGCCGGCGCACAGCAGCGGCGCGGCCACGTCGAGGGACAGGCCCTCCGGGATGCGGACGACGTAGTTCTCGTCCACGACGACCTTCTGGGAGTAGCCGCCGTACGTCGGCTCGCCGTCGCGGCCCGTGTCGTTGTACGTCCAGGTGGGGCCCTTGTCGCAGTACTGCTGGAGGCCGGCCGCGCAGTTGTCGCACTCCCGGCAGGAGTCGACCATGCAGCCGACGCCCACGCGGTCGCCGACGGCGTACTTCGTCACGCCGGAGCCGACCTCCGCGACGACGCCCGCGATCTCGTGGCCCGGCACCATCGGGAAGGACGCCTTGCCCCAGCCCTCGCGGACCTGGTGGATGTCGGAGTGGCAGATGCCGGCGAACTTGATGTCGATCAGGACGTCGAACTCGCCGACCGCCCGTCGCTCGATCTCGGTCCGCTCCAGGGGGGCCTTCGCGGCGGGCGCGGCATACGCGGCAACAGTGGTCATGTCGGGGTTCTCCCTCACAAGGTCCGGCGTGTGCCCGGCTGCTTTTCCGCCGAGCACATCCCAAGAGTGCCTGGTGTCCCCGGAAGCACCCAGCCCACGGCTCTACGTACGACTGCCGTGCCTACCACTGGCGGGATCAGGCTGGCATGCCTACGACCAGCGGGCACGACGGATACTTGTGGTATGGAAGAACAGCAGGACACCGCCGTGACCGGGCCGCCCCTGGACCGGCGGGCCGAGCTCAGCGAGTTCCTGCGCAGCCGCAGGGCCCGGCTCAAGCCCCAGGACGTGGGACTGCCCGACTTCGGCCGGCACCGCCGGGTGCCGGGGCTGCGCCGGGAGGAGCTGGCCCAGCTGGCCGGGGTGTCGGTGGCGTACTACACGCGCCTGGAGCAGGGCAACGGCCGCAACGTCTCGGCGGAGGTCCTGGACTCGATCGCCCGCGCCCTGCGCCTCACGGACGCCGAGCACGCGCATCTGACGCATCTGGCCAAACCGAAGTCGCACAAGAAGAAGCCCGCGGCCCGGCAGCAGCATGTACGCCCGCCGCTGCGGCAGCTGCTGGACACGATGGAGGGCGTACCGGCGTACATCGTGGGCCGGCGCTCGGAGATCCTCGCCTGGAACCGCATGGCGGCGGCGGTCTTCGGCGACTGGGCGGAGCTGCCGGCGGCCGACCGCAACTGGGCGAGGCTGGTGTTCCTCAAGCCCGACTACCGGGAGCTGTTCGTCGACTGGGAGCAGAAGGCGATCGACATCGTCTGCGCGCTGCGCATGGACGCGGGATGTTATCCGGACGACCTCCGGCTGTCCGCCCTGGTGGGTGAACTCTCCGTCAAGAGCGAGGAGTTCCGCCGGTTGTGGGCCACGCACGACGTCAAGGAGAACCGCCACGGCGTCAAGCGGCTGCACCACCGGCTGGTGGGCGACCTCGCGCTGAACTTCGAGTCGTTCCGCCTCACCGACGGCACCGACCAGTCCCTCGTCGCCTACCACGCGGAGCCCGGCTCGCCCTCCGCCGAGTCCCTGCGGCTGCTGGCCAGCTGGGGCACGGACGCGACCCGTGCGGGGACGTCCGCGTAGCCCCGGCCGGCCCGCCGTCAGGCGTCCGCGTTCTCCGTCACCGTGATCCTTCCCTTGCGGATGGTGGCGACCCGGGGGGCCTTCCTCGCGAGCGTGGAGTCGTGGGTGACCATGACGAAGGTCAGCCCGTGCTCCTCCCACAGCCGCTCCGGTACGTCCATGATCTCGTCGCGCGTGCTCTCATCGAGGTTGCCGGTCGGCTCGCGGCCGGCCGCCGGAGCCGCCGCGCCCGAGGCCGTAGCCGCCGGCGCCGCCCTTGCCGTTCTGCTGGAACTGGCCGCGGGTGAAGGTGCCGCTGACCTTGACCACGGAGAGGTTCAGCCCGCCGGCGGCCGCCGCGACGCCCTGCTGGCCCGAGACCTCGGAGACGGTGGAGGAGGCGAGGGTGGTGAAGCCCTGCATGGGCGGAACGCCAGGAACGGCCCGTGACGGCATCCTGAGGCCGGCCTGAGAGACGGGTGAAAACCCCGGGGCCCGGAAAAACAGCGGTGCCGCCCCCCAAGGGGCGGCACACGGAGGGCTGTCGGGGACGGCGCGGCTCAGACGGCCGAACCGGCCTTCCACTGGGCCCAGTCCATGTTCCAGCCGTTGAGGCCGTTGTCCGGGGAGACCGTCTTGTCGCCGGTGTTCTGGACCACCACGACGTCACCGATCAGCGAGTGGTCGTAGAACCAGGCGGCCGGGGTGTTCGCGTCGCCCGCGCCCTTGACGTCCTGGAGGCCGACGCAGCCGTGGCTGGTGTTGACGTTGCCGAACACCGAGGAGGCGCCCCAGTAGTTGCCGTGGATGAAGGTGCCCGAGGTGGTCAGGCGCATGGCGTGCGGCACGTCCTTGATGTCGTACTCGCCCTTGCCGTCGTCGTCGGTGAAGCCGACGGTCGCGCCGTTCATGCGGGTCTGCTTGAACTTCTCGGAGATCACCATCCGGCCCTCGTACGTGGTGTGGTCGGGGGCGCCGGCGGAGATCGGGATGGTCTTGACGACCTTGCCGTCCTGCGTGATCTTCATCTGGTGGGTCTTCGCGTCCACGTACGAGACCTGGTTACGGCCGATGTGGAAGGTGACCGTCTTCTGCTGGACGCCGTAGACGCCGTTCGCGCCCTGGACGCCGTCGAGGGCGAGCTTCAGGGTGACGGTGGCGCCTTCCTTCCAGTAGTCCTCGGGGCGGCAGTCCATGCGGTTGGCGTTGAACCAGTGGCAGGCGACCTCCTGGCCGCTGCTGGAGGTGACCGTGATGCCCTTCTGCACGGCCGCCTTGTCGGTGATCGCCTTGTCGAAGTTGATCGAGACCGGCATGCCCACGCCGACGGTCGAGCCGTTGTCGGGAGTGAAGGTGCCGATGAAGCTGTTGCCCGGGGAGACCGTGGTGAAGGACGCGTTCTCGTGGGCTATGCGGCCCTGGGAGTCCTTGGCCGTCGCGGCGATCCTGTAGGTGGTGGAGCGCTCCAGCTGGACGGTCGGCTTCCAGCTCAGCTTGTCCGCGGCCAGCTGGCCGGCGACGGCCTTGCCGTCCTCGGTGGTCATGGTGACGCCGGTGAGCGTGCCCTTGCTGACCGTGACGGTGCCGGAGTTGTTGATCGACGCGTTGTCCGAGCCGTCCTTCGGGGTGACCGCGATCTGCGCCTCGGACGACTTCTGGGCCGCTGCCGCGTCGGCCTGGGCCTGCGATGACTCGCCGCTGCCGTGGGCCGAGGCCTTGTCCCCTCCGGAACAGGCCGAGAGCAGCAGCACACCGCCGAGCAGCGCGGACGCGGCCACCAGACCGTTGCGCCGCTTACCGTCCGTCATCACAAGCTTCTCCATCGTTGCCGAGTCGCAGATAACCCCGAGAGTCCCCCGTAGGAACCTTCAACGCTACGGCCGGTTCGTCCCGTTCCGGATCCGGTGGATCTGTGGGGCACACCACGTCCGCCGACGACCGGTGCGGTTCGCCGCCGGGCGGGTGGTGCGTGATCGGTCCGTGCGCCCCCTACGACGACGAAACCCCGGACGGCGGTTGCCGTCCGGGGTCCGAAGTGCCCCGGGGCGCTCAGCCGATGCCGTCCTCTTCGTCGTCGTCCTCCCCATCATCCCCGTCGATGTCCCATTCGGGCGAGTCCGGGTCGTACTCGATCCGCTCACTCGACCAGGAGGCCTGCTGGAGTTCCACTCCGGGCACCTCGCTGACCAGGTCGAACGGATCCACCAGATAGGCGAGTGCCTCCGCGGTGTCTTCCGTCACAGCGCCCTCGGCCTGGCTGCGCTCGGACTCCGGCAGCTCCGGATCGGCGGCGAGGCGGCGCAGTGCGGCCTTGGCCACCGCGTCCTCGTCCAGCACCTCGACCACCAGCTCCACCCGAAGCCGTACATAACGTGATGTCTCTTCATCGCTCATGGCGGGAGCGTACGGCCGAAACCTCCCGTGACTTTCCCGTGACCCGCGCCTTTCACTAACATCGCCTCACACGGCCAATTCGCCAGCGTCACAAGGGGGATCGATACTCCGTGTCATCCGTTCGCCGTCCGCTGCTGACCGCCACCGCCGCGGGCACCCTGCTGTGCGCTCTGTGGTTCGTCCCCTCCGCGAACGCGTCCCAGGAGGGACCGGCGCAGGGCACGGCGGCCGGCTCCGTCTCGACCTTCTCCGCGCCGGTCACCGCGCGGGCCAGAACGGTGTCGGCGACGACCACGGGAACGGCGGACGACGCCCAACTCGCCGATACCGGAAGCCCGGACACCACTCCGTACGTCGTCGGCGGCACCCTGTTCCTCGCGCTCGGCGCCGGGTTCGTGGTCTATTCGGTACGGCGCGAACGCCTGGGATTTTAATTTCCCTTGACCGATCTTTGACAGGTCTTACATAGTTCGCCCATGAAGAGATCATCGGGCGTGCGGCTGTGCGCCACCGTCACCGTGAGCGCGCTGTCGTTCGCCCTTGCCACGGGCTGTTCTGACGGAGGGTCCAAGAACTCCTCGGACAAGGGCTCCGCGCACAAGGCGCTGAGCACCGCCGAGTTGAGGAAGCTGATCGTCACCAAGGCCGATCTGCCCGGCTACGAGGTCGGCCCGGTGACCGAGACCCGCGCCAAGCGGATCACCACCGACAACGCGGACTGCGTCCCCCTGACCCGGGTGATGAGCGGCCTCCCGCCCACCGACGCGCCCGCGAGCACCGACCGCATGGCCACCGAGAACGCCCGCAAGCAGCCCTCGGCCAGGCCGACGTCCCTGGAGGACATGGACGAGGGCGAGTTCGAGGAGGCGATGCGGAAGTCCCTGGACCGGGACGTCACCACGGTGACGCTGGCCTCGTACGACGGGGACGGCGCCGAGCAGGCCATGAAGTCGCTGTCCGCCGCGGTGAAGGCGTGCGCGGGCGGCTTCACCGGTCGGCAGGCGGGCGCCGAGGCGAGGTTCACCAAGGTCGCCGAGGAGAAGCCCGCGGGCGGCGGGGACGCGTCGGTGGCGTTCGCCGCGACCGCGAAGGAGGACCAGAGCGACGGCGGGGGCGCGGCGCCCGTGCACGCCGAGGTGGACCGGCACGGCTCCACCGTGTCCGTGTACTTCACGACGAACCTGGGCGCGATGATGGCCAGGAAGGCGTACACGGTGACGCCCGCGGTCGTGCGGGCGCAGGAGGCCAGGCTGAAGTGACGGAAGAGGGACCCCGCGCGTCGACGGGGCCCCTTTCCGAGCCGGTTACCGCAGCGGGCCGGTGACCGACTCCGCGGCCGCGACCAGGTGGCCGCCGCGCACGAAGGCGTCGGCCGCGGCCAGATCGGGCGCCAGGAAGCGGTCCGGGCCCGGACCCTGGACCCCGGCGGCGCGGGCGGCCTCGATCACGGCCCGCGAGGCGGGCGCCGGGCTCAGGCCCTCGCGCAGCTGGAGGGCGCGGGTGGCCGCGTACAGCTCGATCGCGATGATCCGGGTGAGGTTGTCCACGGCGGTGCGCAGCTTGCGCGCGGCCGACCAGCCCATGGAGACGTGGTCCTCCTGCATGGCGGAGGACGGGATGGAGTCCGCGGAGGCCGGTACGGCGAGCCGCTTCATCTCGCTGACCAGGGCGGCCTGCGTGTACTGGGCGATCATCAGGCCGGAGTCCACGCCGGCGTCGTCGGCGAGGAACGGCGGCAGGCCGTGGCTGCGGTTCTTGTCCAGCAGCCGGTCCGTGCGGCGCTCGGCGATGGAGCCGAGGTCGGCGGCGGCGACGGCGAGGAAGTCCAGGACGTAGGCGACCGGCGCGCCGTGGAAGTTGCCGTTGGACTCCACCCGCCCGTCGGGCAGCACCACCGGGTTGTCCACGGCGGCGGCCAGCTCGCGCTCGGCGACCAGGCGGGCGTGCGCGATGGTGTCGCGGCCGGCGCCGGCGACCTGCGGGGCGCAACGCACCGAGTAGGCGTCCTGGACGCGCGGGGCGTCGTCCTGGTGGTGCCCGGTGAGCTGCGAATCCTTCAGCACCGCGAGCATGTTGGCGGCCGCGGCGCCCTGGCCCGGGTGCGGGCGGATCGCGTGCAGCTCGGGCGCGAGCACCTTGTCGGTGCCGAGCAGCGCCTCCAGGCTGAGGGCGGCGGTGATGTCGGCGGACTTGTAGAGGGTGTCGAGGTCGGCGAGGGCCATGACCAGCATGCCGAGCATGCCGTCGGTGCCGTTGAGCAGGGCGAGGCCCTCCTTCTCGCGCAGCTCGACGGGCTGGATCCCGTGCGCGGCGAGCAGTTCGCCGGCCGGCCGCACGACCCCGTCGGGGCCCTCGGCCTCGCCCTCGCCCATGAGGGTCAGGGCGCAGTGCGACAGCGGGGCGAGGTCGCCCGAACAGCCGAGGGAGCCGTACTCGTGCACGACCGGGGTGATCCCGGCGTTGAGCACGTCGGCCATGGTCTGCGCGACCTCAGGGCGTACGCCGGTGTGTCCGGAGCAGACGGTCTTCAGGCGCAGGAACATCAGGGCCCGTACGACCTCCCGCTCCACCCGCGGGCCCATGCCGGCGGCGTGCGAGCGGACGATGTTGCGCTGCAACTGGGCGCGGAGTTCCGGGCTGATGTGCCGGGTCGCCAGGGCGCCGAAGCCGGTGGAGACGCCGTAGACCGGGTCCGGCTTGGCCGCGAGCGCGTCCACGATCCCGCGGGCCGCGGCCAGCGCCGCCACGGCCTCCTCCGACAGCTCGATCCGGGCAGCGCCGCGCGCCACGGCGAGAACGTCGGACGCCGAGACACCGGACGTCCCCACCACCACAGTGTGCATATCCATATTCAGGAGCGTACGCATTGAATGCGATGCTGTCACTAGTGGGGGCGGGGTGCGCCCCTTACCCGGTGGTGTGGGCTTCGTCGCAGCCCTCAGGGGTTGCGGCCGCGGAAGCGGCGGCGTTCGGCGCGGGCGGGCGGCGGCTCGTCGGCGAGGCGGACGACCGGGTCGTCGGGGCCCTCGCGGCCGGCGACCACGGGACGGTCGGCGCGCATCGCCTTGGCACGGTACTGGGCGGCGTCCGCGAGGCGGAACAGCCGCCGGGCGTCGTCCACCGCGCCGATCGGGTCCTCGGTCGAGGCGACCCCGCAGGCGACCCCCTCCCCCAGCTCCAACTCGCCCGCGCGGCGGCACAGCTCGTCCGCCGCCTTGACCACGTCGTCGGCGGGCGGACCGACCGCGAGGAGGCAGAACTCGTCCCCGCCGAGCCGCGCGACCAGGGCGCCCGGCACCATCGCGCCGCACAGCGACAGCACCGAGCCGAAGCGTTCCAGGAGGCGGTCGCCGACGGCGTGGCCCTGGGTGTCGTTGACCCGTTTGAGCCCGTTGAGGTCGCAGACCACGAGGCTGACGACGGCGCCGTCGGCGCGGTGCCGTTCCAGCGCCTCGTCGAGACGCACGTCGACGGCACGGCGGTTGGCGAGGCCGGTCAGGGCGTCGGTGTAGGCGAGCCGACGGGCCTCTTCGAGGCGTTCGGTCTGCGCGAGGCCCGCGGCGACGACGGCCGCGAGGACGGTGGCGAAGTCGGCGTCGGCGCGGCCGAAGACGGGGGACCCGGTGGCGCGGGCGACGTACACCTCGCCCCAGGCCCTGCCGTGCAGCACCACGGGGGCGACGACGCAGCAGCCGCGGCCACGGCGCCGCAGGGCGGCGACGCGCTGGTGGAAGTACCCGGGGGTGCCGGCGGCGGTGCCCTCGGCGGTCTCCACCCAGGCGTTGGGACCGCCGCCGCCGGCCCAGCGTTCGTGCAGGAACTCGGTGATCTCCGGGAACTGGTGCACCGGGTACGACTCGGCCTCCGGGAACTCCTCCTCGTCCGCGCACCGGTCGCCGACGTTCACCAGGACGCGCAGCCGCCCCCGTTCCCGCTCCCACACCGACAGCGCGGCGAAGCTGCCGTCCAGCGCGTGGCAGGCGCCCAGCGCGGCGGCCTGCCACGAGTCCTGGGGGGTGTGCGCCGCGGCCATCCCCTGCGCCAGCGCCACCACTGCGGCCAGCCGCTCGTCGTCGCCCATTACTCCAGATTAGGGAGGATTTTCCCAGTTCGGGGTATCAGCGGGGCGAACAGGGGTTTTGTTCCGAGTGGCGCCTCCCGGTCCGAGGGACCTACTCCCCCGGCCACTCCGGCTTGCGCTTCTCGTTGAAGGCCGCGACGCCCTCCGCGCGGTCGCCGGAGAAGGCCACCGAGCGCCACGCCGCGTCCTCGACCTCAAGCCCGGCGCGGAGGTCGAGCCCCTGGCCCAGCCGCAGCGCCCGCTTCGCCGCCCGCAGGCCCACCGGGGAATTGCCCGCGATCCGCGCCGCCAGCTCCAGGGCCTCCTCCCGGTCCCGGCCCTCCTCGACCACGTGGTCCACGAGCCCCATCTCACCGGCCTCCGCCGCCTCCAGCCGCCGCGCCGAGAAGACCAGCTCGGCCGCCTTCGCCGCGCCGACCCGCCGCGGCAGCAGCTGCGTACCGCCGCCGCCCGGGATCACGCCCACGGAGACCTCCGGCAGCCCCACCACGGCCGTACGGTCGGCCACGATCAGGTCGCAGGACAGCGCCAGCTCGAACCCGCCGCCCAGCGCGAACCCGTGCACCGCCGCGATCGTCGGCATCGGCAGCTCCAGCACCCCGGTGTACGCACCCCGCGCCACCGGCCGCTGCCGCATCAGGTCCGCGTCGCTGAAGGAGTTGCGCTCCTTCAGGTCCGCGCCGACGCAGAAAGCCCGTTCGTGCGACGACGTCAGGACGACCACCCGCGCGTCCCGGTCCGCCCCCAGCGCCGTACACGCGGCCGCGATCGAGCGGGCCATCTCCGTGGAGACGGCGTTCATCGCCTTGGGCCGGTCCAGGACCAGCTCCGCGACGTACCCGTGCCGCCGTACCAGCACGAACTCCCCGAACCGCGCCTCGCTCATCGCATCCTCCGGTACACGTGTTAACGCGGGTTAACCCCTGTCGGCCCGATCATCGCAGCCGCACCCGACCACAGGAAACCCCGAACCGCTACGCCCGTTCGAGTGACATCACGGCCGACTCGCCCCACATCACCCACACGAGCGCATAGCGTGCGCTGCGCGGTCGGGGGAGCGTGGGGGGAGAGACGACATGACAGCAACGCGTACCGCGAGGGACGCGACGGCACCGGCGGAGCCGAGCGGCGGCTGGTTCTTTGGCCTTCGCCGCGGACGGCACCGCAAACCCCGCCCCCGCGGGGCGTGGCTCGCCGCCTGCGGGCTCGTCCTCGGGGCCGGGGTGCTCGCCCTGGTCCGCCTGTCCCCGGAGTCCGGCGTCGGCGCCCCGGGGACCGCCGCGGCCGAACCCCGGCTCGACCCGGGCGGCGGGCTCGCGAGCGGCGGGACCAGGGACGGCGGACACGCGGGCGGCGGTCCCGCGGGTACGACCGCCACGGCCGTCGGCACGACGGGTCCCGGCGTGCCGCCCTCGGCGGCCACCGCCCTGGGCGGACGGAGTCCCGCACCGACGCCCACCGGGTCCGCGCCGACGGCCGGGTCCGCACCGACGCCCAGCGGCTCCGGACGCGCGGTGCCACCGGCGCCCGGGGAGAGCACGGCGCCGAGCGCCCCGCCTCGGCCCACGGCCACCGCGTCGGCGCCTCCCACGCCCACCTCGCACCCCGCCCCGCCGCCGGCACCCACACCGACCCCGAGCACCCCCGCGGCAGGGCCCGGCGGGCTCTGCCTGCCGATCATCGGCCTCTGTGTGGACCTGCTCGACGGCCACGGGGGGTGACGGACTACTGCTGCTGACCGTCCCTGCGGGTCAGCAGCCACGGTTCGACCACGCCGAGGCCGCGCACCGGGCGCTGCCACATCGGCTGGAGCGCGAAGCGGTACGCCGGCGGCTCCTCGCCCTCCTTCTCGGCGGCCGCCGCGGCCTCGGCCGCCTCCGCCTCCGAGACCGGCGCCTCGCCGGCGCGGATCAGCTCCTGGGCGAACGCGCTGTCCATCAGCACGGCGTCGCGCGGTGCTATGGAGGTCAGCCGGGAGGCGAGGTTCACCGTCGTGCCGAACACATCGCCCATCCGGGTGGTCACGGTGCCGAACGCCATGCCGACGCGCAGTTCCGGCATCGTCTCGTCGTGCGCCAGCGTCTCCACGAGGCGCAGCGCGATGTCGGCGGCCGTGCCCGCGTCGTCCGCGGCGAACAGGACCTCGTCGCCGAGGGTCTTGATGAGCCGGCCGCCGCGCGCGGCCACCAGGTCGGCGGCGGTGGTCTCGAAGGCCTCGACGAGTTCGCCGAGTTCCTCCTCCTCCATGCGCCGGGTCAGGCGGGTGAACCCGACGAGGTCGGCGAAGCCGACGGCGAGGCGGCGGTCGACCATCTCCTCGTCGTCCGCGGCCTGGACGACGCGGCCGGTGGCGGCGGCGAGCTGCCGGCGCCAGACGTAGACCAGGAACTCCTCCAGCTCCGGCAGCAGCAGCTCGACCAGGGGGTACGTCACCTCGGTGCGGGTCATGCCGGGCTCGGGGGGCTCGGTCAGGCCCTCCAGGAAGGAATCGATCTGCCACTCGGCCAACCGGGCGGTGGTCTGCCCGGTGGACCGGGCCACCTGCACGGCCATGGCCTCGCTGAGCAGGCCCGCCTCCACGAGACCGGCGAGGCGGCGCAGGGCGAGGACGTCGGCCTCGGTGAGGGCCTTGGCCTGGCCTATGTCCGCGAAGCCCATCGCCCGCCAGAAGCGGGACGCCAGCTCCATGGAGACGCCGGCGCTGCGGGCGGCCTGGAAAGGGGTGTAGCGGCGCTCGGCGCCCAGGATGAGCTGTTCGAGACGGAGCGCGAGCGGGTCCTCGCCGGAGTCGGCGGCGCTGGGGTCCGTCCGGTCCTGCTCGCCGGGGCCCGTGTCGTCGACGGTCACGCCTGCTGCCCTTCCGATCTGCCGCGGTCAGGTACGACCGGCCTCAACTCTACGGCAGGTGTGCGCCAGCTCACTCCGTCGGGTTCGGCCGAGGTCCACTTGCCCGTACCGGTCCGTGCGCCGGAGTCGGGGCCGACGTTCCGCGGGGGCCCGCGGTCCCCCGGCCCCCGCCAACAGCATGGGGGGCGCGCCCGCCGGGCGCACCTGCGGTCCGGCGGCCGGCCGGTCGCACGCACGCGGCGGAGCCGCCGGGCGATGCGGCCCCTGCCCCCCGCGGGGCGCCCGAGGCGCTGCCGGAGACCGTCGCGGCGCCCCGCTCGAAGGCCCGCCGAACACGGCCGCCGTCACGGAGAGGACGTGCCGCCGCACCCCGCGGCGCTCCGGCGGGCCCGCGTGTCGGCCGGTACGCGGGCCCTCGACCGGTACGCGGGCCCCCGGCCGGTCGCGGGCCCCCGGCCGGTACGCGGGCCCCCGGCCGGTACGCGGGCCCCCGGCCGGTACGCGGGCCCCCGGCCGGTACGCGGGCCCCCGGCCGGTCGCGGGAGGCCCGCGTCGAGTCCCGACGCGGGCCCCACCCCGCTCGGGTGCGGCCTCACCCCCGCCGTGAGCACCCGCGGCGGGGGCCCGCCGACCCGCCTCACCGCAACCCGACCACCGTCCTCACGGACCTGCGCGCCATCGCCCCCGCGCGGACGGGCCACCCGACCGACCCGCCGTCCCGGGGCGCGGCGCGACCGGCCGGCATCGCGCCGCGGCCGTACAACTGCGCGCACTCGGGCGAGCGGCCCCGGCCCGCCTGCCCCGAGCCGCGACGCCGTCACGGCCGGGCGCGCCGCCCGGAAGCCGCGCTCACGCCGGCCTCAAGTGCACGATGTCCCCCGCACCCACCGGCTCCCGCACCCCCTCGGACGTGGCGATGACCAGGCGGCCGTCGCCGTCGATGGCCACCGCCTCGCCGACGAGGTCGCGGTCGCCGGGCAGCTGCGCCCGCACCGTGCGGCCGAGCGTGGCGCAGCCGGCCGCGTAGGCGTCCTGGAGGCCGGACTCGGCGGGGTCGCCCGCGGCTGCGCGCCAGCGGCCGTACCAGTCCTCCAGGGAGCGCAGGACCGCCCGCAGCAGCGGGTCGCGGTCCGTGGTCACCGCCCCGGCCAGCAGCAGCGAGCCCGCCTGCGGGACCGGCAGTTCCTCCGCGCGCAGCGAGACGTTGAGGCCGAAGCCGATGACCACGCCGTCGTCGCCGGCCCGCTCCAGGAGGATGCCCCCGGCCTTGCGCTCCTCCCCGCCGACCGTCACCAGCAGGTCGTTCGGCCACTTCAGCGCCGTGTCGACGCCCGCCGCCCGCGCCAGCCCCGTCGCCACCGCGACCCCGGTGAGCAGCGGCAGCCACCCCCAGCGGGCGACCGGCACCTCCGCGGGCCGCAGCAGGACGGAGACGAAGAGACCCGAGCGCGGCGGAGCCGTCCAGCGGCGGTCCAGGCGGCCCTTCGCGGCCGTCTGCTCCTCCGCCACCAGCACCGTGCCCTCGGCCACCGGACCGGCCGCGGCGCGCGCCACGAGGTCGTTGTTGGTGGAGCCGGTGCGCTGCACCACCTCCAGCTCGGACCACAGCCCGCCCTCGCGTACCAGCGCGCGGCGCAGGGCGGCCGCGTTCAGTGGCGGGCGGTCCAGATCGGACCACCGGCCGGCGTTGTCGTCTGCTGCATCTCGGGGCGTCATGCAAGCCACCCTAGGTGTGGCAAACGCCGCAGTGCTGATCGGTAGGCCCAGCACTACTCTACGAACGAGTAACCGTCCCCCCTTTTGAGCAGGCAGGGAGCCGCATCCCGATGTCCGAGCCGGAAGAGCGTCACGAGATCCAAGGGATCGACATTCACACGACCGCGGGCAAGCTCGCGGATCTTCAGCGGCGCATTCACGAGGCGACGCACGCCGGCTCGGAGCGCGCCGTCGAGAAGCAGCACGCGAAGGGCAAGCTGACCGCCCGCGAGCGGATCGAACTCCTCCTGGACGAGGATTCGTTCGTCGAGCTCGACGAGTTCGCCCAGCACCGCTCCACCAACTTCGGTCTGGAGAAGAACCGGCCCTACGGCGACGGTGTCGTCACGGGTTACGGCACCGTGGACGGCCGTCCGGTCGCCGTCTTCTCCCAGGACTTCACCGTCTTCGGCGGCGCCCTGGGCGAGGTGTACGGCCAGAAGATCGTCAAGGTGATGGACTTCGCCCTGAAGACCGGCTGCCCGGTCATCGGGATCAACGACTCCGGCGGCGCCCGGATCCAGGAGGGCGTCGCCTCGCTCGGCGCCTATGGCGAGATCTTCCGCCGAAACACCCACGCCTCCGGAGTCATCCCGCAGATCTCCCTGGTCGTCGGCCCCTGCGCGGGCGGCGCGGTGTACTCCCCGGCCATCACCGACTTCACGGTCATGGTCGACCAGACCTCGCACATGTTCATCACCGGACCCGACGTCATCAAGACCGTCACCGGCGAGGACGTGGGCTTCGAGGAGCTGGGCGGCGCCCGGACCCACAACGCCGTCTCCGGCGTGGCCCACCACATGGCCGGGGACGAGAAGGACGCCATCGAGTACATCAAGCAGCTGCTGTCGTACCTGCCGTCCAACAACCTCTCCGAGCCCCCGGTCTTCCCGGAGGAGGCGGATCTCACGGTCGGCGACGAGGACCGCGAGCTGGACACCCTCGTCCCGGACAGCGCCAACCAGCCGTACGACATCCGCACGGTCGTCGAACACGTCCTGGACGACAGCGAGTTCTTCGAGACCCAGGCCCTGTTCGCGCCGAACATGGTCACCGGCTTCGGCCGGGTCGAGGGCCACCCGGTGGGCGTCGTCGCCAACCAGCCGATGCAGTTCGCGGGCTGCCTCGACATCGACGCCTCCGAGAAGGCCGCCCGCTTCGTGCGCACCTGCGACGCCTTCAACCTGCCGGTGCTCACCTTCGTGGACGTGCCCGGCTTCCTCCCGGGCGTCGGCCAGGAGCACGAGGGCATCATCCGGCGCGGCGCCAAGCTGATCTACGCCTACGCCGAGGCCACCGTCCCGCTGATCACCGTGATCACCCGCAAGGCCTTCGGCGGCGCCTACGACGTGATGGGCTCCAAGCACCTGGGCGCCGACCTCAACCTCGCCTGGCCCACCGCCCAGATCGCCGTCATGGGCGCCCAGGGCGCGGTCAACATCCTGCACCGGCGCACCCTCGCCGAGGCGGCCGCGAGCGGCGAGGACGTGGAGGCCGTGCGGGCCCGGCTGATCCAGGAGTACGAGGACACGCTCCTCAACCCCTACGTGGCGGCCGAGCGCGGCTACATCGACGCGGTGATCATGCCGTCCGACACCCGTGCCCACATCGTCCGGGGCCTGCGTCAGCTGCGCACCAAGCGGGAATCCCTGCCCCCGAAGAAGCACGGCAACATCCCCCTCTAAGGCCCCGCCGACCGACAGGAGCCGACATGACGATCAAGGTCGTACGAGGCAACCCGACCCCCGAGGAGCTGGCCGCCGCCCTGGCGGTGGTCCGCGTCCGCGCCGCGGCGGCAGCGGCCGCGCCGCCCGGCGCGCAGGGCCCGAAGGACGCGTGGGCCGACCCGGCCCGCATCGCCTCCGCCCGCGTGCCCCAGGCGGGCGCGGCGGCTTGGACCCGCACGTACTGGCCGAGCTAGGCCGTCGCGGCCTCGGGGCCGCGCGAGGCCGGGGGCCGACTTGAGTACCCGTACTCAGGCGGCCCCGACGGCCGGGCCCCACGCTGGGGGCATGCTTTGGTCAGACCCGGACGACGAACCGCCGAAAGAGCTGCGCGACGCGCAGGACATGCTGCGGCGGCTCGGCGTCCTCATGGCCGTGGCCGTGACCGCGGCCATGGTCGTGGCCGCCCTGGCGGGTCTGCGCTGAGCCCACCGGCGTCCGCCCCGAGCCCACCGGCAGGTGATTCGCGCCCGCTCGCGAACGGGTGACTAACCTGACCGCATGACCGCAACGCGCCGCAGGCGACTCGTGCTCGCCTCCCAGTCCCCCGCCCGCCTCGGCCTGCTCCGGCAGGCGGGCCTCATGCCCGAGGTCGTGGTGAGCGGGGTCGACGAGGACGCCGTCACCGCCCCCACCCCCGCAGAACTGGCGCTCGCCCTGGCCGAGGCGAAGGCGTCGGTCGTGGCGGCGCTGCCCGAGGTGCAGGGCGCCCTGGTGATCGGCTGCGACTCGGTGCTGGAGCTGGACGGGCACGCGCTCGGCAAGCCCGCGGACGCCGAGGAGGCCACCGCCCGCTGGAAGTCGATGCGCGGCCGGGCCGGCGTCCTGCAGACGGGGCACTGCGTCTGGGACACGGAGGCCAAGCGCTACGTCTCGGCGACCGCCTCCACGGTCGTACGGTTCGGCGAGCCCAGCGACGAGGAGATCGCCGCGTACGTGGCCTCCGGCGAGCCCCTGTACGTCGCGGGGGCGTTCACCCTGGACGGCCGTTCGGCGCCGTTCATCGAGGGCATCGACGGCGATCACGGCAATGTGATCGGCATCAGCCTGCCCCTGGTGCGCAAGCTGCTGGCGGAGCTGGGCGTCGGCATCACGGAGCTGTGGGCACCGGCCGGGTGAGCCGCTCGGGGACGGCGTCCCGCGGCTCGTCGTCGCCGTCCTGCGGCTCCGCCGGACGCCCGGCGGCCGGTTCACCCGCCGGGGCGGCGGAGGCGTCCACCGGCTCGTCCGCGCCCCTCGGGTCGCCGCCCGTCCCGCCGCTCGCGCCGGGGGCGGCCTCGGCGGGGCCGCCGTCGCGGTCGTACGACACCAGGAGCAGCACCAGGAGCGCCAGCACCACGACCATGGCCACGAAGGCCGTCGGGCCGACCAGGCCCCAGGCGAAGGCGCCCAGCAGGCCGTGCACGACCGCCGCGCTGATCAGCACGACGCGCCCGAAGCCGGCGGGGGCGCGGTCGCGGACCGCCACCAGCAGGGCGACCAGGGCGCACAGCGCGAAGTAGAGGCCGAAGACCACGCCGCCGATCTTCGAGGACATCGACATCAGGTGCGGGTCCAGGCCGGCCATGGACATCTTCTGGCGCTCCACGACCACACCGAGGAACCAGTTCAGCGCCCCGATGCCGAGCGCCTCCACGAGGAGGACGACGGCCACCACCCACGCCACGGTTCTGCGCACCATCGGCCCCACCCATCCCTCGGTTACCCACAGTACGTCCGGACAGGGCGAACGCTACTAACGGGTAAACCAGGGGACAAGGGTTCGTGCGCCAGCAAAGAATCATTGGGCCATTCGTAGGGACTCGACAAAGAAACCGAGTGGGCCGCAGCACGCCCTTACAGAGACCTTGACCACATGGCGGGGCTAGGGTTTTCCGGAGGAGTCCTGCGTAGCAAGGTGCGACGTGGGATTTCGCGCCCCAGCGAGCCACGCATCACGCTCCGTGTGGGCAAGCTCACCATTGGGGACGGGTCGAAGAGCCGTGTCGGCTGTCCCTAAACTCGGCTTGTTTCAAGGAGGGAGCCTCAATCGTGCGCAAGGTGCTCATCGCCAACCGTGGCGAAATCGCTGTCCGGGTGGCTCGGGCTTGCCGGGACGCCGGTATCGCGAGCGTTGCCGTCTACGCGGACCCGGACCGGGACGCTCTGCATGTCCGTGCTGCGGATGAGGCGTTCGCCCTGGGCGGTGACACCCCGGCCACCAGCTATCTGGACATCGACAAGGTCCTGAACGCGGCCCGGGAGTCCGGCGCGGACGCCATCCACCCGGGTTACGGCTTCCTCTCGGAGAACGCCGACTTCGCGCAGGCCGTGCTCGACGCCGGCCTGATCTGGATCGGCCCGCCGCCGCAGGCCATCCGCGACCTGGGCGACAAGGTGGCGGCCCGCCACATCGCCCAGCGCGCCGGCGCGCCCCTGGTGGCCGGTACCCCCGACCCGGTCTCGGGCGCCGACGAGGTCGTCGCCTTCGCCGAGCAGCACGGTCTGCCGATCGCCATCAAGGCGGCGTTCGGCGGTGGCGGCCGCGGTCTGAAGGTCGCCCGCACGCTCGAAGAGGTGCCCGAGCTGTACGACTCCGCGGTGCGCGAGGCGGTCGCCGCCTTCGGCCGCGGCGAGTGCTTCGTGGAGCGCTACCTGGACCGTCCGCGGCACGTGGAGACCCAGTGCCTGGCGGACAAGCACGGCAATGTGGTCGTCGTGTCCACCCGTGACTGCTCGCTGCAGCGCCGCCACCAGAAGCTCGTGGAGGAGGCCCCGGCGCCGTTCCTCTCCGACGAGCAGGTCGCCGAGCTGTACCGCGCCTCCAAGGCCATCCTCAAGGAGGCCCACTACGAGGGCGCGGGCACCTGCGAGTTCCTGGTCGGCCAGGACGGCACGATCTCCTTCCTGGAGGTCAACACCCGTCTCCAGGTCGAGCACCCGGTGACCGAGGAGGTCGCCGGCATCGACCTGGTCCGCGAGATGTTCCGCATCGCCGACGGCGAGGAGCTGGGGTACGGCGACCCGGAGCTGCGCGGCCACTCCTTCGAGTTCCGCATCAACGGCGAGGACCCGGGCCGCAACTTCCTGCCCGCCCCCGGCACGGTCACCACGTTCGCCCCGCCGTCCGGCCCGGGTGTCCGCCTGGACGCCGGCGTGGAGTCCGGCTCGGTCATCGGTCCGGCGTGGGACTCGCTGCTCGCCAAGCTGATCGTCACCGGCCGCACCCGCAAGGAGGCCCTGGAGCGGGCCGCGCGCGCTCTGGACGAGTTCCAGGTCGAGGGCATGGCCACCGCGATCCCCTTCCACCGCGTGGTGGTCCGGGACACGGCGTTCGCCCCCGAGCTGACCGGCTCCACCGAGCCGTTCAAGGTCCACACCCGCTGGATCGAGACCGAGTTCGTCAACGAGATCAAGCCCTTCGCCGCCCCGGCCGACGTCGAGGCGGAGGAGGACGCGGGTCGCGAGACCGTGGTCGTCGAGGTCGGCGGCAAGCGCCTGGAGGTCTCCCTCCCGTCCTCGCTGGGCATGTCCCTGGCCCGCACCGGCCTCGCGGCGGGCGCCAAGCCCAAGCGCCGCGCCGCCAAGAAGTCCGGCCCCGTCGCCTCCGGCGACACCCTCGCCTCCCCGATGCAGGGCACGATCGTCAAGGTCGCGGTCGAGGAGGGCCAGGAGGTCAAGGAGGGCGACCTGGTCGTCGTCCTGGAGGCCATGAAGATGGAGCAGCCCCTGAACGCCCACAAGGCGGGCACGATCAAGGGTCTGTCCGCGGAGGTCGGCGCGTCCATCACGTCGGGCGCGGCCATCTGCGAGATCAAGGACTGAGGTCCGCGGTAGGACACCTGTTCGGCCCCTGGTGCGTTCGCGCCGGGGGCCGACTCGCGTCGGGGCCCGGGGAGGGCGCTCGTCGCTGCCGTGGGTGGGCCGCAGGGGGCCGCTCTCGCTGCCGTAGGTCGGCCACAGGGGGCCGCTCTCGCTGCCGTGAGACGGCCACAGGGGCCTCGGAGCGGTCCCCCGCCCCTCGGCGCCACGGACCGCCCGCCAGGGCACTCACCGCGCCCTCACGCCCCTCCGGCGGGCCCGGTCGACCGATCCGCCCATGCGGCTCGTCGCCGTGACCACTCTCCCGGGCGCCCGCGCGGCCCCGGCCGCCCGGTCGCCGAGGAGCCCCTGCCCGCACCCGGCCCACCGGACGCACCCGTCGACCGAGCGGGCTCCGGTGTCAGCGGCGGCGGAGGTCGGCGACCCGTGCCCGCTCCGACGTGGCCGGCT
Source organism: Streptomyces sp. NPDC001056 (assembly GCF_053598955.1). Lineage (NCBI taxonomy): Bacteria > Bacillati > Actinomycetota > Actinomycetes > Kitasatosporales > Streptomycetaceae > Streptomyces > Streptomyces sp. NPDC001056. Next base: position 232,565 of record NZ_JBSFLI010000006.1, on the reverse strand, counting down.
GGTCGGACAGGGCCGGGGCCGGGCGCAGGGTGCCGGCGGGGAGTTGGCTCCGGCGTGGTCCCGGCAGCTGGGCGCGGCGGGCCGACGGGACCTGGTCACCCCCCGGGCTTCCGTTCGCCCCGGCCACGGCGATCTGCACCCCCTGGTCGGCGAGGGCCTGCAGCTCCGTGGCGGCGCGATCGTCGTGGGCGGGCGGTTCGTCGGTGACGAGGCGGGTGATGAGATCCGTCGGCACGGTCTGGAACATCGTGTCGGTACCCAGCTTGGTGTGGTCGGCGAGGACCACGACCTCCGCGGCGGCCTGCACGAGGGTGCGGTCCACCGAGGCCGAGAGCATGTTGGAGGTGGACAGGCCGCGTTCGGCCGTGAGGCCGCTCCCGGACAGGAACGCCTTGGACACCCGCAGCCCCTGGAGGGACTGTTCGGCGCCGGAGCCGACGAGCGCGTAGTTGGAGCCGCGCAGGGTGCCGCCGGTCATGACGACCTCCACCCGGTTGGCATGGGCCAACGCCTGGGCGACCAGCAGGGAGTTGGTGACCACCGTGAGGCCGGGCACGCGGGCGAGCCGGCGGGCCAGCTCCTGCGTGGTCGTACCGGCACCCACCACGATCGCCTCGCCCTCTTCGACGAGGCCGGCGGCGAGATCGGCGATCGCCGTCTTCTCGGCGGTCGCGAGGTGCGACTTCTGCGGGAAGCCGGACTCCCGGGTGAAACCACCCGGCAGTACCGCACCGCCGTGCCGGCGGTCGAGGAGTCCTTCCGCCTCCAGTGCCCGCACGTCCCGCCGTACGGTCACTTCGGAGGTCTGGACGACGCGGGCGAGCTCACGGAGCGACACGGCACCGTTCGCTCGCACCATTTCGAGGATCAGTTGGCGACGTTCAGCAGCGAACACGAAACTGACAGTAACCCCAGCGACCGTCTGCTTTCAGCAGTTTGCGCCGATTAACAGAAGTTGTTCGCATGCCGGAACCCGAAGTGGTATAGGACCTGCCCGGGACCTGTCCACCCCGACTATGCCATCCGCATGTACGGCAACCCCCCGCGACCAGCGGGAAGTTGCCGCAGGTCATCAACCCTCGGCGCTCGCCTTGCGGGTGTGCAGCTGCCGCGCGACCTCCGCGATCGACCCCGAGAGGGAGGGGTACACCGTGAACGCGTTCGCGATCTGTTCGACCGTCAGGTTGTTGTCGACGGCGATCGAGATGGGGTGGATGAGTTCCGAGGCGCGCGGCGCGACGACCACGCCGCCGACGACGATGCCCGTGCCCGGCCGGCAGAAGATCTTCACGAAGCCGTCCCGGATGCCCTGCATCTTGGCGCGCGGGTTGCGCAGCAGGGGCAGCTTGACGGCCCTGGCGTCGATCTTGCCCGCGTCCACGTCCGCCTGCGTGTAGCCGACGGTGGCGATCTCGGGGTCGGTGAAGACGTTGGAGGAGACCGTCTTCAGGTTCAGCGGGGCCACCGCGTCGCCGAGGAAGTGGTACATCGCGATACGGCCCTGCATGGCGGCGACGGACGCGAGCGCGAAGACGCCGGTCACGTCACCGGCCGCGTAGACGCCGGGGGCGGTCGTGCGGGAGACCTTGTCGGTCCAGATGTGCCCGGAGTCGCGCACCTTGACGCCGGCCTCCTCCAGACCGAGGCCCGCGCTGTTCGGGATGGCGCCGACGGCCATGAGGCAGTGGGTGCCGGTGATGACCCGGCCGTCCGCGAGCGTGACCTCGACCCGGTCGCCGACGCGCTTGGCGGACTGCGCGCGGGAACGGGCCATGACGTTCATGCCACGGCGACGGAAGACGTCCTCCAGGACGGCGGCGGCGTCCGGGTCCTCGCCGGGCAGCACGCGGTCGCGGGAGGAGACGAGGGTGACCTTGGAGCCGAGGGCCTGGTAGGCGCCGGCGAACTCGGCACCGGTCACGCCGGAGCCGACCACGATCAGCTCTTCGGGCAGCTCGTTGAGGTCGTAGACCTGGGTCCAGTTGAGGATGCGCTCGCCGTCGGGCTGGGCGTCGGGCAGCTCGCGCGGGTGCCCGCCGGTGGCGATGAGCACGGCGTCGGCGGTGAGGGTCTCCTCGGTGCCGTCGGCGGCGGTGACGACGACCTTCCTCGACCCGTCGAGGGCCTGCATGCCCTCCAGGCGTCCGCGCCCGCGCATGACCCGCGCGCCGGCGCGCGTCACAGAGGCGGTGATGTCGTGCGACTGCGCCAGCGCGAGCCGCTTGACCCTTCGGTTGACCTTGCCGAGGTCCACACCGACGACGCGGGCGGCCCGCTCCAGGGGCGGGGTGTCGTCGGCGACGATGATCCCGAGTTCCTCGTACGACGAGTCGAAGGTCGTCATGACCTCGGCCGTAGCGATAAGGGTCTTCGACGGCACGCAGTCGGTCAGCACCGACGCGCCGCCCAGACCGTCGCAGTCGACGACGGTCACCTCCGCACCGAGTTGCGCGGCCACCAGCGCCGCTTCATATCCGCCGGGTCCGCCACCGATGATCACGATCCGAGTCACGTACCCCATTGTCCCGCACGCCTCAAGATGCGACTGCCCGGGGGGAGCGGGAGCCTCCCGACGTGCGGCGACGTACGTTCACCGCATGCCGGATCGCGCATCCCGACCGGTGGCCCGATGAGCGGCTGGTGGGCCTCCCTGGAGGAGCGGACACGGGCGGAGGCCGACGCGGAGACCGGGTCCGGCGTGCTTCCCCGGACCCCGTCGACTGCCCCTCGCCCGCGTCCCGCGCGGCGGCCCTCCCGGGCCGGCCGGTCGCCGTCGAGGACCTCTGGGGCGGCGGCACGGTCCACGACCGGTTCGTCCTGCCGGTCGCGGTCACGGACGATCCGCCCGGGGAGGGGCATCTGGCGACCGTCCACCACCCGGCCGGGGCCACCGGGACCCCCGGCCACCGAGGCGGGCAGGGCCCTCGCCGACCACCTCGGGGTGCCGTTCCGCTTCGCCTCCCCGGACACCCCCGGCGGCGAGGCCCCGCGCGGGCGGGAGACCCGGTGGCACCGGGCCGCGGCCGCTCAGGGGCGCCCCGGGGCTCTCTTCCGGGGCGCGTAAGAGGGGTGGGGGCGCTGCCGTAACCTCTCCCCATGTCGCTTTATGCCGCCTACGCCGGCAACCTCGACGCCCGGCTGATGGCCCGCCGCGCCCCGCACTCCCCGCTGCGCGCCACGGGCTGGCTGAACGACTGGCGGCTGACCTTCGGGGGCGAGCTGCTCGGCTGGGAGGGCGCGCTGGCGACGCTCGTCGAGGAGCCGCTGGCCCAGGTGTTCGTCGGCCTGTACGACATCGCGCCCATGGACGAGGAGTCACTCGACCGCTGGGAGGGCGTGGACCTCGGCACGTACCGCCGGATCCGCGTCCGCGTGCACACCCTGGACGGCGAGAAGGCGGCCTGGACCTACGTCCTCGACGACTACGAGGGCGGCCTTCCGTCGGCCCGCTACCTGGGTGAGATCGCCGACGCCGCGGAGTCCGCCGGCGCGCCCCACGACTACGTGATGGAGCTGCGCAAGCGCCCCTGCTGACCGGCGCACGCCTGCGGCGACCACCGATTACCCGCGGTAATCCATCGTCGGAAACGACAAGACAACGATCCCGATCCGGTGAGGTCTGTCATCTACGCGCGTAGGCGAGAAGCGGCTACCCTCGTCCACGTGAACGCATCTCTTCTTCCGGACGACATCCAGGGCGATCCCCACGCCGCCGCCGACGCCGCCGCCGCGCGCCTGCGCGAACTGACCGGCGCCGAGACCCACGACGTCGCCCTCGTGATGGGCTCCGGCTGGGCTCCGGCCGTCGACGCCCTGGGCGCACCCGACGCGGAGTTCCAGGTCACCGAGCTGCCCGGCTTCCCGCCGCCGGCCGTCGAGGGGCACGGCGGCAAGATCCGCTCGTACTCCTTCGGTGACAAGCGGGCCCTGGTCTTCCTGGGCCGTACCCACTACTACGAGGGCCGCGGCGTCGCCGCCGTCGCGCACGGCGTGCGTACGGCCGTCGCCGCCGGCTGCAAGACCGTGGTGCTCACCAACGGCTGCGGCGGTCTGCGCGAGGGCATGCGCCCCGGCCAGCCGGTGCTCATCAGCGACCACATCAACCTCACGGCCACCTCGCCGATCGTGGGCGCGAACTTCGTCGACCTGACCGACCTGTACTCGCCCCGACTGCGCGCCCTGTGCAAGGAGGTCGACCCCTCCCTGGAGGAGGGCGTCTACGCGCAGTTCCCCGGCCCGCACTACGAGACTCCGGCCGAGATCCGCATGGCCCGCGTCATCGGCGCGGACCTGGTCGGCATGTCCACGGTCCTGGAAGCCATCGCCGCGCGCGAGGCCGGCGCGGAGGTCCTCGGCATCTCCCTCGTCACCAACCTCGCGGCCGGCATGACCGGCGAACCCCTCAACCACGAGGAGGTCCTCCAGGCCGGCCGCGACTCGGCCGCCCGGATGGGCACCCTGCTGGCCCAGGTCCTGGGCAAGCTGTAGCCCCGCCCCGGGGACCCGGAGGCGGGGGGCTTCCGGGGGACCGCGGCGGGGTGCGGGTGCGACCCGGCCGGGTGGCGCGCGTGATCCGGACAGGTGCCGGAGGACGCGGGCCGTCCGACCGGCCGCCCGCCCCGTCGGCCATCGGCCAGTCCGGTGGACGCACTCGGGACCGGGTGGCACGCGTGATCCGGCCGGCTGACAAATGGCGCGGGGCACCCGCTCGACCGTCGGGCACCTCGGGCGAATCCGGTCGGCCGTCAGGCGGCTCGGGCGATCCAGCCGGCCGTCAGGCGGCTCGGGCGATCCGGCCGAGCACCGGGGAGATGAGCGACCCGGCCGGCCGGCGGACGGTTCGCATGGTCCGGCCGGACCGCGGGGTCGGTTCGGCCGGGTGCCATGCGGCTCTCGGGCGGCCCCGGGGCCCGGGCGGTCGGACCGGTCGTGTGACCGGCTCGGCGCCGGTCGCGCGGGTGGCCTCCAGGACGCAAGGGCGGCCTCCAGGGCCCGCGGGTCCGCCGGACGGCCCGGTCGAGCGCCGGGCGGCACGCGTGGTCCGGCCGGAATGCCGAGTGGCCGGTCGGTCGTCGGAGCGCGGCGGTACGAGCGGTGCCGGGCGAGCCGCCCACCGCGGCCGCACGGGCGGGCCGCCGCGCGCCAACGGGTACGGGGCACGACGGCCAACCGCTGTATCCGCACGGGCGCGGTCCTCGCGGCAACGCGGACCCCGCGCCCGCCAGGAACTGGACGCCCTCCCCGCGGCGGCGTGGGCGTGGCGCGCCCCTCACCACGACGCGGGCGCGCCACCCATGACAGCGTGCCCCCCATGACGCGGGCGCCCCGTCCACGACCTCGTGGGCGCCGCCCCTCCCCCACCGCCGGCACACCCGACCTACCGCCACCACCCCACCACCACGCCCCACCGCCCGCCTCCCGGCCGACCGAGTCGGGTGGGAGGCGGGCGGCAGAACGGCAAACACAGGAGAGGTTGATCCCAAGGTGCACGATCTGATCGCGCGGGCCGACGCATGGCTCGCCGAGGACCCCGACCCGGACACCCGCGCCGAACTCGCCGGACTGATCGACGCCGGCGACGAGAAGGAGCTGGCGGCACGTTTCGCCGGCACGCTCCAGTTCGGCACCGCAGGGCTGCGCGGCGAACTCGGTGCCGGCCCGATGCGCATGAACCGCAGCGTCGTCATCCGCGCCGCCGCCGGTCTCGCCGCGTACCTGAAGAAGAACGGCACCCCCCACGGGGGCACCGGCGCCGGCCTCGTCGTCATCGGTTACGACGCCCGCCACAAGTCCGCCGACTTCGCCCGCGACACCGCCGCCGTGATGACCGGCGCCGGCCTGCGTGCCGCCGTGCTCCCCCGTCCGCTCCCCACCCCCGTGCTCGCCTTCGCGATCCGGCACCTGGGCGCGGTCGCGGGCGTGGAGGTCACCGCCAGCCACAACCCGCCCCGGGACAACGGCTACAAGGTGTACCTGGGCGACGGCTCCCAGATCGTGCCCCCGGCCGACGCGGGAATCGCCGCCGAGATCGCCGCGATCACCTCCCTGAACGACGTGCCGCGCCCCGAGGAGGGCTGGGAGATCCTGGACGACGCGGTCCTGGACGCCTACCTCGCCCGTACCGACGCCGTACTGGCGGACGGCTCCCCCCGCACCGCCCGCACCGTCTACACCGCCATGCACGGCGTCGGCAAGGACGTCCTGCTCGCCGCCTTCGCCCGCGCAGGCTTCCCCGAGCCCGTGCTGGTCGCCGAACAGGCCGAGCCCGACCCGGACTTCCCGACCGTCGCCTTCCCCAACCCGGAGGAGCCGGGCGCGATGGACCTGGCGTTCGCCCGGGCCCGCGCCACCGACCCCGACCTGGTCATCGCCAACGACCCGGACGCCGACCGCTGCGCGGTGGCCGTCAAGGACGGCGGCGAGTGGCGCATGCTGCGCGGCGACGAGGTCGGCGCGCTGCTCGCCGCCCACCTGGTGGGCCGCGGTGCGCGGGGCACCTTCGCGGAGTCGATCGTCTCCTCCTCCCTGCTCGGCCGGATCGCCGAGCAGGCGGGGCTGCCGTACGAGGAGACGCTCACCGGCTTCAAGTGGATCGCCCGCGTCGACGGCCTGCGCTACGGCTACGAGGAGGCACTCGGCTACTGCGTGGACCCCGAGGGCGTGCGCGACAAGGACGGCATCACCGCGGCCCTCCTGATCACCGAACTGGCGTCCCGGCTGAAGGAGGAGGGCCGCACCCTCCTCGACCTCCTGGACGACCTCGCCGTCGAGCACGGCCTGCACGCCACCGACCAGCTGTCCGTGCGCGTCCAGGACCTCTCCCTGATCGCCGACGCGATGCGCCGCCTGCGCGAGCAGCCCCCGAGCCGGCTCGCGGGCCTGGCCATCACCCGGGCCGAGGATCTGACCAAGGGCACGGAGACGCTGCCGCCGACGGACGGTCTGCGCTACACCCTCGACGGCGCCCGCGTCATCGTCCGCCCCAGCGGCACCGAGCCCAAGCTGAAGTGCTACCTGGAGGTCGTCGTACCGGTCCCGGACCGCGCCGCCCTGCCGGCCGCCCACACCCGCGCGAAGGACCTCCTGGCGGCCGTCAAGCGCGACCTCTCCGCGGCCGCCGGCATCTGAAACCACCGCAGCCACCGCAAAGGCCAGGGGCACCCCCGGATTCCCGATCCAGGGGTGCCCCTTGTCCGTGACAGCGCCTTCTCAGCCGCCCGTCACCAGCAGGATCACCAGCAGCACGGCCCCCGCCACCGTCGGCGCCGCCACCTCGTAGGCCCAGCGGATCGTCGTCCCGCCCTGGGCGGACTCCGCCGAGCCGCGCCGGTCCAGCAGGTCGCGCAGATCGTCCATGACCTTGTCGCCCTCCGCCCGGGTCGGCCCGACGGAGTCGGCGCTGCGTGCCGTGAGCCCGCCGAAGCCGAGGCCCCTGGCGCCGAGCCCGGCACCGTCCGACGCCGACCGCCGCGCCGCGCTCGCCGCCCGCCGCTCGGCCTTCTTACGGGCGCGCAGCGACACGGGAACAGCCCACAACTGGTACTTCGCGCCGGACTTGGTGCACACCTCGTTGGTGAAACCGGAGCGCAGCGCCTCGACCTCGCCCCACGGCACGGTGATCACCCGGTACGGGTTGCGGATCCGCAGCCGGTCCTCGTTGGCGAACACCGCCGGGCGCAGCGTGAAGGCGATCACCAGCGGAATGACCAGGATCATCGTGGCCAGCGCGAGCCACGGGGTGCGGCCGTGGCCCTTGAACAGCGCGTCGAAGCCCAGCCAGGCGACGACCGCGAGCAGCAGCACGCCGCCCGCGAGCCCCATGGGCGAGCGGTAGATCCGGTCCTTCACGGTGGGCACCGGGGGCTGCGAAGCGGTTGGCTTGTGGTCCGGGGACGTCATGGCCCTGATTGTGCATGACGACCGCGCGACGGCCGCCATGTCCCCCGGGACCCGTACGCATCCGTGATCTCCCGCTCCCCGCTCCCCGGCCCCGCACCGGGGCCGAAGGCCGGACCGGGGAGCACCCCGGAAACCGCCCCGGGGCTGTACAGCCGCTACGCGCGTAGATATGCTCGTCTGGTGACCATGCCCACCACTGCACCCCCCGCACATGCGCTTGCCGACGTCACCGCGTCCGACAGTTCGCTGCGCCGCTTCCTGCACGGGCTGCCCGGCGTCGACGCGGTCGGCCTGGAGGCGCGCGCCGCGTCGCTCGGTACCCGTTCCATCAAGACCACCGCGAAGGCCTACGCCATCGACCTCGCCATCTCGATGGTCGACCTGACGACGCTGGAAGGCGCGGACACCCCGGGCAAGGTCCGGGCGCTCGGCGCCAAGGCCGTCCACCCCGACCCGACGGACCGTACGAGCCCGACCACGGCCGCGGTCTGCGTCTACCCGGACATGGTGGCCGTCGCGAAGGAGGCGATCACTGCCGCCGGCGGAGCTCCGGCCGTCAAGGTCGCCTCGGTCGCCACCGCCTTCCCGGCCGGCCGTGCCGCGCTCGACGTGAAGCTGGCCGACGTGCGGGACGCCGTCGCCGCGGGCGCCGACGAGATCGACATGGTCATCGACCGCGGCGCGTTCCTCGCGGGCAAGTACCTGAAGGTGTACGACGAGATCGTCGCCGTCAAGGAGACCTGCGGCACGAGCGCACGGCTGAAGGTCATCTTCGAGACCGGCGAGCTGTCGACGTACGACAACATCCGCCGCGCCTCCTGGCTCGGCATGCTCGCGGGCGCCGACTTCATCAAGACCTCGACGGGCAAGGTCGCCGTCAACGCGACCCCCGCCAACACCCTGCTGATGCTGGAGGCGGTGCGCGACTTCCGCGCCCAGACCGGCGTCCAGGTCGGCGTGAAGCCGGCCGGTGGCATCCGCACCAGCAAGGACGCCGTCAAGTTCCTCGTCCTGGTCAACGAGACCGCGGGCGCGGACTGGCTGGACAACCACTGGTTCCGCTTCGGCGCCTCCTCGCTGCTGAACGACCTGCTGATGCAGCGCCAGAAGCTGGCCAGCGGCCGTTACTCCGGCCCCGACTACGTGACGGTGGACTGAGACCCCATGGACATGGAAATGCTGTCATCCGCATTCGAGTACGCACCGGCACCCGAGTCCCGCTCCGTCGTGGACATCGCGCCGTCCTACGGCCTGTTCATCGACGGCGAGTTCACCGAGGCTTCCGGCGGCAAGGTCTTCAAGACCGTCTCGCCGTCCACCGAAGAGGTGCTGTCGGAGGTCGCCGACGCCTCCGAGGAGGACGTCGACCGCGCCGTCAGGGCCGCCCGCAAGGCCTTCGAGAAGTGGTCCGCGCTGCCCGGTTCCGAGCGCGCCAAGTACCTGTTCCGCATCGCCCGGATCATCCAGGAGCGCAGCCGCGAACTGGCCGTCCTGGAGACGCTGGACAACGGCAAGCCGATCAAGGAGACCCGCGACGCGGACCTTCCCCTGGTCGCCGCCCACTTCTTCTACTACGCGGGCTGGGCCGACAAGCTCGACCACGCCGGCTTCGGGGCGAACCCGCGGCCGCTCGGCGTGGCCGGCCAGGTCATCCCCTGGAACTTCCCGCTGCTGATGCTGGCCTGGAAGATCGCCCCGGCGCTCGCGACCGGCAACACGGTCGTCCTGAAGCCCGCCGAGACCACCCCGCTGTCCGCCCTGTTCTTCGCGGACATCTGCCGCCAGGCGGGCCTGCCCAGGGGCGTCGTCAACATCGTGACCGGTGACGGCCGTACCGGCGCCTCCCTGGTCGCGCACCCGGACGTGAACAAGGTCGCGTTCACGGGCTCGACGGCGGTCGGCAAGGCGATCGCGCGGGCCGTGGCCGGCACGCGCAAGAAGCTCACCCTCGAACTCGGCGGCAAGGGCGCGAACATCGTCTTCGACGACGCCCCGATCGACCAGGCCGTCGAGGGCGTCGTGAACGGCATCTTCTTCAACCAGGGCCAGGTCTGCTGCGCGGGCTCCCGCCTCCTCGTCCAGGAGTCGGTCCAGGACGAGCTGCTGGACTCCCTGAAGCGCCGCCTTTCCACGCTGCGCCTGGGCGACCCGCTGGACAAGAACACCGACATCGGCGCGATCAACTCCGCCGAGCAGCTGGCCCGGATCACCGCGCTGGCCGAGGCGGGCGAGGCGGAGGGCGCCGAGCGCTGGTCTCCGTCCTGCGAACTGCCGGGTGCCGGCTACTGGTTCGCGCCGACGCTCTTCACGAACGTCACCCAGGCCCACACCATCGCCCGCGAGGAGATCTTCGGCCCGGTGCTGTCGGTCCTCACCTTCCGCACCCCGGACGAGGCGGTCGCCAAGGCGAACAACACGCAGTACGGCCTGTCGGCGGGCATCTGGTCCGAGAAGGGCTCCCGCATCCTGGCCGTCGCGAGCAAGCTGCGCGCCGGTGTCATCTGGTCCAACACGTTCAACAAGTTCGACCCCACCTCGCCGTTCGGCGGTTACAAGGAGTCGGGCTTCGGCCGCGAGGGCGGCCGCCACGGCCTGGAGGCGTACCTCGATGTCTGAGAAGACCGAGAAGACCGAGCGACTCTCCGTCTTCAAGACCTACAAGCTGTACGTCGGCGGGAAGTTCCCGCGTTCCGAGAGCGGCCGGGTGTACGAGGTGACCGACGCGAAGGGCAACTGGCTGGCCAACGCTCCCCTGTCCTCCCGCAAGGACGCCCGGGACGCGGTGGTCGCGGCACGCAAGGCGTTCGGCGGCTGGTCGGGCGCGACGGCGTACAACCGCGGTCAGGTCCTGTACCGCGTCGCGGAGATGCTGGAGGGCCGCCGCGAGCAGTTCGTGCGCGAGGTGGCCGAGGCGGAGGGCCTGTCGAAGTCCAGGGCCGCGGCCGTCGTGGACGCGGCCGTCGACCGCTGGGTCTGGTACGCGGGCTGGACCGACAAGATCGCCCAGGTGGTCGGCGGCGCGAACCCGGTCGCGGGTCCATTCTTCAACCTGTCCTCGCCGGAGCCGACGGGCGTGGTGGCCGTACTGGCCCCCCAGGAGTCGTCGTTCCTCGGCCTGGTCTCGGTCCTCGCCCCGGTGATCGCCACCGGTAACACGGCGGTCGTGGTGGCGAGCGAGAAGTCCCCGCTCCCCGCCCTCTCCCTGGCCGAGGTCCTGGCCACCTCCGACGTCCCCGGCGGCGTGGTGAACATCCTCTCCGGCCGCACGGCGGAGATCGCCGCCCCGCTCGCCGCCCACCAGGACGTCAACGCGATCGACCTCGCGGGCGCCGACGAGGCCCTGGCGAAGGAGCTGGAGATCGCGGCGGCCGACAACCTGAAGCGCGTCCTGCGTCCCCAGGCTGTGGATTACTCCGGGACTCCGGGAACCGAACGCCTGACGGCCTTCCTGGAGACGAAGACGGTCTGGCACACGACGGGCGCGCTGGGCGCCGCCGGTTCCTCGTACTGAGCCCGGTCCCCCGGCAGGCCGGGAGCCGCGTCCCCTCCCTCGGGGGCGCGGCTCCCGGCGTCGTGGCGGCTCGCCCGGAGAAGCCGCCGGGGCCCCGGCCGCCGCCTCTCCGTCCGGCGGTCACGCGCAGGGCCGGGTGAAGGCGAGATCGGGTACGTACATGCGCCACTCGTCGCCGGTGAGACGTCCGGCCGTGGCGCGGCAGATCTGCCGGACGGCCTGATCGGGACTCATGGGCACCAGGTGGGCGATGCGGTCGGCATTGGTCGCCAGGGCGTCTCCGTCGGGGCTGAATCCGAGTGCCGTGGTCCATCCCAGGCTCGTCAAGGGGCTGCCGAAGGGCTTCGCCGCCCTGCCGTCCGTGACGTCCCACAGGCGTATGGTGCCGTCCTCCCCCGCACTGGCGAGAATCCTGCCGTCCGGACTGAAGGCGACCGAGTCGACGCTCTGGACGTGCTGCGTCAGCGGGGCGCCCGCCGGGACGGGCTTCCTCGGGTTCCCGATGTCCCACAGCCGCACGGTGCCGTCGAAGCCTGCACCGGCCAGCAGCTTCCCGCCGGGGTGGAACGCGATGGACTGTATTTCCTGTTCGGGCCGGGAGGGCGTGCCGAGGAGGGTGGGGCGGTCCGGGTCGGTGACGTCCCACAGGCCGACCGTCAGATCACCGCCGGGTTTCCGGCTGATCGTGCCGAGAACGGTTCCGTCCGGACTGAAGACGGCTTCGTCGGCATCCCACGACAGCGGTTTCCCCCGGGGAGCGGCACGCCGGAGGTCCGATATGTCCCATAGCGTCACTCCGTCGGAGCCCGCAGTGGCCAGTGTCCTGCCGTCCGGGCCGAAGGCGACCGAGTCGGTGATCCCGCCGTGGTCGATCGCCCCGTCGATGAGTCGCGGCTCGGCGGGGTGCGTGATGTCCCACAGCTCTGTCCCGTTGTCGCCGCCGACGGCCAGGGTGCGGTCGTCGGGGCTGAAGGCGGCCGACCAGGCTTCCGGGCCGACGGGGTCGGGCCGCCGGGGGCCGCTGACGCCGGGCGGGTCGAGGGCCCTGCCCACCGGGACGGGGTCGCCGGCGTCCGTGGTGTCCCACAGTCCCCTCACCCACGCCCACCCCCCAACAACCCCAGCACCTGCCCCACCACCGGCACCGCCCCCACCGACTCCGCCTCCGCGATCGGGGCCGTCAGCGTCTGGGTGCCCACCGGCTTGAAGTCGGCGATCCGGGTGCCCACTCCGTTGGCGAGGGGATCGACGCCGGTGCCCGCCAGGGGGTTGGGCTTGATGCCGGCGATCGGTCCCGTGGCGTAGCCGAGCGTGCCGGTGAGGGTCGTGAGCCCCGCCTTGGGGTCGATGTCGCCCAGGGGGGTCGCGCGCAACGGCACGCGCGCGAGCGGGGCGTCCGTGTCCGCGTGGGCCGTCGCCGCGCCCGCGCCCAGCGCCGCGCCGGCGGTCAGGAGGGCGAACAGGGCACGGCGCGCGGTGGGGTACTGGTTCTTGCTGTGTCGGGCCATCACTGGTGTCACCTTCAGGTGCGCAGGGTAATGATGTCGCGACACAGGGTAGTTGAGAGGTGGCCCGCGCTTCAAAAGCGAACCGCGGGGTCGGCAGGCCGCACTCCATGCGTCAAACTGGTGTTCCGTGAGCATTCATCCCCCGTCCCCCGCCCGTGTCGTGCTGCTGTGCGGCCCCTCGGGTTCGGGCAAGTCCCTGGTCGCCGCCCGTTCCGGGCTGCCCGTCCTGCGCCTGGACGACTTCTACAAGGAGGCCGACGACCCGACTCTGCCCCTGGTGGAGGGGAGTTCGGACATCGACTGGGACCACCCGGGCTCGTGGGACGCGCAGGTCGCACTCGACGCCATCGCCCGGCTGTGCGCCACGGGTTCGACGCCGGTGCCGGTGTACGACATCGCGCTCAGCGCCCGTACCGGCGAGGAGACGCTGCGGCTCGACCGCACCCCGCTGTTCATCGCGGAGGGCATCTTCGCCGCGGAGATCGTCGAACACTGCCGGGAACTCGGCCTGCTCGCCGACGCGCTGTGCCTGAACCGCGGGGCGGTCACCACCTTCCGGCGGCGCTTCGCGCGCGACCTGAAGGAGGGCCGCAAGTCGGTGCCCTTCCTGCTGCGCCGCGGCTGGCGGCTGATGCGCGCGGAACGCGCCATCGTCGCCCGCCAGGTGTCCCTGGGCGCCCACCCGTGCGACCGGGACGAGGCCCTGCGCCGCCTCGCGGTGGCCGCCTGGGCCGGCGAGTACACCACCACGGAAGCGGAGCGGTAGCGCCGGGCAAACAGCGGAGAGGGGTCGGCCGGACCCCCGGTCCGGCCGACCCCTCTCCGTTTCCTCCCCCGTGTTTCCCCCGCGTTCCCCCGTATCTCTCCCCCACGGGCCACCACCCCCACAGCGGTTCCCCGTGTTCCCCCTTGCTCCCCCTTGCTCCCCCGTGTTCTTCCGAGCCACCCCCCAGCGGCCCGGCCCCCGTTCCCCCTACCTCAGGCGACCAGTTCGCCGAAGGCGTTCTCCTCGTCACGGCCGAAGCTGAGGACCTCGTCCTCGCGCAGCCGGCGCAGCGAGCGCCAGATGCTGGACTTGACCGTGCCGACACTGATGTTGAGTATGTCCGCGATCTCCGGGTCCGTGCGGCCCTCGTAGTAGCGCAGGACCAGCATGGTGCGCTGGAGTTCGGGCAGCCGGGCCAGCGCCTGCCACAGGACCGCGCGCAGTTCGGTACCGCGCATCGCGTCCGTCTCGCCGGGCGTCTCGGGCAGTTCCTCGGTCGGGTACTCGTTGAGCTTGCGGCGCCGCCAGGCGCTGATGTGCAGGTTCGTCATCGTGCGACGGAGGTATCCGCCGACGGCCGCCTTGTCGCTGATCCGGTCCCACGCCCGGTAGGTCGAGAACAGCGCGCTCTGCAGCAGGTCCTCGGCCTCGAAGCGGTCGCCGGTCAGGTGGTAGGCGGTGGCGTACAGGGAGGCGCGGCGCTCCTGGACGTAGGCGGTGAACTCCGCCTCCGTCAGCGAGCGGCGCTCCCCCGGGTCCTCCCCGTACGCGCTCCCCCCGTGCGTCTCCCCCGCACGCGCGTCAATCACCGACATGTACGGCTGCTGCCCGTACACGGTGTGCTGACGCCCGGTGCCGCGAGCGCACCCCCGCCCTCCCCCACGCTCGAACGCACTCGCGCGGGAGGTACCCCCATCAACACCGGACTTCTCGGAACCCCGGTGCACGTCGTGCAGACGCGTGACCACTGCGCTGGTGCTGATGCTGTGCAGCGTGTTCATCTCGCGCTCCCCGTCGTGGACTTCCGGTGCTTCTGTCCTGCTCCGGGCCCGGCCCGGTCGTACTCCGGGCCGTTCCGGCCATTCCGGCCGGGTCCGGCTCCTCGCCGTGCCCGTGACCAAAAGCCTGCCGGGATCACTTCATCGCCGTGTCCGCCGACTGTCACAGACCTGTCACAGGACCCCCTGCCGTCGGCGCTGTCACAGGAAGTGCACAGACGGTGGCGATAGCGCGGGTGGCGCGGGTCGCGGACAGCGCGATGCCGACGCGGACAGGTCGTACGACACCCCGTCCATGGGCCAGAATGGGCGGGTGCCTTCCCTGTTGCTGATCGAGGACGACGACGCCATCCGTACGGCCCTGGAGCTCTCACTGACGCGCCAGGGACACCGTGTGGCCACCGCTGCCAGCGGCGAGGACGGTCTGAAGCTGCTGCGCGAGCAGCGGCCGGACCTCATCGTGCTGGACGTGATGCTGCCCGGCATCGACGGGTTCGAGGTGTGCCGGCGCATCCGGCGCACGGACCAGCTGCCGATCATCCTGCTGACCGCGCGCAGCGATGACATCGACGTGGTGGTCGGTCTGGAGTCCGGCGCCGACGACTATGTGGTCAAGCCGGTCCAGGGCCGGGTGCTGGACGCCCGTATCCGGGCCGTGCTGCGGCGCGGGGAACGCGAGTCGAGCGACTCGGCGACCTTCGGCAACCTGGTCATCGACCGTTCGGCGATGACCGTGACGAAGAACGGCGAGGACCTCCAGCTCACCCCGACCGAGCTGCGGCTGCTCCTGGAGCTGAGCCGGCGGCCCGGCCAGGCGCTGTCCCGCCAGCAACTGCTGCGCCTGGTGTGGGAGCACGACTACCTGGGCGACTCCCGCCTGGTGGACGCGTGCGTGCAGCGGCTGCGCGCCAAGGTGGAGGACGTGCCCTCGTCCCCGACCCTGATCCGCACCGTCCGTGGTGTCGGCTACCGCCTGGACACTCCTCAGTGAGCGACACGCGAGGCGGGCTCCGCGGCTGGGCCGCGGGCCGCAAGGGAGGTCTGTCCCGGCTCAGGTTCACGAGCCTCCGGCTGCGGCTGGTCGTCGTCTTCGGCCTGGTCGCCCTCACCGCCGCGGTGTCGGCGTCGGGGATCGCCTACTGGCTCAACCGCGAGGCGGTGCTCACCCGCGCCCAGGACGCGGTGCTGCGCGACTTCCGCCAGGAGATGCAGAACCGCGCGGGCGCCCTGCCGGCCCACCCCACCCAGGACGAACTCCAGCGCACCGCCGGGCAGATGGCGGCGAGCAGCCAGAGCTTCAGCGTGCTCCTGGTCGGCCAGGACGCGCACGGCAAGACGGTGTACGGCAACTCGGGCGGGATCAACGGGTTCTCGCTGGAGGACGTGCCCACGTCGCTGCGCACGGCGGTGAACCGGCAGCAGGAGGTCAGCGACACCAACAAGCAGCCGTACCACCTGTACTGGCAGCGGGTCGTCGACCACGGCACGCCGTACCTGGTCGCCGGTACGCGGGTGATCGGCGGCGGTCCGACCGGTTACATGGCGAAGTCCCTGGAGCCGGAGGCGAAGGATCTCGACTCGCTCGCCTGGTCGTTGGGCATCGCCACCGGCCTCGCGCTGATCGGCGCCGCGCTGCTCGCGCAGGCCGCCGCCACGACCGTGCTCAAGCCGGTGCACCGCCTCGGCGTCGCCGCCCGGCGGCTCGGCGAGGGCAAGCTGGACACCCGGTTGCGCGTGTCGGGAACGGACGAACTCGCCGATCTGTCCCGGACGTTCAACAACGCGGCCGAGGCGCTGGAGAAGCGGGTCGCGGACATGGCCGCGCGGGACGACGCCTCGCGGCGCTTCGTCGCCGACATGAGCCATGAGCTGCGGACGCCGCTCACCGCCATCACCGCGGTCACCGAGGTGCTGGAGGAGGAACTGGACTCGGACGCGGGCAGCATGGACCCGATGATCGAGCCCGCGGTCCGCCTGGTCGTCAGCGAGACGCGCCGCCTGAACAACCTGGTCGAGAACCTGATGGAGGTCACCCGCTTCGACGCGGGCACCGCCCGGCTGGTCCTGGACGACGTCGACGTGGCCGACCAGATCACCGCGTGCATCGACGCCCGCGCCTGGCTGGACGCGGTGGAGCTGGACGCCGAGCGCGGCATCCACGCCCGCCTCGACCCGCGCCGCCTCGACGTGATCCTCGCCAACCTGATCGGCAACGCCCTCAAGCACGGCGGCTCGCCGGTGCGGGTCTCGGTGCGCGAGGCGGCCGACTCGGTGGTCATCCAGGTCCGCGACCACGGCCCCGGCATCCCCGAGGACGTCCTCCCGCACGTCTTCGACCGCTTCTACAAGGCCAGCGCCTCGCGCCCCCGCTCGGAGGGCAGCGGCCTCGGCCTCTCCATCGCGATGGAGAACGCGCACATCCACGGCGGCGAGATCACCGCGGCCAACTCACCCGAGGGCGGCGCGGTGTTCACCCTGCGACTGCCGCGGGACGCGTCGGAGCTGACGGAGGACCCGGGGGAGAACGGGGAGAACGGCAAGGCGGGCGAGAAGGAAGAGAAGAAGAAGGACGGGAACGCGACGCAGGGGAAGGAGGGGCGATGACGACGGTACGACGACCACGACGAGGGCTCCGATGGCCGGCACTCCCCCTGCTGGCCGCCCTGCTCACCGGCTGCGGCATCCGCGCCACCCAGGTACCGACCGACTTCGGCCCGGCGCCCTCGCGGGTCCCGTGCTCGCTGGCGGGCCCGGACACGGCGGCGCAGCAGGGCGTGCCCGTGCAGGTCTTCCTGCTGTGCGGCTCGTCCCTGGTGACGGTGGACCGTACGGTACGGGTCCCCGAGGGCACCCCCGACGCCCGCCGCCGGGTGATGGTGGCCCAGGGCCTGCTGGACCAGCTGGCCGCGACCCCCTCCGCGGCGGAGCGCTCCGCGGGCTACTCGACCCGGGTCCCGGGCGGCCTGACCGTCTCCGGCCCCGCCCCCCACGACCCCGAGGACACCCTCCGCCTCGGCACCACCCCCGCCCGCCTCTCCGCCCCCGCCCTCGCCCAGCTGGTCTGCACCCTCTCCGACTCCGCGGCGACGGAGGGCGACGGCTCGGTCATCCTGGGCGGCCCCGCCCCCTCCCCCCTCAGCCGCTACGAGTGCACGGACGACGTGCGCAACCGCCCGGGTACGACGGCGCCGCCGGCGAGCGAGGTGCCGGAGGGGACGGCGTAGCCGCCGAGGTGCCGGTCCCGCGCTTCCCGCTCGACCGCGTCGAGGGCGCCGACGGGGTTCCCGGCGTCGTACGCGTCGCGACAGCGGGGCGGCCGACGGCCCCGTGCCGGTGATCGGGGCGCGGGCGGAGCCCGTCGGCGCCGCCGGGTCGGACCGTTCCGGGTCGGTCCGGTTCCGGACCTGTTACGGGTCGGGTCGGTCCGGTTCCGGACCTGTTCCGGTCGGGTCGGGCCGGTTCCGGACCTGTTCCGGGTCGGGTCGGTCCGGTTCCGGACCTGTTCCGGTCGGGCCGACTCCGGGTCGGGACACGGGCGCCACACAGGTCGTCCCCCGATGCGGAACCGATCGTACGGACCCACGCGTCTTGGGGGGCGTGCAGCGTCAAGGGGACTTCGGCGGCGGCGCCGTCATCCGCGTCCGGGCGGCAGGAGGCATCCTCCTCCTCGCCCACATCGTCTTCGTCGCCTGGCTGACGCTGCGGCCACTGGACGTCCCCTGGGTGACGCCGCCCAATCTGCACCCCCTGGCCGGCATCCGCGCCGACCTGGCGCTGGGGTGGCCCGCCGCGGTGAAGCCGCTCGGCGAGGGGCTCGCGCTGCTCGCGCCGCTCGGCGTGCTGCTGCCGATGGCGCACGGCCGCCTCGACGTGTCCCCGCTCGCCTCGCTGCTGCGCACCGCCGCCGCGGCCTCCCTGATCTCGCTCGGCATCGCGCTGCTCCAGACCGGCGTCCCGGGCCGGGTCGTGGACGTCGACTCGCTGCTGCTGAACACGGCGGGGGTGATCCTGGCCCACCTGCTCGTCGTACCTGCCGCCCGCGCGCGTCTGCGCAGGTGGGAGCGGGTGCACGAGCGCCTGGAGGCGGAGCCGGCCACCTTCCAGGAGGGGCTTTCTCAGGGGCGTACCCCGACGATTCCCAGGGTCGGAATCGCTCCTTAGAGTGACGCTTCGTCCCCTTCGTGTCCGTATCGTCGTAGACAGCTGATCGAGCCCACCGACGACCACGGAGGATGCGCCATGACCGCCCTTGCCCGACCCACCCACGGCCGCATGATCGGCGGAGTGTGCGCGGGCCTGGCCCGCCGCTTCGGCACCTCCGCGACCACGATGCGGGTGATCTTCCTGCTGTCCTGCCTGCTGCCGGGCCCCCAGTTCCTGCTCTACATAGCCCTGTGGATCCTGCTGCCGTCCGAGGACGAGGCCCGCACCACCAGCTGGTGACAGCACGCCGCCGGGGCGCTCCGGTCGGATCCGGAACACCCCGGCGGCGCCGGACGGGTGGCGGCGTCAGCCGAGCGGCAGTCCGTTCACGCCCATCCCGTTCGTGGGCAGACCCGTGCTCCCCAGCGGCAGCCCGCCGAGCAGTCCGGTCGGCCCCTGCGCGAGCACCCGCTGCACGGCAGGCTGCGCGGCGGCCACTCCGGAGGCCACGGCGCCGTGCTCCTGGGTGAGCCCCTGGACGGCCCCCGGCAGCGCCTTGGCGACCTGCGTGGCGTCGGGAGTGGCGGGGGCCGCGTGGGCGGCGCCCGCGCCGACGGCGGCGAAGGCGGCACCGAGGGCGGCGACACCGAGGGTCTTGGCAGCAGACTGCTTCATGGTGAATGCGTCCTTGAATGCGACGGAAAAATGCAGGAGAGGTCCACGACCGTAAACGCGCCGCGCCCGGACCCGCAAACGCCGAAATGCGGACGACTCGCGAGAACGCGACCGCATTCCGTACGGAGGAGAGGCGGTGTACTACCCCTCGACTCCCGCAGAACCGCTGGTGGGAGACGTCTGCTGGAAAAGCCATTCGGATTTCAGTTCGGCGTATCCGGGCTTGATGACGTCATTGATCATCGCAAGGCGTTCATCGAAAGGAATGAACGCTGATTTCATCCCATTGACGGAGAACCACTGGAGGTCGTCGAGCGTGTAACCGAACGCATCGACAAGATGCTCGAACTCCTGGCTCATGCTGGTGTGCGACATAAGACGATTGTCGGTATTCACCGTGGCCCGGAACAGAAGCCTGCGCAGCAGCCCGATCGGATGCTCGGCGTACGAGGGCGCGGCCCCCGTCTGGAGATTGGAGCTGGGGCACAGCTCCAGCGGGATCCGCTTGTCCCGGACGTACGACGCGAGCCGGCCGAGCCGCACCGATCCGTCGGGGCGCACCTCGATGTCGTCGATGATCCGCACCCCGTGCCCGAGCCGGTCGGCGCCGCACCACTGGAGCGCCTGCCAGATCGACGGCAGCCCGAAGGCCTCTCCGGCGTGGATGGTGAAGTGGTTGTTCTCGCGCTTGAGGTACTCGAAGGCGTCCAGGTGCCGGGTGGGCGGATACCCGGCCTCGGCACCGGCGATGTCGAAGCCGACGACACCGGAGTCCCGGTAGCGGTTGGCGAGTTCGGCGATCTCCAGGGAGCGGGCCGCGTGCCGCATGGCGGTGAGCAGGGCGCCGACGCGGATCCGGTGCCCGTTCTCCCGGGCGAGCCGTTCCCCCTGCCGGAACCCCTCGTCGACGGCCTCGACGACCTCTTCCAGGGCCAGCCCCTGCTCCAGGTGCTGCTCGGGCGCGTACCGCACCTCGGCGTAGACCACGCCGTCCTCGGCGAGGTCCTCCGCGCACTCCCGGGCCACCCGGACCAGGGCCTCCCGGGTCTGCATCACGCCGACGGTGTGCCGGAAGGTCTCCAGATAGCGCTCCAGCGAACCGGAGTCGGCGGCCTCGTGGAACCAGAGACCCAGCTTGCCGGGATCGGTCTCGGGAAGCTCCGTGTACCCGCTTTCCCGGGCGAGTTCGACGACGGTGCCGGGCCGGAGGCCGCCGTCGAGATGATCGTGCAGCAGAACCTTGGGCGCCCGGCGGATCTGGTCCGGCGTCGGTACGTGCCCCGGGACGTTCGCCGGGACGGTCCCCTTCGGTGCAGTCTGGCTCGTCATTTCCGCACTGTAACGCCTACGCGCGTAGAAATCTCCGGCTCCGCACCCGGACACGGCCGGACGTTTTCCGTCTCCTTTACGTCGATACCCAACGGTGACCGCCAGTACGGGTTTCGTACACCGCGGCTTCTGACACTGTTCTGCCATGGGACAGCAAGCGTCGCCACCGGTCCGAACGGCCGGGCTGGGCAGGGCGGTCGGGCCGGTGCCGGATTCGGTGTGCGGGGTGGTGCTGCTGCTGCCCGAGGGGGACGAGGTCTCCGCGCGCAGGCCGCCCCTGGTGGGGGCGACGGCGTTCGTCCGCTCGCTGGGGCGCCGGTTCGCCCGTACGGGACGGGCGGAGGGGCTGGCCGTGCACACCGTCCGCTACCGCTACCGGGGGTGGAACGGCAGCGAGGCCCGTCTCGCCGTCGACGCGGAGTGGGCCGCCGACGAGGTCGTGCGGCGGTACGGAGACGTCCCCGTGTGCCTGGTCGGTGTCGGCATGGGCGGCCGGGCGGCGCTGCGGGCGGGCGGGCACCAGGCCGTCAACTCGGTGGTGGCGCTGGCTCCCTGGCTGCCCGAGGAGGACGTGGCCGCGCCGCCCGAGCCGGTGAAGCAGCTGGTGGGGCGGCGGGTGCTGATCGTGCACGGCACGAACGACGCCAGATCCGACCCGGAGTTGTCGTTCCGGCTCGCGGCGCGGGCGAAGAAGGTGAACCGGGAGGTGTGCCGGTTCGAGGTGCACTCCGACGGACACCGGTTGCACGGCTATCGGGACGAAGTGGTGTGCCTCGCGGACGACTTCGTGCGGGGCGCGCTGTTCGGGCACCCGGTGGCCCGGCCGGTCGAGGACGCGCTGGCGGCGCCCCCGCCGATCGGGCTGCGGATGCCGTTGGCGGCCGGGTTCGGCAGCTCGCTGCGGCGGTGAGCCCCCTGCGGGCGGGACCCGTCAGGCGAGCAGGTTCCCCCTCCTCGACAGCAGGAACTTCTTGAAGGCGGCGACCGGTGGGGTGTCCGGGCGGTCGGCCGGCCACGCGACGCCGATCTCGCGGACGGCCCGGGGCGCGGTGACGGTCAGTTCCACCACCCCCGGCCTCGGCACCGTCGGCGGCGGCAGCAGCGCGACCCCGAGGCCGGCCGCGACCAGGCCTCGCAGGGTCTCGGCCTCCTCCCCCTCGAAGGCGATCCGGGGGGTGAAACCGGCCTCGCGGCACAGGGCGTCGGTGATGCGCCGCAGGCCGTAGCCGGGCTCCAGGGTGACGAAGTTCTCCTCGGCCGCCTCGGCCAGCCGGATCCGGCGGCGGCCCGCCAGCGGATGGTCCGCGGGCACGACCAGGCGCAGCTTCTGCTCGTCGAGGCGGCGGGCGACGAGGTCGGGGGCGTCCGGGACGGGGGAGGTCAGGCACAGGTCGAGGCGGCCGGCGCGCATGCCCTCCAGCATGGCCTCGCCGTAGTTCTGGACCAGGCTGAAGCGGATGCGGGGGTGCTCGGCGCGGAAGGCGTGCAGCAGTCCTGGTACGGTCTCGGCGCCCATGGTGTGCAGGAAGCCGAAGGCGACCTTGCCGGTGGCCGGGTCGGCGTCCGCGCGGACCTCCTCGGCGGCCCGTTCCACCTCGCCGAGGGCGCGTTCGACGGAGGCGAGGAAGGTGCGGCCGGCGGTGGTGAGGACGAGGGTGCGGCCGCGGCGGGCGAAGAGTTCGACACCCAGGTCCTGCTCCAGGCGGGCCATCGCGCGGGAGAGGGTGGACTGGGGGACGTTCATCTCCTGGGCGGCGCGGGTGACGTGCTCGTTGCGGGCGACGCCGGCGAAGTAGGCGAGGCGGGGCGCGAGCAACAGCGCCATGTCTTCTGTGTCACCGAATGGTGACAGGCGATGCTCTGACCTCTGCTGATGCTCCATGGGAACGATTATGGCGATTCCATGCATTGGACGGATCAGAGGACCGTCCCTACGGTCGAAGCATGTCTCCCGCCAGTACCGGGGCGTCCGCCACCCTGGACGCCGCGTCCCCCGTCGCCACCACCTCCTCAGACACCGGTGTCTCCGACTCCCGCATGACCCCGGGCGGCCCCGGCTACCGCCGGATGAGCCTCGCCCTCTTCCTCGCCGGGGTCGCGACCTTCGCCCTGCTGTACTCCACCCAGGCCCTGCTGCCGCTGATCTCCGACGACTTCGGGGTCGCGGCGAGCGAGGCCAGCTGGACCGTGGCGGCCGCGACCGGCGGGCTCGCGCTGTTCGTGCTGCCGATGAGCGCCCTGTCGGAGCGCTTCGGGCGTCGTACGGTGATGACGGCTTCGCTGGCGGTCGCGGTGGCCGTCGGCCTGCTGGTGCCCTTCGCGCCCTCGATCGGGGCGCTGGTGGCGCTGCGCGCGGTGCAGGGCGCGGCGCTCGCGGGAGTGCCCGCCTCCGCCCAGGCGTACCTGGCCGAGGAGGTGCGGCCGCGGGCGCTGGTGACGGCGATCGGCCTGTTCGTGGCGGGCAACAGCGTCGGCGGGATGAGCGGCCGGGTGATCACCGGCTGGGTGGCGCAGTTGTGGGGCTGGCGGGTGTCGGTCGGTGTGATCGGGGTGATCGCGGTCGGGTGCGCGGTGGCGTTCCGGCTGCTGCTGCCGGCCCCGCGGCACTTCAGGGCGGGTTCGCTGCGTCCGCGCGTGCTGCTCGGCACGGTCCGCGCCCACCTCTCCGACCCGCTGCTGCGCCGGCTGTACGCGATCGGCGCGCTGTTCATGACGGTGTTCGGTGGCGTGTACACGGTGATCGGCTACCGGCTGACGGGCGCACCGTTCGGCCTGCCGCAGGGCATCGTGGGCTCGATCTTCCTGGTCTACCTGGTGGGCACGGTCTCGGCGTCCACGGCGGGCCGCCTGGTGGGCCGGCTCGGCCGCCGGGGCGCGCTGTACCTGGCGGGCGGCACGACCGCGGCGGGCCTGCTCCTCTCCCTGGCCGCGTCCCTCCCCCTCGTGCTCCTCGGCCTGGTGCTGATCACCGCGGGCTTCTTCGCCGGCCACGCGGTCGCCTCCTCGGCGGTCAGCAAGACCGCCACCCGCGGCCGCGCCCAGGCCTCCGCGCTCTACCAGTCCGCCTACTACATCGGTTCCAGCGTCGGCAGCACGGTCGGCGCCCTCGCCTTCCACGCGAACGGCTGGCCGGGCACGGTGAGCGTCGGCCTCCTCGCGGTCCTGGGCGTCGTCGCCCTCACGGTGCTCGGCTCGCGGGCGGCGCGGGTGGCGAAGCGGCGGGAGCCCGTCACGGCGTGACGCCTCGTGAGTGATCACGGGGTCCCCCCTGTTCGGGGCCGGTTGTCAGTGGGCGCGGATAGCGTCGCCACGACAACACGGTCGTCGAGCGGGGGGTTTGCCGTATGGAGTTCCGGATCGCGCGCGGGGAGCTGGCGGAGGCGGTGGGCAGGGCGGCGAGGGCGCTGCCGGCGCGGACGCCGGTGCCGGTGCTGGGCGGCCTGCTGCTGACCGCGGAGGAGGGGCGGCTGACGGTGTCCGGCTCCGACTTCGAGACCACGGCCCGGGTGCGGACCGGGGCGGAGGTGGGCGCGGCGGGCCGGGTGCTGGTGCTCGGGCGCCGGCTCCTCGACATCTGCCGGGTGGTGCCGGAGGGCCCGGTGCGCTGTGCGCTGGAGGGGACGCGGTTCACGGTGGAGGCGGGCGGCACCCGGTTCGGGCTGTCGACGCTGCCGTACGAGGAGTATCCGGCGCTGCCCGAGGCGCCCCCGGAGTACGGCGCGGTGGACGCGGAGGCGTTCGCGACGGCCGTCGGGCAGGTGGCGGTCGCGGCGGGGCGCGACGACACGTTGCCGGCACTCACGGGGGTCCGGCTCCGGCTGGACGGCGAGGAGATGACCCTGTCGGCGTCCGACCGGTACCGCTATGCCGTCCGGCGGCTGGAGTGGCAGCCGCGGGCCGGGTCGGCCGGGGAGCCGGTGGAGGTGCTGGTGCCCGCGCGGCGGCTGCTGGAGACGGCGCGGGGGCTCGCGCGGTGCGGGTCCGCGCGGCTCCTGCTGGATCCGGGGGCGGGGCCGGGGCCGGGGACCGGGGCGGTCGGGTTCGAGGGCGGGGGCGCGCGGACGCTGCTGCGGCGGCTGGAGGGCCGGCTTCCGGGCTACGGCGCGCTGTTCGAGCTGACGGGTGCCTCGGTCGCCGAGGTGGATGCCGCGGCGCTGACGGAGGCGGTGCGGCGGGTCGCGGTGGTCGCCGAGGCGAACAGCCCGGTGCGGCTGGACTTCGCCGCGGCCGACGGGTCGCTGCTGGTGCGGGCCGGGTACGGGGACGACGTGGCGGCGCAGCGGCTGCCGGCCGTGCTGCGGGGCGCCGAGGAGGCGACGGTGGCCTTCAACCCGGTGTATCTGCTGGACGCGCTGAACTCCTTCGAGTGCCCCGGGCTGCGGTTCGAACTGCTCGGGGCGGGGCAGCGGGCGCTGCTCGTCGGCACCGGGGCGGCGGGCGGCCACCAGCATCTGCTCATGTCCGTGAAGCAACTGGTCTGATCTGGTCTTTTGCGGACTCCGACGGTCGTTGTCAGTGGGCTGCGGTAGCTTCCGGAGTGCTGGGGCGCGAAGGCGCGGGGCGGTCACAGGGGCGGGTGGACGATGGGTGACGGGATGGCGACGGCGGAGATCGGTGTCGCGCTGGAGAAGCACCGGACCGAGCTGACCGGGTACTGCTACCGGATGCTCGGCTCGTCCTTCGAGGCGGAGGACGCGGTGCAGGACACCCTGGTGCGGGCCTGGCGGAGTCACGAGAGGTTCGAGGGCCGGTCCTCGTTGCGCTCGTGGCTGTACCGGATCGCGACCAACGTGTGCCTGGACATGCTGGCGGCGGGCAACAGGCGGGCGCGGCCGATGGATCTGACCGCCGCGACCCCGCTCGCGCAGGCGGCGCTGTCGCCGCGCCCGGATCACACCTGGCTGGAGCCGGTGCCGGACGCGCGGGTGCTGCCCACGGTGGACGATCCTGCGGAGGCTGCGATAGCCAAGGAGTCGGTCCGGCTGGCGTTCATGGCGGCGTTGCAGCAACTGCCGCCCAAGCAGCGGGCGGTGCTGATCCTGCGCGAGGTGCTGGCGTGGCGGGCGAGCGAGGTCGCCGAGCTGCTGGAGACCTCGGTCGCCTCGGTCAACAGCGCGTTGCAGCGGGCGCGGGCCACGCTCGCCGAGCGGGCGGACGCGGGCGCCGAGGGGACGGTGTCCGATCCGCTGGACGAGGAGCAGCAGAAGCTTCTGGAGCGCTATGTGAAGGCGTTCGAGGGGTACGACATGACGGCGCTGACGGCGCTGCTGCACGAGGACGCGGTCATGACGATGCCGCCGTTCGACCTGTGGCTGCGCGGTCCGGCCGACATCACCGGCTTCATGAGCACGCTCGGTGCCTCCTGCGCCGGCTCCCGGCTGCTGCCGGTGCGGGCGAACGGGCTGCCCGGGTTCGCGCACTACAAGCCGGACCCGGAAGGCGGCGGGTTCGCCCCGTGGGCCGTGCAGGTGCTGGAGCTGTCAGAGGGCCGGATCACCGGTTTCCACTGCTTCCTCGACACCCGGCGCTGGTTCCCCCTCTTCGGGCTGCCCCTCCATCTGGAAGCGGAGTCCGGCGAGGGCGAGAAGGGCGAGTAGCGCGGGGCCGGGGGCGCGCAGCCGGATCCGGCCGCCGGCCCGGCGGGCGGACAGCTCCAGCCGGGCCAGCAGGTCCACCTCGGCGAGGCCCGGTGGCCCGAGCGCGCCCGCGTCGCAGACGACGACCCGGGAGCCGGTGCGCTCCAGCGCCGAGCGTACGACGTCACAGAGCACCGGCACCTCGCCCCGTCCGACGGTTCCGTGCAGCACCAGCACGGGAGGTTCCTCGGCGTCCACGCAGGGGTAGACGGCCGGGGCGCGCGTAACTCATCGCGCGACCGCGGCCACCCGGCGCGACCCGGCATCACGGGAATCACATTGACCGGCTCCCGTCCCGGGCTGGAGGGTTGTGGCCGTGGCGGGGGTTCTCAGCGGGTTCGCGGTGATCGCGATCGTCATCGGGGCGGGCTATGTGCTCGGGCGGCGCGGGACGCTCGGGGCACACGGCATGGACGTGCTGACACGGCTGGCGTTCATGGTGGCCGGTCCCGCACTGCTGTTCACCACCCTGGCCAAGGCCGACCTCTCGGTGCTCTTCTCCGCCCGCCTGCTGGTGACGGCGCTGAGCACGGCGGCGGTCTCGGCCGTCTTCGTGGCGGCGGGGGTGGTACGGGGGTGGGGTGTGGGCCGTACGACGATCGGCGCGCTGTGCTCCGGTTACGTCAACTCGGGCAACCTGGGCATCCCCATCGCGGCGTACGTCCTGGGCGACGCGTCCCTCGTGGCACCGGTGCTGCTCTTCCAGGTCGTCCTCGTCACGCCGGTCGCGCTCACGGTGCTCGACCTGTCCGGCATGGGTGAGAAGGGCACGCCCGGGCAGCGGCTGCTGACCCCGCTGCGCAATCCGATCGCGGTGGGCTCGCTGTCCGGCGTGGTGGTCTCGGCCGCGGGCTGGAGACTCCCCGGCCCCGTGATGGACCCGCTCACCCTCATCGGCAACATGTCCGTCCCGGCGGCCCTGCTGGTCTTCGGCATGTCCCTGCACGGCAGCGCGGCGCCCTGGCGCGGCCGGGACCGCCGGCTCGTCCTGCTGTCCGTCGCCTTGAAGTCCCTGGGCCAGCCCCTCGCCGCCTGGGCCCTCGCCACCTCCCTCTTCCACCTCCACGGCGCCCCCCTGCTCGACGTCGTCGTCACCTCCGCCCTCCCCGCCGCCCAGAACCTCTTCACCTACGCCCGCCGCTACGACGTGGCCCAGTCCCTGGCCCGCGAGTCGATCCTCCTGTCGACGGTGGTCTCGGTACCGGTGCTGGTGGGGGTGGCGGCGGTGCTGGGGTGAGAGTCAGTCGACAGGGAACTCGCCGGTGTCGATCGTGACGTCGAACGGTGCCGGGAGCTTGAGGGGGTCGCCGAACTTGACAGCGCTCAGGACCCGGTAGACCTCACCCCTCGGCTCCCCGTAGAGGGTCGCGGTGGGGCCTCCGGGAGCCCAGCGGTCGATGAGGAGGTACAGCGGGATCCCAGCGGTGGCATAGGCGGCGGGCTTGCTGACGCGGTCGTGGCGGGCGTTGGACCTGGAGGTCACCTCGACGACGAGTTCGGCCAGAGCAGCGGGGATGTGTGTGTCCGTCTCCGCGCAGTCCCCTACCGGGGCTACCAGGAGGTCGGGGATGAACATGCCCAGTCGTGACGGTACGGCGATGGCGAGAGTCTGGAATACCCCCCAGTCGTCGGGAATCACCGAGTAGAGGCGACGCTGGACACGTTCCGTGATCACGTTGTGGCGGAACGCGGGAGAAGGTGACACGGTGATGATCCCCTCGATGATCTCCACCTTGCTGCCCTCCGGCCATTTCATCTCCTCCCAGAACCGGACGAGGTCGTCCCAGCTCTGGTCGGGGTCCTGGCTCACGGTGAGTGCGCTCATGGCGGGTCTCCTTATCCGTGCGTCACCGATCCCAGCATGCCGAACGGGATCGGTGCAGGTCCACCGATCCCGTTCACCCGTACGAGGAAACCGCAGGTCAGGCGATACGTTCCAGCACCACCGGCGTCGCCGGGAAGTCCGTGCCCGGCGCGGCGATGTCGTAGGAGCCCGAGACCGCCTCCAGGGCGTAGTCGAAGCGCTCGGGGGTGTCCGTGTGGAGGGTCAGCAGGGGCTGGCCGGCGGTGACCGTGTCGCCCGGCTTGGCGTGGAGCTCGATGCCGGCGGCGGCCTGGACCGGGTCCTCCTTGCGGGCTCGGCCGGCGCCGAGGCGCCAGGCGCCGATGCCGATGTCGTAGGCGTCGAGGCGGGTCAGGACGCCCGAGGAGGGGGCGGTGATCACGTGCTGTTCGCGGGAGGTGGGCAGCGGGGCGTCCGGGTCGCCGCCCTGGGCCGCGATCATCCGGCGCCAGACGTCCATCGCCGAGCCGTCGGCCAGCGCCTTCGCGGGGTCGGCGTCCTTCAGGCCCGCCGCGTCCAGCATCTCCCGCGCCAGGGCGAGCGTCAGCTCGACCACGTCCGCGGGGCCGCCGCCCGCGAGGACCTCCACCGACTCGCGGACCTCCAGCGCGTTGCCCGCCGTGAGGCCGAGCGGGGTGGACATGTCGGTGAGGAGCGCGACCGTACGGACGCCGTGGTCGGTGCCCAGGCCCACCATCGTGGAGGCCAGTTCGCGGGCGTCCGCCAGGGTCTTCATGAAGGCGCCCGTGCCGACCTTCACGTCCAGCACCAGCGAGCCCGTGCCCTCGGCGATCTTCTTGGACATGATGGACGACGCGATCAGCGGGATCGCCTCGACCGTGCCCGTCACGTCGCGCAGCGCGTAGAGCTTCTTGTCCGCGGGGGCGAGGCCGTCGCCCGCCGCGCAGATCACCGCGCCGACGCCGTCGAGCACGTTCAGCATCTCCTCGTTGGAGAGCAGCGCGCGCCAGCCGGGGATCGACTCCAGCTTGTCCAGGGTGCCGCCGGTGTGGCCGAGGCCCCGCCCGGACAGCTGCGGCACGGCCGCGCCGCACGCCGCCACCAGCGGGGCCAGCGGCAGGGTGATCTTGTCGCCGACGCCGCCGGTCGAGTGCTTGTCGGCGGTCGGGCGGGACAGCGTGGAGAAGTCCATGCGCTCGCCGGAAGCGATCATCGCCGCCGTCCAGCGGGCGATCTCGCGCCGGTTCATGCCGTTGAGCAGGATCGCCATGGCGAGCGCGGACATCTGCTCGTCGGCGACCTCGCCGCGGGTGTACGCGTCGATGACCCAGTCGATCTGCTCGTCGGTCAGCTCGCCGCGGTCCCGCTTGGTGCGGATGACGGAGATGGCGTCCATGGCCATGGCTGGTGGCTTCCTTCCGGGAGGTGCAAGGAGTACGGCCCCCCTGCGCTGATCCGCGTCAGGAGGGCCGTACGGGAGTTACTTGGTGAGATGGTCCGGGCCGAAGGCCTGGGGCAGCATCTCGGACAGCGGGAGGACGCCCGCGGGGGTGTCCAGGAGCAGGTCCGGGCCGCCGAACTCGTACAGCAGCTGACGGCAGCGCCCGCACGGCACGAGCAGCGCGCCCTCGCCGTCCACACAGGTGAAGTGCGTCAGGCGGCCGCCGCCGGTGCGCTGGAGCCGCGAGACCAGGCCGCACTCGGCGCACAGCCCGAGGCCGTACGAGGCGTTCTCGACGTTGCAGCCGGTGACGGTGCGGCCGTCGTCGACCCGGGCCGCCGCGCCGACCGGGTAGCCGGAGTAGGGGGCGTAGGCGTGCGCCATCGCCTCCCGGGCCTCGGCGCGCAGCGCCTCCCAGTCGAACCCGGCCGCGTTCTCGGTCACTTGCCCTGACCCTTCCGGTACCGCATGCCGTCCGCCTTCGGCATCCGCAGGCGCTGCGCGGACAGCGACAGCACCAGCAGCGTGACGACGTACGGCGTGGCGCCCACGAAGTCGCTCGGCACCTCGTCGGTGAACAGGTACCAGACCAGGACGGCCGCCGCCACGACCAGGCTGATCGCGCCGTGCCACGCGGCCTTGCGGTACAGCTTCCAGGCCGCCAGGGCGACGAGCAGGACGACCAGCAGGAGCAGCAGCGCGTGCACGGTCGTCCCGCCGTTGCGCAGCTGGAGGGCGTCGGAGTAGCCGAACAGGCCCGCGCCCATGGCGAGTCCGCCCGGCCGCCAGTTGCCGAAGATCATCGCGGCGAGACCGATGTAGCCGCGACCGCCGGTCTGGCCCTCCAGGTACGTGTGCGAGGTGACCAGCGAGAGGAAGGCGCCACCGAGGCCGGCGAGGCCGCCGGAGACGGCCACGGCCGCGTACTTGTAGGTGTAGACGTTGACGCCGAGCGACTCCGCGGCGACCGGGTTCTCGCCGCAGGAGCGCAGCCGCAGCCCGAAGGGGGTGCGCCACAGCAGCCACCAGCTGCCCACGAACAGCACCGCGGCCAGGATGGTCACCACGGACAGGTGGGTGACCACGCCGCCGAGGATGCCGGCGAGGTCGGAGACGAGGAACCAGTGGTGCTTCTCGATCGACTGGAGGCCGTCGGACAGGCCGGGGATCGTGACGTCCGGCAGCGCGTCCACGGGCGGGGACTGCTTCGGGTTGCCGCCCGCGTCGGCCGCGGCGGCGTCGGTGAAGAACAGCTTGGCGAGGTACTGGGTGGCGCCGAGCGCGAGCAGGTTGAGCGCGACACCGGAGACGATGTGGTCGACGCCGAAGGTGATGGTGGCGACGGCGTGCACCAGGCCGCCGATGACGCCGAAGCCGATGCCGCACAGCAGGCCGAGCCAGGGGCTGGACTGCCAGCCGATCCAGCCGGCGCCGAAGGTGCCGAGGATCATCATGCCCTCAAGGCCGATGTTGACCACGCCGGCCCGCTCGGACCACAGACCGGCGAGGCCGGCGAGGCCGATCGGCACGGCGAGCCCGAGGGCGGCGCTGACCTGCCCCGCGGAGTCGAGGTCCTGCGACCCGGTGATCACCCGGACGGCGGCCAGGAGCAGCAGCGCGCCCGCGGCGAGCACCAGGATCTGGCCGAGCGAGCGGCCCGGGCTCTTGGGCGCGGCACCCGCGGCCTTGGGCGCCGCGGGCGGCGGCGCGTCGGTCATCGTGGCAGTCATCACGCCACCTCCTGCTTCTTCATCGGGGCGGCGGCCTGGGCGGCGAGTTCGGCGCCGACCTTGTGCTGCTGGCGCTTGAGGCCGTAGCGGCGTACGACCTCGTAGGCGATCACGACGCACAGGACGATGACGCCCTGGATGACGCCGAGGATCTCCTTGTCGTAGCCCTGGAACTCCAGGTGGTTCGTGGTGCGCTCCAGGAAGCCCCACAGCAGGGCGCCGAGCGCGATACCGATCGGGTTGTTGCGGCCGAGCAGCGCGATGGCGATGCCGGTGAAGGCGATGCCGGTCGGGAAGTCGCTGCTGTACTGGTAGCTCTCGTTGAGCAGGGTCGGCATGCCGATCAGACCGGCCGCCGCACCCGAGATGATCATGCTGGTGACGACCATCTTCTTCACCGAGACACCGCTCGCGGTGGCCGCGCTCTCGGACTGGCCGACGGTGCGCAGGTCGTAACCGAACCGGGTGCGGCCGAGGACGAACCAGTAGGCGACGCCGACGATCGCGGCGATGACGATGAAGCCGTCCAGCTCGCCGGAGGCGCCGGTGTCCATGAGGAAGAAGTGCGAGGCCGAGGGGAGCGGCTTGGTGGCGACGACGGTGCCGCCCTGGTAGAGCTGGGCCAGCTTCCCGGGCTGGAGCAGGTAGCCGATGACCGCGGTGGCGATCGAGTTCAGCATGATGGTCGAGATGACCTCGCTGACGCCGCGGGTCACCTTGAGGACGCCCGCGACGGCCGCCCAGACCGCGCCGGTCGCCATGGCGCAGATCAGGATGAGCAGCATGGAGAGCCAGCCCGGCAGGGTCAGCGCCCCGCCGAGGACGGCGGCGAAGAACGCGGCGAGCCGGTACTGGCCGTCGACACCGATGTTGAACAGGTTCATCCGGAAGCCGATGGCCACCGAGATGCCCGCGAGGTAGTACGTGGTCGCCTTGTTGAGTATGTAGACCTGGCTGTCGCTGGCGAAGCCGTAGGTCAGCATGTCGTTGAAGGCGGGGCCGGGGTTCTTGCCGGTCGCGAGGATCACCAGGGCGGTGATGACGAGCGCGGCGACGATCGCGAGCAGCGGCGCCGCGATCCCGAGGAGCAGCCGCTCCCTGTCGATCCGTGAGGTCAGCTTGTTCATCGGGCGTCGTCCTCTGCGTGCTCCAGGTGGCCGGTGGCCGCACCCGTCATGGCGGAGCCCAGCTCCTCGGGGGTGATGGTGGCGGGGTCGGCGTCGGCGACCAGGCGGCCGCGGTACATCACCCGCAGGGTGTCGGACAGGCCGATCAGCTCGTCCAGGTCGGCGGAGATCAGCAGCACGGCCAGGCCCTCGCGGCGGGCCTCGCGGATGTGGTCCCAGATGGCCGCCTGCGCGCCGACGTCCACACCGCGGGTGGGGTGGGCGGCGATGAGCAGCTTGGGGGCGTGGCTCATCTCGCGGCCGACGATCAGCTTCTGCTGGTTGCCGCCGGACAGGGAGGCCGCGGTGACGTCGATGCCGGGGGTGCGGACGTCGTACGACGCCACGATCCGCTCGGTGTCGGCGCGGGCGCCCTTGATGTCGAGCAGCGGGCCCCGGGAGTTGGGCCGCTCGGTGACGTGGCCGAGGATGCGGTTCTCCCACAGCGGGGCTTCCAGGAGGAGGCCGTGGCGGTGGCGGTCCTCGGGGATGTAGCCGATGCCGGCCTCGCGGCGGTCGCGGGTGGCGCGCTGCGAGATGTCGGTGCCGTCGAGGCTGATGGTCCCGGCCTCCGGGTGGCGCATGCCCATGATGGCCTCGACCAGCTCGGACTGGCCGTTGCCCTCCACGCCGGCGATGCCGAGGATCTCGCCCTTGTGGATGGTCAGGGAGATCTGGTCGAGGATGACGCGCTCGATGCCGTCGAGGTCGGTCTGGCTCAGGTGCAGGCCCTCGACCGTGAGCATCGGGATGTCGGTGACCGTGGACTCCTCGGTCTCCGGGGTGGGCAGCTCGCTGCCGACCATCATCTCGGCGAGCTGGCGGGGGGTGGTGGAGGAGGGCTCGGCGGTGCCGACCGTCGTACCGCGCCGGATGACGGTGATCTCGTCGGCGACCGACAGCACCTCGCCCAGCTTGTGCGAGATGAAGATGACGGTGAGGCCCTCGGCCTTGAGGTCGCGCAGGTTGTCGAAGAGGGCGTCGACCTCCTGGGGCACGAGCACGGCGGTCGGCTCGTCCAGGATGAGCGTCTTGGCGCCGCGGTAGAGGACCTTGAGGATCTCCACGCGCTGGCGGTCGGCGACGCCCAGCTCCTCGACGAGGGCGTCGGGCCGCACGTTCAGGCCGTACGCGTCGGAGATCTCCTTGATCTTCGCGCGGGCCTTGCCACCGATGCCGTACAGCTTCTCCGCGCCGAGGGCGACGTTCTCCAGCACGGTGAGGTTGTCGGCGAGCATGAAGTGCTGGTGCACCATGCCGATGCCGCGGGCGATGGCGTCGGCGGGGTTGTGCAGGACGACCTGCTCGCCGTCGATCGTGATGGTGCCCTCGTCCGGCTGCTGCATGCCGTAGAGGATCTTCATCAGGGTGGACTTGCCGGCGCCGTTCTCACCGCACAGGGCATGGACGGTGCCCTTGGCCACGGTGATGTCGATGTCGCGGTTGGCGACGACGCCGGGGAAGCGCTTGGTGATGCCGCGCAGTTCGACGGCAGCGGGAGGGCTGGACGCGTTGATGGCGCACTCTCCTCGGGGAAAGGGGCTGCGTAGGGGAGGGAGGGCAGGCGTCGGCGACGCTAGCGCGGCAACTCCGCGCTACACGCGTAGAGTTGACACATT
This sequence comes from Streptomyces sp. NPDC001056, assembly GCF_053598955.1. Taxonomy (NCBI): domain Bacteria; kingdom Bacillati; phylum Actinomycetota; class Actinomycetes; order Kitasatosporales; family Streptomycetaceae; genus Streptomyces; species Streptomyces sp. NPDC001056. Next base: position 198,340 of record NZ_JBSFLI010000006.1, on the reverse strand, counting down.
GTTATGGCTCGGCGAAGGGGCCGCGAACGGCTCCCCGCGCCGAGCCGGGGTCCGGGCGGGCCGGACCCTTACCTGTCGCTCGGGTCAGATCAAGGGGTGGTCTTGACCTTGATCTTGCCGTCGACGATCTTCTGCTTGGCGGCGTCCAGCTTGGGCTGGATGTCCTTCAGGTAGCCACCGCTGGTGGCCAGGGAGACACCGCCCTTGGCGAGGGAGTAGACGTTGTTGCCCGCCAGCGGCTTGCCGTCCTTGACGGACTGGATGAAGTCGAAGACGCCGACGTCGACGTTCTTGACCGCGGAGGTCAGGATGGAGCTCTTGTACTTCTCCATGCCCGGGATGTTGTACTGGTCCGAGTCCACGCCGATCGCCCAGGCGCCCTTGACGCCGTTGACGGCCTCGATGGCGCCGGTGCCGGAGGAGCCGGCCGCGCTGTAGACGACGTCGGCGCCGTTGTCGAGCATGCCCTGCGCGGCCTGCTGACCCTTGTCCGGGCTGGAGAAGCCGGAGGTGTCCTGGCCGTGGCTCAGGTACTGGACGTCGACCTTCACCTTGGGGTTGGTGTCGTGCACGCCCTGGACGTAACCGGCCTCGAACTTCTTGATCAGCGGGTTGTCGACACCGCCGATGAAGCCGACGTGGGCCTTCTTGGTCTTCAGCGCGGCGGCGACACCGGCCAGGTAGGAGCTCTGCTCCTCGGTGAACGTGATGCTGTCGACGTTCTTGCCGTCCACGACGGAGTCGACCAGGCCGAAGGAGGTCTTCGGGAACTGCTTCGCCACCTGCTGTACGGCGGGCGCATAGGTGTAGCCGACGGCGATGATCGGGCTGTAGCCGGCCTGGGCCAGGTCCGTGAGGCGCTGCACCCGGTCCGCGGGGGTGTCCGAGGTCTTCGCGGTCAGCTCCTTGATGGAACCGCCGAACTGCTTCTCGGCCTTGTCGGCACCGCGCGCGGCGGAGTCGTTGAAGGACCGGTCGCCACGGCCGCCGACGTCGTAGGCGAGACCGATCTTGATGCCACCCTTGGCGCTGCCCGAGGGCGAGGACGAGCTGTTCTCTTCGGAGGACGTCTTGCCACACGCGGTGGCGGAAAGGGCGAGGGCTGCGGTGGCGAGACACGCAGCGGAAAGCTTGGCTACCCGGCGCACGGGAAGGCTCCTTCACCTGACCTGAGCGCCATGTCGGCGCTTGAGCCGAACACCCCGGCGGCGACGGCTTCGCGGCATCGTAACGCGCGTAGATGTCGCAAAAAACCCTCTCTCGAAGCCGTTATCGATTCGAGGCAAACAGCATCTGAACTCGTGCTCCGAGTCCTCTCACACCTCTGTTGCGCACAGCGCACGATTGGCTTGCGAACGTGTTGCGCCGGGGCGGGCGTGCGCTCCAGGAGCGGGACGGCCGCTCCCGGGGCGGTTCAGGAAGAGCCGTCCCCCGGAGCGGTCGCCGCGCAGCCCTGTCAGTCGACGCTGTCGTCCAGGAACGCCGCCGCGGTGAACATCTCCACGCCGACCGTGATGGCGTGCTCGTCGGCGTCGAAGTCGCCCTGGTGCAGATCGCGCACGGTGCGCTCGCCGGGGCGGCGCACGCCGAGCCGGGCCATGGCGCCGGGCACGTGCTCCAGGTACCAGGAGAAGTCCTCGCCGCCCAGGCTCTGCTCGGTGCTCTCCACGGATTCCCGGCCCCGGCGCGCGGCCATCGCGCGGCGCAGCAGGTCGGCGGAGTCCTTGTCGTTGACGACCGGCGGCACCCCGCGCACGTAGTTGATCTCGGACTTGGCCCGGTGCATGGTGGCGACCTCGTCGATGGCCGCGTGCACGATGTCGGGGGCCTGCCGCCACGCCTCCAGGTCCAGGCAGCGCACCGTGCCGGCCAGCTCCGCGTGCTGCGGTACGACGTTCGGGGCGTGGCCCGACTCGATGCGGCCCCAGGTGAGGGCGAGCCCGACGCGGGTGTCGACGCGGCGGGCGATCAGCGCGGGGACGTCGACGGCGACCCGGGCGGCGGCGGTGACGAGGTCGGTGGTCAGGTGCGGCCGGGCGGTGTGCCCGCCGGGCCCGTCCAGGGCGATCTCCAGGCGGTCGCAGGCGCTGGTGATGGGGCCGTGGCGCAGCCCGACGCGGCCGACCTCGACCCGGGGGTCGCAGTGCACGGCGAGGATCCGCCCGACCCTGTCGAGCGCGCCGTCCTCGATGGCGCCGAGGGCGCCGCCGGGCAGCACCTCCTCGGCGGGCTGGAAGATCAGCCGTACGGGGCGGGTGAGCAGGCCCTTCTCGTGCAGGTCGGCGAGGACGAGGCCGGTGCCGAGGACCACGGTCGTGTGCATGTCGTGACCGCACGCGTGCGCCCGGTCGGGCACGGTGGAGCGGTACGGGCAGTCACTCTTGGTGTCCGGGATCGGCAGCGCGTCGATGTCGGCCCGCAGCGCGAGCACCGGTACGGCGGGCCGCTCCCCCTCTGTCAGCCCGATGTCGCACACGAGTCCGGTTCCGGAGGCGAGGACGCGGGGGCGCAGCCCGGCCTTCTCCAGCCGCTCCTTGATCGCGGCGGTCGTACGGAACTCCTGGTTGCCCAGCTCGGGGTGCATGTGCAAGTCGCGGCGGAACGCGACGAGTTCGGCGTGCAGGGACTCGCTCAGCACGCCGGGGAGCACATCCCCCGCGAGGCCGGCCTCGGACTCTAGGGACATCAATTGCTTCACCCTCTGAAGGGTAGGACGCCCGGGTGGTCAACTGCCCCTGGATCAACAAAAGTTCAGCCCGTTAGGGGAAGAAAATCTGACCGCTGGACGCATGACTGTGGACTGTGATGGGTAAAACCACTTTTTTCTCCTTCCACGCATACCACGCCTTGGCCGAGTCACGCTCGCCATGTCCACGAACCGGACCTCCACTCGGCCCGCACCCACTAGGGTCGCGCCCCGTGACCGACACGACCGAGGACTTCCTCCAGACGACCCGTGCCTCCTACGACGCGATCGCCAGGGACTACGCGGCGCACTACCCCTCCAGCCTCCTGCACCCCCTGGACCGGAGCCTGCTCAGGGCCTTCGCGGAGTCGGCACGGGGTACGGCCCCGGTGGCCGACCTGGGCAGCGGGCCCGGCGGCGTCACCGCGTTGCTCCATGAACTGGGGGTCCCGGCGTTCGGTATCGACCTCTCCCCCGAGATGGTGGCGCTGGCCCGCGAGGCCCACCCCGGACTCCACTTCCGCACGGGCTCGATGACCTCCCTGGACGTCCCCGACGCCTCGCTCGGCGGCATCCTCGCCCTCTACTCCACGATCCACGTGCCCGACGCCCACCTGCCGAGGGCGTTCGCCGAGTTCCACCGCGCCCTGCGCCCCGGCGCCCCGGTCCTCATCGCCTTCCAGACCCGGAAATCCGGCGAGACCGTCCCGCACCTCCGCCTCTCGGAACGCTTCACCCACGAGATCACCCTCGACTACTACTGGCGCACCGCCGACCGGGTCACCTCCCTCCTCACCGAGGCGGGCCTGGCCCCGACGGCGACGACGCGCCGCGAACCGTCGGGCGAGGAGACCCGGGCGCGGACGTTCGTCCTGGCGCGCAGGCCTAGCCCCGGACCGCGGCCGGCGTGAAGAAGTTGACGAGGTTGCCGTCGGGGTCGCGGAAGAGCAGCGAGCGGTTGCCCCAGGGCATCGTGGTGGGCTCGTTGACGAAATCGGTGACGAAGCCGGTCAGGTTCCGGTGCACGCGGTCCACGTCGTCGACGCGGAACTCGATGATCACGCTGTGGTTGTCCGCCGGACGGGCGGCGCCGGGGGCGAAGAGCGGGACGGTGCGGGTGCCGGCGATCGCGAGGGTGGCGTTGGGGGTCCTGAGCTCCGCGAAGTCCTCGGTGGCCCGGACGGCCCGTACCCCGGTGGCCCGCTCGTAGAACCCGACGAGGCGCGCGACGTCGCCGGTGATGACGCGGATCGAGACGAAGTCCATGGTGATCTCCTTGGCTGGGGGAACCGCTGCGCCCCGCAGGCTAGGAGGAATAGGGGACAGAATCGGTCCTCTATCGGCGTTACGCTGCGGCCATGCCTCCTCGCACCGGCCGCGCGCCCCGCCCCACCGGCCGTGTGCTGACCCTTCTGGAGCTGCTGCAGTCCGGCGGCACCCGGACGGTGGCCGAGCTCGCCGACCGGCTCGGCGTCGAGGGCCGGACCGTGCGCCGGTACGTGGACCAGCTGATCGACCTCGACGTGCCCGTGGAGTCGGTCCGCGGCCGTTACGGCGGGTACCGGCTCGGCCCCGGGTACCGGCTGCCCCCGCTCATGCTCGGTGACGACGAGGCACTGGCCGTACTCCTCGGCCTGGCCGCCGGCCGCCGGGCGGGGCTGACGGAGCGGACGGCGAGCGAGACGGCGTCGGCCAAGATCCGCCGGGTGCTGCCGGGGCACCTCGCCCGGCGCCTCGACGCGCTCCTGGACACCCTCGCCTTCACGGACCGGCCCGGCGAGCCCGCCACCCCGGACGCCGGGATCCTGCTCACCCTCGCCGACGCGGTACGCCACCACCGGCCGGTCTCGATCCGGTACACCGACCGCGACGGCCGCCGCAGCGAGCGCACGCTGCACGCCTACGGGATCGTCGCGCATGCGGGCCGCTGGTACGTCACGGGCCTCGATCCGCGGCTCGACGAGGACCGGACCTTCCGGCTCGACCGCGTCGTGGACGCGAGGACCCTGCCCGGCTCCTTCGAGGCGCCCCCGGTGCCCGATCCCGCCCAGCGCGTCCTGTCCGGCTTCGCCACGGCCGAGTACCGGCACGCCGTGACCCTGCGCGTCCACGGCACACCGGAGCAGATCCGCGCCCACCTCCCGGCCGCCGTCGCGACCCTGGCGGACGACGGACCCGCGACGACCGAGGACCGGACGGACGAGCGCTGGCTCCGCGTCGAACTCCGCGTGGAACGCCTCGACTGGCTCCCCTCGGCCCTCGCCGCCCTCGACCGCCCGTTCACCATCGAACGCCCCACCGAACTCCGCGCCCTGGTCCTCGCGTTGGCCCAGCGCCTCGGCTCCCGCGCCGGCGCGTGACCGGAGCCGACGCGGCGACGGCTGGACGTACTCGGCCTACGCCAGGCTCACCGACGTCAGTCGGTGCACGTCCCGCGCCGTCCCCGTCACTCCCGACAGGAAGCCCTGGGCCCGTGGCGAGGCGTTCTCCGTGAGCCAGGTCGGGTCGATGTCGCACACCGCGACGCGGACGCCGGTGCCGGCCAGGGCCAGCGGGAGGGTGTGGACGACCGTGGAGGGGAAGCTGAGGATCGTACGGCCGATGGGGCCGCGGCGGGCGATCAGCTCCAGAGGGAGGTCGGGCCGGACGATCTCCAGGCCGGTCTCGGTGGCCAGGCGGTGGAGTTTCTCCGTGCTCTCGCGGCGGTGGGCGAAGTAGCGGGTGGTGCCGTGGGTCCTGGCCAGGGTGCGGACGGCCGCCAGGTAGGAGTCGCCGTCGACCACGCCCGTCTCCACCAGGGACGTGCCCACCATGTCCGCGCCCTTGGTGATGCGCGGCGGCCCGAAGCGGGCCCGGGTCCAGGAGAAGTCGTTGGCCGTGACCGTGACGCCCTCGGGGGTCTCGTGCACCGGCATCGAGGAGAAGACCTCCACCCGGCGGCGCGCGCCGGGGGTCAGACGGCGGCGGGCCGAGGAGGAGACCGGCGCGAAGAGCAGGTCGCGGGGGCCGGGGCGGCCGCCCTTGCGGTGCCAGCGCACCAGGCGTTCGCCGCGGGCGAGCTGGGCGACGAACTCCATCGTCGCGGTGCCGTCGTCCACCACCACCAGGTCGCGCGCCCGGGTGATGGTCAGCAGCAGCTGGACATAGCGGGAGAAGGGGTCGCCCATGACCACGCGCTCGGCGCGGCGGAGCAGGCCCGCGAGGCCGCCGATGGTGGCGAAGGGCGCGGTCGGGCCGCCGCGGGCCTCCTCCCAGCGCACCCGGTAGCCCTCGTCCCGCGCCAGGTCGGCCATCCGGCGCAGCTGGCCCCGGGTCATGGGGTCGGTCGGGGACAGGACGACGACCGTGAGGCCGCCGCCGCCCGGAGAGGCCCCACCGTCCGGCGACTCCCCGTCGGCCCGTGCCGTTCCACCGGCCGGTGTCCGCCGCATCTGCGCGGGCACGGAGGGCAGGGGACCGGCGGGCGGGAGGAGGTCGACCGGCGGCAGCGGGTCCGCGCCCGGCACCGGGTCCGCCCCCGCGCCCCCCACCGGGCCCGGGTCCGGGTCTCGTAGCCCGTGCAGGTGTGCCCACTCCAGGACGTTCAGCAGCTGCACCGGGCTCTCCACGAAGGCGAGCGTGCGGCAGGGGTGGCCGGTGCGGCCTGCGCGGGGGCTCATCGGGGTACGACCGTCCCGTCGTCAGTGACCTGGATTCACACCGTGACCGGCTCGCCGGCCGCGGCCGCGATCTCCGCCTCGGCGACGACACCGCTGACGCGGCGCAGCTTCTTCATCGGGCCGAGCTCGGAGTCGTAGACCTTCTTGACGCCGTCACCGAGGGAGGCCTCGATGGTGCGGATGTCGCGCACGAGGCGCGTGAGGCCCTGCGGCTCGACGGAGGCGGCCTGGTCGGAGCCCCACATGGCGCGGTCGAGGGTGATGTGGCGCTCGACGAACGTGGCGCCGAGGGCGACGGCGGCCAGCGTGGTCTGCAGGCCGGTCTCGTGGCCGGAGTAGCCGATCGGCACGTTCGGGAACTCCTTCTCCAGCGTGTTGATCACACGGAGGTTCAGCTCCTCGGCCTTCGCCGGGTAGGTCGACGTGGCGTGGCACATCAGGATGTTGTCCGAGCCGAGGACCTCGACCGCGTGGCGGATCTGCTTCGGGGTGGACATGCCGGTGGAGAGGATGACCGTACGGCCGGTGGCGCGCAGGGCGCGCAGCAGCTCGTCGTCGGTCAGCGACGCGGAGGCGACCTTGTGGGCGGGCAGGTCGAACTTCTCCAGGAAGGCGACGGCCTCGGTGTCCCACGGGGAGGCGAACCAGTCGATGCCCTTTTCCTTGCAGTACTCGTCGATCCGGCGGTACTCGTCCTCACCGAACTCCACGCGGTGGCGGTAGTCGATGTAGGTCATCCGGCCCCAGGGGGTGTCGCGCTCGATGTCCCACTGGTCGCGCGGAGTGCAGATCTCGGGGGTGCGCTTCTGGAACTTGACCGCGTCGCAGCCGGCCTCGGCGGCGACGTCGATCAGCTTGAACGCGTTCTCCAGCTCACCGTTGTGGTTGATGCCGATCTCGCCGCAGATGTAGACGGGCTGACCCGGGCCGACCTCGCGCGAACCGAACGTACGCAGACGGGAGTTGGTGCTCATCAGGGGGTGTCCTTACTTGGGGAGGGAATCGAGAGAGGGGCCGAGGATCCAGCTGGCGATCTCTCGGATCGCGCCGTCACCGCCGGGCAGGGAGGTGACCGCGCGTGCGGCGCCGCGTACGACGTCGTGGGCGCTCGCGACCGCCACGGGCCAGCCGACGAGGGCGAAGCAGGGGAGGTCGTTGACGTCGTTGCCCACGTAGAGCACGCGCTCCGGCGCGATGCCCTGCTCCTCGCACCACTGCTTGAGGGCGAGGTCCTTGCGGTCGATGCCGTGCAGCACGGGAAGCTTCAGCTTCCGGGCGCGGGCGGCGACCACAGGGTTCTGCTCCGTGGACAGGATCAGCATCTTCAGGCCGCTCCTGCGCAGCGCCGCGATGCCGAGTCCGTCCCCGCGGTGCACGGAGACGAGTTCCCGTCCTTCGGAGTCGATCAGCACCCGGTCGTCCGTCTGGGTGCCGTCGAAGTCGAGTACGACCGCGTCGATGTCGTCGGCCGCGGGAAGCGAACCGGGGCGGTCCGCGTCGAAGAGGGGGGCCAGCGCGCGGGCCCTCGCCAGGTCGTGCGGGTCGTCGATCTCCAGCACCCGCGCGGGGTCGGTGCGCACGAGTTCGGTGCGGCCGAAGAAGCGGTGCCCGTGCTCGCGGAAACCGGCCGCGTCCATGGCGTACGCCGTGCCGGTCTCCAGGAAGTCCTGGGGGCGGTCCTGGCGGCGGGGGCGGTACGACTTGTCGTGGTTGACGCCGACCCCGCCCGCGGACCCGGTGTCGTCCTCGCGCCAGACGAAGCCGTGGAACGGGGCCACGGTCACCGCCGTGTCCGCGCCGTTCTCCAGCACCGCGCCGGCCACCCCGTCCACGTCCTCGCGGACGATGAAGGGGCTGGTGCACTGCACGAGCAGGACCACGTCCACGGCCGCGCCGTGCAGCGCCTCGTGGGCGTCCATGGCGTGCAGCACGGCCGCCTCGGAGGTCGCGGTGTCCCCGGCGATGGCGGCCGGGCGCAGCACCACCTCGGCACCGGCCTCGCGGGCGGCGGCCGCGATGGCCTGGTCGTCGGTGGAGACCACGACATCGGTCACCAGGCGGGTGGCGCGGCACTCGCGCACCGCGCGGGCCACCAGCGGGACGCCGCCGACCGGGGCGAGGTTCTTCGCGGGCACGCCCTTGGAGCCGCCGCGGGCCGGGATCACCGCGAGCACCCGGCGCACCGAGGCGCCCTGGCCCGCTTCCGGGTCGGACATGGGGTCTACTCCTTGTGTAGAGGTCACAGCTCCCCCATCCGCCGGATCACCGGGGCGACCCGCTGGACGCCGTGCCGGTAGGCGCCGCGCGCGGCCCGGCGCACGATCTGGCGCACGGGTCCGGGTGCCTTGTCGGCGGTGGGCGCGCCGGGCAGCGGGGCGCCGTCGGGGCCGAGGTGGTGGCGGGCGAGGATGCCGGGCAGATAGCCGGGCGCGGTCTCGGGGGTGTAGTAGGGGGTCAGGGGCGGCAGCCCGTCCGCCCGGTCGAGCAGCTTCGCGATGCGCTCGCGGGCCGCGTCGAAGGCGGTGTCGTACGAACCGTCGGCGGCGACCCCCTGCCGGGCCACCCACTCCTCGTCGGGGGCGGGCCGGTGTCCGGCGTCGAGCTGGTCCCAGGAGGCGAGGCAGCCGGAGCCGGTGAAGTGGTGGTTGCCGAGCGCCTCGCGCACGCCGAGATCGGTCAGGACGACCGTGGGGACCCGGCGGTGCAGGGCCTCCAGGGCGGCCGTGGAGCTGACCGTGACGAGCAGGTCGGTACGGTCGAGCACCTCGCCCATGTGCCCGTACACCAGGCGGAAGTTGGCGGGCACGTCCTTGCCCTGGACCAGCTTCTGGTAGGGCAGTTCCTCGATGTGCGTGGTGTGCTCGCCGGGCTTGGAGCGCAGCTTGAGCAGCACCTCGCGCTCGGGGTGCTTGCGGGCGTGCCGGATGAGGCGGTCGAGGAGGTAGACCCGGTCGCGGCGGTTGTCCGGGACGGACGGCTGGGCCGCGAACACCACGGTGTACGGGTCGTGTTCACCGGCGTACGGCGCCCCGCCGAGGAAGGGCAGCGCGACCTCGGTGACCGCGGAGGCGTCCGCGCCGACCCCCTCGTACACGGCCCGGAACCGGTCCGCGTCGTGGCGGGAGTTGGCGAGGACCAGGTCCGCGCCGTGCCGCAGCAGCAGGCCGTCGGCGAGCTTCTCGTAGACGACGCCGACGTAGCCGGTGACGACGACGGGCCGCCGGCCGGTGCCCCACACGGTGCGCAGGCCGTGCAGCATGGCCTGCACTCCGCCGCCGACCAGGGCCAGCACCAGGATGTCGTACGGCTCCTGGCCCATCGCGTGGAGGAACTCGACGCCGGTGACCTCGCTGAGGGAGTCGGCGCGGACGCCGACCTCCTGGAGCTGGCGGGCGGTCGGGGTGGCTCGTCCGCGCAGGAGGTACCCGTCGAGCCGGACCTCGGCATCCGCCGGAGTGAGCCGCTGCGCGGTGAGCGCGCCCCACTTCCACCGGGTGTCGGAGTCCGCCAGGACGGCGACCCGCAGGGACTTCGTTGCACTTGCTGGCACGTCCAAGACGCTAGGAAGCCATTCCGCCGTTCCGCCCAACCTGAATGCAACAAACGGTTAACAGCACACCGCCGAATGACGAATCGGCTCGCGGAGGGCCCGGAAAAAGACCTGGTTCACGGCTTCGCCATGTGCCATTCACCCAGTATCAAGCAAGGCGTCAAGACGAATGACGGGCATCCCCCCTAACGTCCCTGACGTGGTCAAGCTCTCCGTCATCGTGCCGTTCTACAACGTGCAGCAATACGCGCCCGACACGCTCAGGAGCCTGAGGGCGAACGCGCGTGAGGACTTCGAATTCATTCTCGTCGACGACTGTTCCCGCGACGGGACACCCGAGATTCTCGCGCGCGCGGAGCGCGAGCTGCCCGGGGCGGTCCTCGTCCGGCACGAACAGAACGGAGGTCTGGCGACCGCGCGCAACACCGGCATCGACCGGGCGCGCGGCGAGTACCTGACGTTCCTGGACGGCGACGACTGGCTCGCCCCGGGCTACTTCCGGCAACTGGTCGACGCCATGGAGGAGTTGGGAGTCGACTTCATCCGTACCGATCATGTGCAGTGCACCGCGCGGGCCCGCCAGGTGCAGCGGGTGCCGGTCGGCCGGCGGGGCCGGGCGCTCGACCCGCGGGAGGCGATCCTGCCCGCGGACCGCTCCACCTCGGTGGACTACGCGTTCGCCTGGGCGGGCGCCTATCACCGCCGGCTGGTCGACAGGGGCCTGCTGCACTTCACCGACGGGCTGCGCACGGCCGAGGACCGGCCGTGGATCTGGAAGCTGCACCGGGAGGCGGAATCCTTCGCCGCGGTGAGCCTGCTCGGCGTGTTCTACCGGCGCGGGGTCGCCTCCTCGCTCACCCAGATCGGCGATGTGCGCCAGCTCGATTTCATTCGGGCATTCGATCAGGTGATCGCGGAAACCGCCGAGGACCGGGACGCGGACGCGCTGCTGCCGAAGGCGGTCCGTACGTATTGCGCCATCATTTCCCATCATCTGGGATCCATCGAAAGGTTCGAGCCCGCGGTGGCGAAGAAACTGAAATCCCTGAGTGCCGCCGCGCTGCGCCGCATGCCGCAGGACGTGCTGGACGACGCGCTGGACTCCATGGACCTCCAGCGCGCCACCAAGCTGCGCCGGCTGCGCCGCCGTCCCGCCGCCGCGGGAGCCGCCGCGTGACCACCCAGATCTTCCAGGCGTCGACGCTGTACGGCATCGCCACCCTCGCCGCCGCCCTGGACTCCGGCTGCTTCGACCCCGCCGACCGGCGGATCCTGCTGGTCTGCAACAACGCGGCGACGCCCGAGACCACGCCGGGTCCCGACGAGATGCCGGGGTTCGAGCGGCTGCGCGACCGGTTCGACGACGTGGTCTCGTACAACGAGACGATCTTCCCGTTCCACCCGGGCGGCTGGGCCCCCCGGGTCGACGACATGCCGCTGTGGGAACGCTTCCTGCGGCACGAGTGGCGACTGGGCACCGACAGCGTCGAGTTGGCGGTCGAGTCGATCCAGGTCAACCCGGCGCTGGCGCTCGGCCAGATCTTCAACGGCGCGCCGGTCACGGTCTACGCGGACGGCCTGATGTCCTACGGCCCGACGCGCAACAAGATCGACCCGCTGGTCGGCACGCGCGTCGACCGGGTGCTCCACCTGGACCTGGTGCCGGGCCTCGCGCCGCTGCTGCTCACCGAGTTCGGAGTGCCCGGCGAACTGGTCCCGACCCCGGCCTTCACCAAGGTGCTCGCCGAACTCGGCTCGGCCGCCGAGGAGCTGCCGGACGTCGAGGAGCCCGCGCTGCTGCTCGGGCAGTACCTGTCGGCACTGGACATCCTCACCGCCGAGCAGGAGGAGAACCTGCATGTGCGGATGCTGAAGGGCGCGACCGCGCTGGGCCACACCAAGGTCGTGTTCAAGCCGCACCCCACCGCCCCGGCCCGCTACACCCGCTCGCTGGAGCAGGAGGCGGAGCGGCTCGGCGTCGAGCTGACCGTCGTGGACACGCCGGTCCTCGCCGAGGTGCTGTACCAGCGGATGCGTCCCGCGCTGGTCGTCGGCTGCTTCTCCACGGCCCTGCTCACCGCCTCCGCGCTCTACGGCCTGCCGGTCGCCCGGGTGGGCACCGAACTGCTGCTGGAACGGCTGACGCCGTACGAGAACAGCAACCGGATCCCGGTCACGATCGTGGACGCCCTGCTGCCCGACCTGGCCGACGCGACCGCGGTCGCCGAGCGGCGCCGGGGCATGGACGTGGACCGGCTGGGCGCGCTGGTGCGTGCGGTGGGCTTCGCGATGCAGTCGAAGATCCTGCCGGGGTTGCGCGCGGAGACGGAGACCTGGCTCGCGGCGAACTTCGGCCCGCGGACCTCGCGCTACTTCAAGCGCCGCCGGCTGACCTCGCTCGCCCTGCCCGGCGGCATCCCCGCGCAGCTGGCGTTCATCCCGCGCAACGCGACCGTGCGCAGGGTGGCCAAGAAGGCGCGCGGCCTGCGCAAGACGGTGCGGCGCTGAACGCCATGACCACTTCCTCCTCCGCCCTCGACGGCGTCCCGATACCCCCCACCGAGGTGACGGCCACCCCCGCGCGGGTCGAACGCCGCAGCCGGCTGCTCGCGCTGGACGGGCTGCGGCTCGTGGCCGCGCTGATGGTCTGCCTCTACCACTACACCGGACGCGGCGGCACGGTCTCCGAGTCCTGGCACCAGAGCCCGGCCGGGATCTTCCCCGCCCTGTCCCGGGTGTCCGTCTACGGCAACCTGGGTGTGCAGTTCTTCTTCGTCATCAGCGGGTTCGTGATCTGCATGAGCAGCTGGGGCCGCACCCTGGGCGACTTCTTCCGCTCCCGGGTCTCCCGCCTCTACCCCGCCTACTGGGTCGCGCTGGTGCTGGTCACCGGCGCGTCCCTGATCCTCCCGGCCGTCATCGAGCCGGTCCGCCTGGACGAGTTCCTGGTCAACCTGACGATGCTCCAGCAGCCGATGGGCGCGACCCGTGTGCTCGGCGTGTGCTGGACGCTGTGGGCCGAGGTCCGCTTCTACGCGCTGTTCGCCCTGCTCGTCGTCCTGCGCGGCGTCACCTACCGCCGGGTGGTGCTGTTCTGCGCCGTGTGGACGCTGGCGGTCGCGGTCTGCCGCACGACCGGCAACGAGCTGACCGACCAGGTCCTCATGCCCGAGTACGCGCCCTTCTTCATCGGCGGCCTCGCGCTCTACCTGATCCACCGCTTCGGCGGCGACCTGCTGCTGTGGGGCATCGTCGCGGTGTCCCTGCTGCTCGGCCAGAGCGAGGCCACCCGCGGCCTGTGGCACCCCACCGCCCACGCCGACTTCCACCGCGACCCCTACGTGGTCGTCCTGATCGTCGCCCTCGCCTTCGCCACGGTCGCCGCGGTGGCCCTCGGCTGGACCCGCTGGGCCTCCTGGCGGTGGCTGACCACCGCCGGCGCCCTCACGTACCCCTTCTACCTGATCCACGAACACCTGGGCTGGTTCGTGATCCGCGTCCTGCACCGCGCCCTCGGCCTGCCCCCGCTGCCCACCCTCGGGGCGACGATTCTGGCCATGCTGGTGCTGGCCTGGCTGATCCACCGCCTGGTGGAGAAACCCTTCGGGCCGCGGCTCAAACGGGCGCTGAAGGACACGAAGTCGGCGAGCCGTTCACCACGCGTCGGGTTTTGAAGCGGTCCCTCGGGCAGGCACCGTGGAGCCCTTGCCACCCGCGCCCCACAGGGCCTCGCAGGGGTTCCACAGACCGTCGTACCGAGGGAGTACCCGCTCCGCATGGCCACGATCCAGGAAACAACGCGTCCGCCCCGCCGGCTCGATGACGTCCCCGGCTGGTTCCCCGTGCTCGACCAGATGCTCTTCGACTGGTTCCTGACCCGGCAGGAGGCCGGCGGGACGCGGGGCGACCTGCTGGAGGTCGGGGCCGAGGCGACCAAGTCGTACAGCGCGCTGACCCGGGCCCGCTTCGAGGAGAACCACCTCTCCTTCCACGACGAGCTGCCGCGCGTCCTCCAGGGCCCCGGCTCGGTGGTCCCGGAGGAGGTCGAGGCGGCCTCCTGCCGGTTCGTGCACATCGAACGCCTCGCACCTGTACGAGCATGTGCACGGCGACATCGGCGCGGCGCGTGACCTGCTGCTCCCGGAGGGCGTCGTCGTCCTGGACGACTTCCGCTCCGAGCACACGCCCGGGGTCTCCATAGCCGCCTGGGAGGCCGTGCTCAACCGCGGCCTGCGTCCGATCTGCCTGAGCACCCAGAAGCTCTACGGCACCTGGGGCGACCCCGAGCCGGTGCAGGACGCGCTGCTGGAGATGGTCCGGGACCGCTCCGACTGCCACCTCAGCGTCCAGGAGGCCGCCGGACACCGGATCATCCGGCTGAAGTCGAAGCACATGCGGGCCCCCGCGTTCCCGCCGTCCAAGCACGCACAGGAGGAGCCCGGGACGGCCGAGCAGGCCGAGGGGTCCGCGGCGGCCGAACCGCCCGCCGCCATCCCCGCACCGGCCCCGACCGTCCCCGCACCGGCCCCGACCGCGCCCGCCCCGGGGCCGCGCCGCGGCCCCGGCCGGCGGGCCCGCCGGGTCGCCGTGGACCTGTTCCCGCCGGTCCTCACCCGCGCCATCCGCAACGCCCGCGCCGCCCGGCGCTGAGTACCCCCGGCCGTCCGACTCGGCGTCGGCCGACCGGAGCACTCGCTCGGCGCCGGGACGCGCACCGGCCCGGGACCGGTGCACGCCGGAGACCGCGCACCGGACGGCGCGGTGTCCGGCGCCCGCCTCTTCGACACCTTCCGGGGCCCGCGCCGGACCCTCCTGGGCGCGACCGCTCCCCCGCGTCCCGGCGTACGAACCCTGCCGCACGCGCCCGGGTCCTGTGGCCCCCGCGTCTTCCTGGTCCGTCCGGACGGGTACGTCGGCCGGGCGGGCGGGACGGTGACGCGGGACCCGGCGGCGTGCCTCGACGGCGTCCGCCGAGCCGCGCCCCCGGGAGGGCTACGAAGCCAGCGACAGCTTCACCGCGAAGCCGAGGAAGAGCGCGCCGGCCGCCGAAGTGGCCGTCGCGGACAGGCGCTTGCGGCGGCGGAAGGCGGCGGCGAGGCGGGTGCCGCCGAATATGAGCGCGCTGAGGTAGAGCACGCTGGCCGCCTGGGCGAAGGCGCCGAGGACGGCGAAGGAGAGGGCCGGGTACGCGTAGGCCGGGTCCACGAACTGCACGAAGAAGGCGACGAAGAACAGGATCGCCTTCGGGTTGAAGAGGCTGACGACGAGGGCGCGGCGGTAGGGGCGTTCCTCGGCGGCCACCGCCGGGGCCGCCGTCTCCTCGGCCGCCTGCTCCCGCCGGGTCCGCCACATCTGCCGGGCGGACCGCATCATGCCGATCGCCAGCCAGGTCAGATAGCCGGCGCCGGCGTACTTCACGATCCCGAACAGCACGGCGTTGGCCTGGAGCAGCGAGGCGACACCGGCGGCGGACAGGATCATGAGCACGGTGTCCCCGCAGAACACCCCGGCGGCCGCGGTGTACCCGGTGCGCACCCCGCGGCGGGCGGCGACGGACAGCACGTAGAGGGAGTTGGGGCCGGGCAGCAGCACGATCAGGGCCACGCCCGCGAGATAGGTGGGGAGATGGACGACACCGAACATGGGGAGGAGTCTCGCACGGGGGTATGACACCGCACCCCGGCCGGGGTCCGCCGGCGCCTTTCGGACACCCGATCAAAAGGCATCATTCGGAACATACTTCCCCCACACCTCCCGCAGCGCCCCGCACACCTCGCCCACCGTGGCCCGCGCCCGCAGGGCCTCCTTCATGGGGTGGAGGACGTTGTCCTCGCCCTCGGCGGCCTTCTTCAGGGCGGTCAGGGCGGAATCGACCGCGCCCCGGTCGCGTGTGGCGCGCAGGGCGGCGAGGCGCTCGCACTGGCGTGCCTCGATGGCCGGATCCACGCGCAGCGGCTCGTACGGCTCCTCCTCGTCCAGCCGGAAGCGGTTGACGCCGACGACCACCCGCTCCCCGGAGTCGGTCTCCTGGGCGATGCGGTAGGCGTTGCGCTCGATCTCGGCCTTCTGGAAGCCCTGCTCGATCGCGGCCTCCGCGCCGCCCAGCTCCCGCACCCTGTCCATCAGCTCGACGGCCGCCGCCTCCACCTCGTCGGTCATCCGCTCCACCGCGTAGGAACCGGCGAAGGGGTCGACGGTCGCGGTCACGTCCGTCTCGTGCGCCAGCACCTGCTGGGTGCGCAGGGCGAGCCGCGCGGACGTGGCGGTGGGCAGGGCGATCGCCTCGTCGAAGGAGTTGGTGTGCAGGGACTGGGTACCGCCGAGGACCGCGCCGAGGGCCTGCACGGCGACCCGGACCAGGTTCACCTGCGGCTGCTGCGCGGTGAGCTGGACCCCGGCGGTCTGGGTGTGGAAGCGCAGCATCAGCGACTTGGGGTTCCGCGCCCCGAACTCCTCCCGCATCACCCGGGCCCAGATCCGGCGCGCGGCACGGAACTTGGCGACCTCCTCCAGGAGCGTCGTACGGGCCACGAAGAAGAAGGACAGGCGCGGCGCGAAGTCGTCCACGTCCATGCCGGCCGCGACCGCGGTACGCACGTACTCGATGCCGTCGGCGAGGGTGAAGGCGATCTCCTGCACGGGGGACGCGCCCGCCTCGGCCATGTGGTAGCCGGAGATCGAGATGGTGTTCCACTTCGGGATCTCGGCGGTGCAGTACCGGAAGATGTCCGCCGTCAGCCGCAGCGAGGGTCTGGGCGGGAAGATGTAGGTGCCGCGGGCGATGTACTCCTTGAGCACGTCGTTCTGGATGGTGCCGGTCAGCCTGTCCGCCGGGATGCCCTGTTCCTCCGCCACCAGCTGGTACAGCAGCAGCAGGAGGGCGGCCGGGGCGTTGATCGTCATGGACGTGGACACCTGGTCCAGCGGGATGCCCTCGAACAGCACCCGCATGTCCTCGATCGAGTCGATCGCCACGCCGACCTTGCCGACCTCGCCGTGCGCGAGGGGCGCGTCGGAGTCGTGGCCCATCTGGGTGGGCAGGTCGAAGGCGACGGACAGACCGGTCGTGCCGTGGGCGATCAGCTGCCGGTAGCGCGCGTTGGACTCCGCCGCCGTACCGAAGCCGGCGTACTGGCGCATCGTCCAGGGGCGGCCGGTGTACATGCTCGGGTAGACCCCGCGGGTGAACGGGTACGCCCCCGGTTCCCCGAGCTTCTCGGCCGGGTCCCAGCCGGCCAGGTCCTGCGGCCCGTAGACCGGCTCGATCGGCAGACCGGACTCCGACTCACGTGCCATGAGCGCCTCCGCGGTACGTTCCGTACCTCCTCACCATGCCTCGTAGTTCCGCCGGGGTCACGCGGGGAAGCATTCGGGGATGAGGACGAGGGGCAGGACCGCCGCCGCGCTCGGAGTGCTTGCCGCGCTCGCCGCGCTCTGCGGGTGCACCGTGCAACCACTGGATGCCGACGGCCGGCCGCTGGGCCGGGGCCCGGTGTCCGCCGGGGGCTCGGGAGTGCTGTGGAGGCCCGGGGACAGCGGGGTGGGGGTACGGGGACTCCAGGCGCGGCTGCGGCAGCTGGACTGGCTGTTCGACGGGCCCACGGGGTCGTACGACGCTCTCACCGAGCGGGCCGTACGGGGCTTCCAGGGCAAGCGCGGGCTGCCGGTGACCGGCGAGACGGACGCCGTGACCTGGCGGCGGCTGGTGGCGATGACGCATGCGCCGGGCAGGTGGGAGCTGTACCTGATGGGCGGCCAGCCCGCCGCCGCGCCCGATCCGCGCTGTCTGAC
Source organism: Streptomyces sp. NPDC001056 (assembly GCF_053598955.1). NCBI lineage: Bacteria > Bacillati > Actinomycetota > Actinomycetes > Kitasatosporales > Streptomycetaceae > Streptomyces > Streptomyces sp. NPDC001056. The sequence goes on along the minus strand of NZ_JBSFLI010000006.1, from coordinate 180,654 downwards.
CGGGCGGGTGCTGTGCATCAGCAAGACCAGCCGGACGCTGCGCTGGATGATCGACGGGCGGACCGTGTCCACCGTGGCCGTGCGCTTCGGCACGCGGTACAGCCCGACCCGCGAGGGCACCTTCCACGTCTACTGGAAGTCACGGCACCATGTGTCGACCCTGTACGACTCGCCGATGCCGTACGCGATGTTCTTCAGCGGTGGCGAGGCGGTGCACTACTCGTACGACTTCGCGGCGCGCGGCTATGCCGGGGGTTCGCACGGGTGCGTGAACGTACGGGACGAGACGGCGATCGCCGAGATGTTCGCGGAGGTCCGGGTGGGCGACAAGGTCGTCGTGTACCGGTGAGCCCGGTCAGCGGACGGGCTTTGGGGCGCGGGCGGGACCGGGGGAACATGTCCCGCCCGCGCCAGGGCACGAGCCGCGGGTACGGGGGGAACCCCGGCTCAGTGCTACGGCCGATGACCAGTCGGCTCACTCAGTACTGCGCCCCGGGGTTCAAAAGTGTCACACCCTGCGCGGAAAAACTTTCGCGACTTCCTAAAAGGGCAGGTCAGAGGGGTGGTGGCGATCAAGATTGCTCAGGGAGCGGGGGCGGGAGCCGGAGGGGGCGCGGGGGTCGGCGAAGGGGAGGCGGGGGACGCGGACCTGCCGTGGCCGCGGCCGGAACCGCCGCGGGAGCCGCCTCCCGGGCCACCCCCGGGGCCATCGCCCGAACCGGGTGCGGGGCCGCGCGGGGCGGGTGCGGGGCCGCGCGGGGCGGGTGCGGGGCCGCGCGGGGCGGGTGCCGGTACGGCGGGGCCGCGGTGCCGGATGCGCTCCTTGCCGATGCCGGTGCCGCCACCGTTTCCCGTACCGCCGCCGTCGCCGGGGTGGCTCTCGTCGTCGCCGCCCGCGCCGTTGCCGCCGTTACCGGAGCCCTGACCCGCTTCCTGGCGCCGGCCGCCGCTGTCGCGCCTCGTGCCCTGGGCCGGGCTGCCGATGGCGTGGTCGCCGGTGGACAGGACGAGCTTGCAGTACTGGCTCAGCCGGGCGGAGCCGCCCGCGAGGTGCTCCAGGGCGCGTCTTCGGTCGGCGTTCAGTCCGGCGCCGGAGCGCAGATCGCGGCAGGCGCTGACGGCGCCCTCCCAGCGGCCGCCGGGCGTGGCGGTGCCGGTGCGGGGGTGGGCGCTCGTGCCCGGACGGCCGTCCGTTCCGCCGCCGTCGGCCCGGTCGCCGCCGTCGGGGCGACCGGAGTCCGCGCCGCCGGGGGCACCGGGGGCACCGGGGCCGCCGGACGCCTGCGGGGCGGCCGTGGCCGGCGGGCGGTCCGCGGTGTCCGTGGTGGCGGTGGCCGCGGGACCGGGCCGCTCCCGGTCGAACGGCGTGGGCAGCACCCCGGTGCCGGCGGCCACGGCGACCCCGCCGAGCGTGCCGGCGGCCACCACCGCGGCGAGCGCGAGCCGCACCGGGCGGCCCCAGCGGGGGCGGCTGACTCCGGCGCGGGTCGGGGCGCCGCCGCGGATCGCACCCGCGTCGTGTCCCCGCGCGCCCGCGCGCCGGCCGGTGCCGCCCGCGGCGAGGGCGGCCGTGCGCTCGTCCGCCGCGGCCTGGCGGGCCTTGCGGAACGCGGCCAGGGCGGCCTGTTCGCCAGGGAGTTCGTGGGGGGCCGGGGCGGCCTCGGCGGACAGTGCGCCGAGCATCCGGGAAAGGCGTTCCGCCTGGTCACGGGCGGAGGGGTCGACGGCTTCCAGAGGCTCACCGCGCAGCAGGCGTTCCGCCGTCTCCCGGTTGAGCCACTTGTCCTGCTCGTCGGCCATCACATGTCCTTCTGCGTCCGCGTGCGCGTATGCGTCACAGTGGCGGACGTCACCGCGCCTCGGCGCGGTTCTCGTTCGGGGTCCTGCTGGGGTGCTCGCTCGCGCTGCCGCTGGGCTTCTCGCCGGGAGGCCCGCCGGGGTGGCTGCTCGGGGTCCCGCTGGGGCGGCAGCGCGTCGAGCACGCCCGCCGTCTCGGGGTCGTCGCCGAGCATTTCGGCGAGCCGTTTCAGGCCGCGGTGCGCGGCGGTGCGGACGGCGCCGGCGCGTTTGCCGAGGGTCTCGGCCGCGGTCCTGGCGTCCAGTCCGACGACCACGCGCAGCACGACCGCCTCGGCCTGGTCCTGCGGGAGCCGGGCGATGAGGGAGAGGGTGCTGCCGGTGGTGAGCGCCTCGATGGCCTCACCGGCGGTGTCGGACTCGGCGGCGCGGCCGGTCAGTTCGGTCTCGTCGCCGCCGATCGCGGGGCGGCGGCCGCGCATGCGTATGTGGTCCAGGGCCCGGTTGCGGGCGATCCGCGCGGCCCAGCCGCGGAAACGGTCGGCGTCGCCGCTGAACCGGTCGAGGTCGCGGGCGATCTGCAGCCATGCCTCGGAGGCCACGTCCTCGGCGTCGGGATCGCCGACGAGCGTGCGCACGTACCCGAGCAGCCGTGGATGCACCGCGCGGTACACCGAACGGAACGCGCTCTCGTCTCCGCCCTGTGCCGCACGCACCGCGGCGGTCAGCTCCGCGTCGTCCCCCAGCACCGCACTCCCTTTACGCCTGTCTCCTGGTCGGCGCGAATGGCACGTTACGGCGTGAAACCTTGCCCCGTCCATGTCCGTAGAAGATGCAACTAACTCGTGACCGGGTGCGGGTGTGCGCAGGGTGAGCACCGGAGAGGACTGAGCGCGGCCGGGGTGTGACAGAAAACGCACCCGCGGCGCTGTAGAGAGTACGGGTCGCCGAGCGGCCCTCAGAGCGACGGTCGGGGCCTCTCCTGTGGGGGGTGGCGGCCCCGGCCGTTGCCCTTAGCGCGGGCCGGGGACCGGCCGGCCGGGGCGCCATGGCCCCGGAAAGCGTCACCCCGCGCCAAGCGGCACCCTCTCGCCGGAGGGGGCTCCTTACCTCACTTCTTGCGACTGCCCCGCGTCGAACTCGCCTCACCCGCGCCCGATCTATCCGCGTTCCGGGCCGCGCAGTAGGCCGCGACCTTCTCCTGGCCGCCCGCCGCCGCGACGAGCTGTCGCCAGGCCGTGGCGTCCAGGGCGTGGCCCCGCCGGGCGGCCTTCTCGAAGGCCTGGCAGTGGGCCCGGGTGTCCTGGGCGGTGGCCGGGTGAGCGGAGGGGGGTTCGGATTCGGCGGGCGGGGGTGGTGTCGCGGTGGACGGCGGGGCGGTGGACGGCGGGGCGACGGACACCGGGGGCGTCGCCGTCGCGGAGGGGTGGGGCCGACGCGCCCCCTGCTCGTCCCGGTGGTTTCCGGAGACCCCGATCGCTGCCGTGGCGACGCCGCCCAGGGCGAGGGAGGCGAGGGCCAGGGACAGGGCGGTGCGCAGGGAGCGGCGGGGGGACGCCGGGGTGCGCCAGTCGTCGCGGAGGCGGGTCCGCGGCGGGCGGGCGCCTGGGGTGCGGGCGGTGCGGAAGGCGGCGACGGCGCGGTGCTCGGCCTCGGGGTCGGGGTCGTACGCGCGCAGGGCCGCGCCGAGGCGTGCCTCGACGTCGAGGGTGCCGTGCCGGTGGCCGGGCGGTCCGTCGCCGCCGTTGCGTTCAGCCATGTGCGATTCCGTCCTCGTCCCCCGCGCCGTTCACTTCGACTCCCCCAGCGTGCCGGGGCCCGCATCCGTCACACCCGGCTCCGGGGCCAGGGTGCGGCCGAGGCGTTTCAGGCCGCGGTGGGCGGCGGTGCGGACCGCGCCGGGGCGTTTGCCGAGGACGCGGGCGGCGGCGGGGCCGTCGAGGCCGACGACCACCCGCAGCAGCACCGCCTCCGCCTGGTCCCGGGGCAGCGCGCGCACCAGCTCCAGGGCGCGCGCGGTGGACAGGGACTCAAGCGCCTGGTCGTGGGTGCTGTTCGGGGCCGCCCGGTCCAGCACGTCCTGGTCGAGCGCGGTCGTACGGGGCCGGGCGCGGCGGCGGCGCAGATGGTCCAGGGCGCGGTGGCGGGCGATGGTCGCGGTCCAGCCGCGAAAGCCCGCGCCGTCGCCGGTGAACCGGCCGAGGTCCCGGGCGATCTCCAGCCACGCGTCGGCGGCCACGTCCTCCGCGTCCTCGCCGACCAGTCCGCGCAGATAGCCGAGGAGGCCGGGCTGCACGATCCGGTAGGCCACCGCGAAGGCGGCCTCGTCGCCGTCCTGGGCCCGCGCGACGGCCGCGCCCAGCTCCCCGTCCCGCGGCCACCGGCTGCGGGGTTCCCCTCCCTGGCCCAAGACCGTCCTCGTCGTGCCGAGTTCATGGCCACCGCATGGCGCGTCCCGCACGGTGCGACACGCTCCGGCCGTGTCTTTCGCCCTCCACGGTCATCAGCGTCCGCCCGCACGGAAGTGTCACAGCGGAAGGACAGGCACCGGGATCGCGACGGACGGTCCGTCAGGCGTCGGCGGTCGCGTCCCGGCACAGCAGGCGCAGCGAGCCATGGCCGGTGAAGCAGCGCCGGGCCTCCTCGATGGGGTCCCAGAGCCGGCCGTCGGGCGTGCGCACCCAGTGCTCGCCGCCGGTCGCCCACCACTCGCCGCCGGTGCGGCGCACGACCACCTCGCCGGCGTAGGCACCGAAGCCGCGCAGCACGCTGTCGACCGCCTCGATCGGCGCGCCTTCGCGTCGTATCTCCTCGATCACCCGGTCCACGCGCCACAGGCTCTGTGCCGAGTAGTCGAGCCGCACCCGGGCGCCCTCGCGCATGGTCGCGACCGCGTCCGCCGCCCAGCGCACCGGCTTCGCGGCGGCGTGGGGCCTGGTCTCCTGCGGGGCCGTCCGCTCGTCGGCGGGCCGCCGGAACGGCTCGGGGTCTGCCGCGCGGTCGGTCACGCGGTGGGGCGGTCGGTCGGTCGCTTCGGCCGGCACGGCGGCTGTCACATGGGCGTTCACATAGGGAAGAGCGAGCGGGGCGGGCATTTCGTCACCCGTCGCGGAAGTGTTTCGCCAACCGTCGCAGGACCGCCCCACCGCCACCGCACGACCGGCACACCCGGGCACAACTCCCCGGTGCGGCCCTCACGCCCCGGTCTCCGGCACCCCCCGAGCCCTGCGCGAGACCACCGCGCGCAGCACCCGGCGTCCCTCGCCCGACACGTCGAGGGCTCGGCGCAGGCCCTGCTTGCCGTGGCCTTCGAGGAGCTCCAGGACGGTGAGCTGGCGGCGCAGCTCGGCGGCGACGAGCGGGGAGGGCGCCCCGGCGTCCTCCGGCTCGCCCTCGGCTGCGGGGTCGAGCAGGCGGTGGACGCGCAGGGAGGCGGCTGAACAGGATTCCGCCCAGGGGCGTACGGCCTCGGCGGTGCGCTCGGCCGGGACCGTGTCCAGCATGTGGCGGACGAGCCGCGCCGCCTCCTCGTGCTCGCCGTCGCCGGCCCCGAGCGCGCCCCGCGCCTCCTTCAGACGGCCGCCCCAGTCCGACCCGTCGGCGAGGCTCCCCCACAGCGGGCGCAGCACCTCGTCGTCGCCGTCGAGCAGCGGCAGGCACCGATCCAAACAGGCCAACCCACTGGCGGCCAGTCCCCGCTCGTCGGCCCGCGCGATCCGTTCCTCAAGGCTCATGAAGCCTCCCTGGTCTGGGCGCCGACCGGTACGGAGCCCGCACTTCCCCTTACTGCGTGCAACCGGGCGGAAGTGTCACAGCCATCGAGTTTCAGCCAAAGACGGGCGCGGCGCCGGGGAACGCGCCGAGCCGGTGCCGCTGCATCCGGGTCAGGTGCAGGACGACCACGATGGCGAGCATCGCCGCCGCGGCGTCGAGCGCGTCGGAGGACAGCATCAGCCGGGCGGCGTCACCGATCTCGTCGGGGGTGTGGGCGGCGTCGTACTGCCGGGACGCGGCCCGGCCGACGAGGAGGCCGATGACCCACAGGGTCCACCAGGCGTTGACCGCGGTGGTCCGCACGCGCGCGCCCGGGGGGACGCTGGCCGTCCAGACGTCCAGGACGACCCGGCGCGGGAACCACAGGTTCACGATCGGCACGAACCAGCCGGCGATGACCCAGCCGCGCTTCATACGGTGCCCGTACGGCTCGAACACCTCGGCGTTCAGCCGTGCCCGCCACAGCCAGCACAGATAGACGACCATCGTGGCCACCAGGGTGACGCCCTGCGTGACGCCGGCCGCGTTGTAGAGCGTGTCGGTGCGGCCGGCCCGGCGGATCAGGCGCTCGTCGACGCCGCCGAGGAGATCCTGGGCGACGTTCGCCTCCATCTGGTCCGCGAAGCAGGCGAACAGGTCGGCGGCGACGACCAGTCCGAGCAGGACGACCGTGGCCAGGCCGAGCCCGGCGGGCGAGCGCAGCCGGGCGCCGAGCGGAAGCGGCGGGGACGGAGCGGACTGGGGCGGGACGGGCATGGGCGTGGCCATGAGTGGGATTCCCCCGAGGTGAAGACGGTGACCGGCGGGCGGTGGTGTACGGCGTACGGCGGCCCGCCGGAAATGCGAACACAGGAAGATACGACCGGAGATCACTCCGTGTCCACGGAATACCCACGGTTTCCCCGGGTCCCCCGCGGCACCGGCCCCTCAGCCCAGCCGGTTCGCCAGGGACGTGAAGTCCGCCCAGGAGAGCGCCGGTGTGCCCGGGTCCCACAGTTTCTGGACGGTGGCCCGCAGCGGCATCCGGATGCCGGCCGCGATCTGGTCCGGTGTCTGGGCGTCGGGGAAGTCGCCCCACACCGCGAAGGTGCCGCCGAGGATCTGGCTGTCGTACCGCGCCGGGACGGCGGTGGTGCCGCGCACCACCCGCGGGGTCCACTGCTCGTAGATCCGCCGTCCCGTCGGATAGACGAAGGTCTGCGGCTGGCCGAGGACGTAGTAGAGGAACTCGTCGTTGTAGTTGACCAGCTTGCGGCCGGCGGCGAGATAGTCCTCCGGCGGCCGGGCGCCGATCTCCTTGCCGGTCCAGTAGGCGACCTGGAGGTCGCCGGCCGGCCGCACGGCGGAGGCGCTGCGGTAGAAGCCGTCGTTCCAGGCCCGCAGCGTCCTGTCGTGGGCACGGACGGTGGCGGCGCGGTCGTTGAGCCAGCCGGTGGCGAGGTCGGCGACGTTGCCGCTCGCGCCGAACCTCTGCCGGGCGGCCGCGGCCAGCTGCGGATAGGCGGTCTCGGGGTTCCTCGCCATCAGCGCCTGGTACTCGTCGCCGCCCAGGTGCCACTGGCCGCCGGTGAACAGGCCCGCGTACTCGTTCAGCAGGTCGTCGACGAGCTGGGCGGCGGCGGGCTTGGAGATGTCGATCGCGCCCCTGGTCACCACGCCGTTCGCGTTGCGCAGCCGGAGATCGGGGTGGGCGGCGAGGACCGCGCCCAGGTGCCCCGGCGAGTCGAGTTCCGGCACGACGGTGATGTGCCGGCTGTCGGCCAGCTCCACGATCCGCCTGACCTGCGCCTTGGTGAGATGATCCGGGGAGACGATCTCCGGGTGGGTGCTGGACTCGATGCGGAAGGCCTGGTCGTCGGAGAAGTGCAGCCCCAGTTCGTTGTACTTCAGGTCCCCCAGCTCCCGTATCCGGTCCTCTATCCAGGACTCGGAGTACGGCTTGCGCGCGATGTCCAGCATGAAGCCGCGCACCGGCTTGGCCGGCTCGTCGCGCACGACGCCCTCCGGCGCCGTGCCGCCGCCGTGGACCTCCTGCTTCAGGGTGCGGGTGCCGTAGAAGACGCCCGCCCGGCCCGGCCCGCTGATGTCGACCCGGCCGCCCTGGACGGTCATGGTGTACGACTCCGGGTTGCCGCTCCCGCCGCCCAGGGACAGCCGTACGTCGCCCGCCCTGGTGTCGTTCTTCCGGCCGGCGTAGCTCATCCCCAGCTCACCGGCGATCAGCCGGCCCTCGTCGGCGAGCGCCGGGTCGGCGATCACCACGCGGTCGCCGTGCCGCGGCCGCCAGCCGGGCCCGCGCGCCGGGGTGTGCGAGCGCACCGCCGGGATCGTCTGCGGCGCCCGGGACATCGGGTACCACCGGGTGGGCGACGGGCTCGTCTCCGCGACGGTCGCCTGCCCGGAGGAGCCCTGTCCGCCACCGCCGGACGCGGCCCACACCCCCACACCCGTACCGAGCGCGACCGTCCCGACCACCGCGGCCGCCACCGCCGTCCGCTTCCGCTTCACCTGTTGCGCCGTCGCCCGGCGCCTGTGCTGGCTCACTCGGCCAACGTAAGGCCCCTCGCCACTCGAACGATCACCCGAGCATTCACAAACTCTCCCGTCCGGGTGAATTTCAGGCATCGCGCGGACACAGAGTTACCACTCTCGATAACCTGACGACACACCTTTCACAGCATTCCCCTGCCACACACCACCTGTGACGCGAGGACCCACGCTGCCCGCCCACCGCCTGCCGCATCTGCCCCGGCCCCTCGACGCCTTCAACGTGGCCCGTGCCACCGAGGTCCGGGCCCTTCTGCTGCGCTGCCTGCACAGCCCGCGCTGGTCCCACCGCCTCGCGGCCCACCGCCCCTACCCCGATCTGGACGCCCTCCTGGCCGCGGCGGACGAGGCGGCGTACGACCTGTCCCCGGCGGACATCTCGGAGGCCCTGTCCCACGAGTCCCTGCCGGAGCTGCCCGAGGACACGTACTCCGCCGCCCATATGGCCCTGGACGCCGCGCACGCGGCGTACGAGGCGCGATTCGGGCATGTGTTCGTCATCTATCTGGGCGACATCCCACCGGCGGAGGCACTCGACCGCACTCTTGAGCGCATCCGGTCACGATTGACAAACGATCCGGAGGAAGAGCGGCTCATAGCGGCGGAGGAACTCCGGCACCTCGCCAAGGGGCGACTGAGCACCTGCCTCAGGGGCGCGGGGCCCTGTCTGTCTGCGGCTCCGCCGCGGGGCGCGGCCGGCGCGAACGCGTCCGCACCCGGCAGATGACAGGACGGGCCACCCGTACCGGCTAGCCCAACCGCGTGCCAGTTTGATCACACAGGTAGGCCCCCTGTAAGCCTCACGGCGTCACACGGATACCATGCTGGGGGCCGGTGGACCGTACCCGGCCGGGCCCGACCGACAGTGAAGCCGGCGCGGCCCTAGTCCCCGCTCCCGGAGGGTTCTTCCGTGCCGGCTGGAACGCTGTACCGCGGCCGGGAAGGAATGTGGTCCTGGGTGGCTCACCGAGTCACCGGCGTCCTCATCTTCTTCTTCCTGTTCGTTCACGTGCTGGACACCGCTCTCGTGCGTGTGTCCCCCGAGGCCTACGACAAGGTCGTGGCCACGTACAAGACGCCGATCGTCGCGCTGCTGGAGTACGGCCTCGTCGCCGCAATCCTCTTCCACGCGCTCAACGGTCTGCGCGTCATCGCTGTCGACTTCTGGTCGAAGGGCCCGCGCTATCAGAAGCAGATGTTCTGGACCGTGATGGGTGTCTGGGTCGTGCTCATGCTCGGCGCGATCTACCCCGTGCTCGGCCACGCCGCTCGTGTTCTGTTCGGGAGCTGACGCCGATGTCTACCACTGAGACCACCGCCTCCGGGGTCGGCCCCGTCGAGGGTGCCGCCGTCTACAACGTGGACAACCCGGCCCCGCTGATCGAGGCGCCGCGCAAGCGGACCAAGAAGACCCCGAAGTCCACCCGCGGCAACTTCGAGCTGGCGGCGTGGCTGTTCATGCGCCTGTCCGGCATCGTGCTGGTCGTCCTCGTCATCGGCCACCTGGTCATCCAGCTGGTGCTGGACGGCGGCGTCTCCAAGGTCGGCTTCGCCTTCGTCGCCGGCCGCTGGGCGTCCCCCTGGTGGCAGGTCTGGGACCTGGCCATGCTGTGGCTCGCCATGCTGCACGGCGCCAACGGCCTGCGTACGGTCATCAACGACTACGCCGAGCGGCCTGCGTCCCGCATGTGGCTGAAGGCCCTGCTGTACACCGCCACGGTGTGGACCATCCTGCTGGGCACGCTGGTGATCTTCACCTTCGACCCGAACATCCGCTAGGCACGGGGCTGCGAGAATCATGAAGATCCACAAGTACGACACCGTCATCGTCGGCGCCGGGGGCGCGGGCATGCGTGCCGCCATCGAGGCGACGAAGCGCAGCCGCACCGCGGTGCTGACCAAGCTCTACCCCACCCGCTCCCACACGGGCGCCGCGCAGGGCGGTATGGCCGCCGCGCTCGCCAACGTGGAGGAGGACAACTGGGAGTGGCACACCTTCGACACGATCAAGGGCGGCGACTACCTGGTCGACCAGGACGCCGCCGAGATCCTGGCGAAGGAGGCCATCGACGCGGTCCTCGACCTGGAGAAGATGGGCCTGCCGTTCAACCGGACGCCCAAGGGTGAGATCGACCAGCGCCGCTTCGGCGGTCACTCCCGCAACCACGGCGAGGCCCCGGTCCGCCGTGCCTGCTACGCGGCCGACCGCACCGGCCACATGATCCTCCAGACGCTGTACCAGAACTGCGTCAAGGAGGGCGTGGAGTTCTTCAACGAGTTCTACGTCCTGGACCAGCTGATCACCGAGGTCGACGGCGTCAAGAAGTCGGCCGGTGTCGTCGCCTACGAGCTGGCGACCGGCGAGATCCACATCTTCCAGGCGAAGTCGGTCATCTACGCGTCCGGCGGCACCGGCAAGTTCTTCCGGGTGACCTCCAACGCGCACACCCTGACCGGTGACGGCCAGGCCGCGTGCTACCGCCGCGGTCTGCCGCTGGAGGACATGGAGTTCTTCCAGTTCCACCCGACCGGCATCTGGCGCATGGGCATCCTGCTCACCGAGGGCGCCCGCGGTGAGGGCGGCATCCTGCGCAACAAGGACGGCGAGCGCTTCATGGAGAAGTACGCTCCCGTCATGAAGGACCTGGCGTCCCGTGACGTCGTGTCCCGCTCCATCTACACGGAGATCCGCGAGGGCCGCGGCTGCGGTCCCGAGGGCGACCACGTGTACCTGGACCTCACCCACCTGCCGCCGGAGCAGCTGGACGCCAAGCTCCCGGACATCACCGAGTTCGCGCGCACCTACCTCGGTATCGAGCCGTACACGGACCCGATCCCGATCCAGCCGACCGCGCACTACGCGATGGGCGGCATCCCGACCAACGTCGAGGGTGAGGTCCTGGCGGACAACACCACCGTCGTGCCGGGTCTGTACGCGGCCGGCGAGGTCGCCTGCGTGTCGGTGCACGGCGCCAACCGCCTGGGCACCAACTCGCTGCTGGACATCAACGTCTTCGGCCGTCGCGCGGGCATCGCCGCCGCCGAGTACTCCCACAAGGCCGACTTCGTCGAGCTGCCGGAGAACCCGGAGTCCTTCGTCGTCGAGCAGATCGAGCGGCTGCGCAACTCCACCGGCAACGAGCGGGTGGCCACGCTGCGCCGCGAGCTGCAGGAGACCATGGACGCCAACGTCATGGTGTTCCGCACCGAGCAGACGATCAAGACGGCGGTCGAGAAGATCGCCGAGCTGCGCGAGCGCTACAAGAACGTGTCGATCCAGGACAAGGGCAAGCGGTTCAACACGGACCTGCTGGAGGCCATCGAGCTGGGCAACCTGCTCGACCTCGCCGAGGTCATGGCCACGTCGGCGCTGGCCCGCAAGGAGTCCCGCGGCGGTCACTACCGCGAGGACTACCCGAACCGCGACGACGTCAACTTCATGCGCCACACCATGGCGTACCGCGAGGTGGGCGACGACGGCACCGAGTCCATCCGTCTCGACTACAAGCCGGTCGTCCAGACCCGCTACCAGCCGATGGAGCGTAAGTACTGATGGCTACCCCTGTTCTGGACAAGGCGGACGCGGCGGGCCGGCCCGAGCCCGGCTTCGCCGACTCCCCCTACATCACGGTCACCTTCCGGATCCGCCGGTTCAACCCGGAGGTCTCGGCGGAGGCCGTCTGGGAAGACTTCCAGCTGGAGATCGACCCGAAGGAGCGTGTCCTCGACGGCCTCCACAAGATCAAGTGGGACATCGACGGCACCCTCACCTTCCGCCGCTCGTGCGCGCACGGCATCTGCGGCTCGGACGCGATGCGGATCAACGGCAAGAACCGCCTTGCCTGCAAGACGCTGATCAAGGACATCAACCCCGAGAAGCCGATCACGATCGAGGCCATCAAGGGCCTGACGGTCCTCAAGGACCTGGTCGTGGACATGGAGCCGTTCTTCCAGGCGTACCGGGACGTGATGCCGTTCCTGATCACCAAGGAGACGAACGAGCCCACGCGTGAGCGCCTCCAGTCCGTGGAGGACCGGGCCCGCTTCGACGACACCACCAAGTGCATCCTGTGCGCCGCGTGCACGTCGTCCTGCCCGGTGTTCTGGAACGACGGCCAGTACTTCGGCCCGGCCGCGATCGTCAACGCCCACCGCTTCATCTTCGACTCGCGTGACGAGGCCGGGGAGCAGCGTCTGGAGGTGCTGAACGACCGCGACGGCGTGTGGCGCTGCCGTACGACCTTCAACTGCACCGACGCATGCCCGCGTGGCATCGAGGTCACGAAGGCGATCCAGGAAGTCAAGCGGGCGCTGATCACCCGCCGCTACTGACGCGTCGCCTGGCACAATACGAGGGCCGTTCCTCCGTTCGGGGGAACGGCCCTTCGTCTCTATCCGAGCCTTTCAGCACACACCGGGGGCACCAGCGTGACCGAGCAGAACCCGTACCAGAGCGGCGCCGGCGACTGGGGCCCCGGTCATCCGCCCGGGCCGTCCGACACGCCGCCGCCCGGGTACGGATACCCCGCCCCGGGCGCGCCCGCCCAGGGATACGGCTTCCCGCAGCAGCCGGCGGCGCCCGGGGCGGGCGCGCCGGTGCCGGTGGGCGGCGCACCCGTGCTCGCCATCGGCGACATCACGGTGATGGGCGATCAGATCATCACCCCGGCCGGGCAGTTGCCGCTGCGCGGGGCGATATGGAACGCGACGGACATGTCGCACACCGAGGAGAAGATACCGACGCACGCGATCGTGCTCGCGATCGTGTTCTTCCTGTTCTGCCTGCTCGGACTGCTCTTCCTGCTGATGAAGGAGAGGAAGACCACGGGCTACATCCAGGTCACCGTGACCAGCGCGGGCCGGCACCACCAGACGATGATCCCGGCGCACGGTCCGGAGACGTTCCCGGCGATCATGGGGCAGGTCAACTACGCCCGCTCGCTGAGCAGCATGTGACCCGACGGCCCGGTCATCACGGAATCCCGGGGGACGGCGCTCTAATCTGACGACATGTCAGACGAAGGGTCGTACGAACTGCTCGGGTTCGACAACGTACTGCTCCCCGTCGGGGACCTCGCGGAGGCCGTCGGGTTCTACGAGCGGGCCGGGTTCGGGGTGGGGTTCCGGTTCGACGAGGCCGGTATCGCGCTGCTCAGGGCGGGGGCGGAGACACCCGGCATCCTGCTGCGGGTGGAGGAGGCGCTGGGCCACCGCAGTCCGCCGTGGCCCTCGCCGCGCGTCTGGCTGGAGGTGCCGGACGCGCGGGTGGCTGCGCGGCGGCTGGTCGCCGCGGGCATCCGTCCGGTGGACGAGGTGTTCCAGACGGCGACCGGGTGGACGGTGGAGATCGCCGATCCCTGGGGCAACGTGGTCGGTCTCACCGACTACACCCGGCGGCCCGAGCTGGGGCGCCGAGGCTGAGGCGGGCGTTCGCGCGGCACTGGTTAGGCTCTGTGACGTGCCCGTGAAGAACGACGGTCCCGAGGCGGCCGGTACCCCCAGCAGCAAGTCCGAGCAGACCCGTGCGCTGATCCTGGAGACGGCCATGCGGCTGTTCCGGGAGCGGGGGTACGACAAGACCACCATGCGGGCGATCGCCCAGGAGGCGGGGGTCTCCGTCGGCAACGCGTACTACTACTTCGAGGGCAAGGAACACCTGATCCAGGGGTTCTACGACCGGATCGCGGCCGAGCACCGGCAGGCGATCCGAGGCATCCTGGAGCGGGAGACGGATCTGGAGGCGCGGCTCGCGGGGGTGCTCACCGCGTGGCTGGACATCGCCCGGCCGTACCACGAGTTCGCCGTGCAGTTCTTCAAGAACGCGGCCGATCCGGACAGTCCGCTGAGCCCCTTCTCCCAGGAGAGCGAGCACGCGCGCGAGCTGGCGATCCAGGTGCACCGGGAGGTCCTGGCCGGCTCCAGGGCCAAGGTCCCGGAGGAACTCCGCGACGTGCTGCCGGAGTTGATGTGGCTGTCCCAGATGGGCCTCATCATGTACTGGATCTTCGACCGCACCGAGAACCGCGAACGCAGCTACCGCCTGGCCCGCCGCGGCGCCCGCCTCACCACCCGCGGCGTCACCCTCTCCCGCTTCCGCGTCCTGCGCCCCCTGGTCCTGGAGGTCCACGAACTGTTCACGGACTTCCTGCCGGGGATGACGAGACTGCTGCCGGCACCGGGCGCGGGGCGGGAACGGGACCAGGACGGCTGATCAGATCCAGTTCAGCCGCCACAGGCGGTACACGCCCGTGCCGTCCATCAGGTACTGGCCGCCGCCGACGTCCTCCGAGGTGACCGTGTAGTCCTTGCGCTGCCAGAGCGGGATCAGGGGGACGTCCGTCGCGATGGTGGACTGGATCTGCTCGAAGTCGGAGGCGGCGCGGCTGCGGTCCGCGTACTGCTGGCTGTCGCGGATGAGCTGGTCGACGGTCTTGTTGCTGTAGCCGGTGGCCATGGTGGAGCCGGTGCCGACGAGGGGCTGGCCGAAGGTGTCGGCGTCGGGGTAGTCCGCGACCCAGCCGACGGCCCAGGCGTCGAGCTTGCCCGCGGCCATCCGCTCCTGGAAGTCCGTCCACTCGTAGCCCTTGACGTCGACCTTGAACAGGCCGCCCGCCTCCAGCTGCTTCTTCAGCGCCGCGGCCTCCTGCTCGCCGGGCCCCTGGCCCTTGCCGTAGGCGAAGGTGAAGCGGACCGGCAGGCTCACCCCGGCCTGGGTGAGCAGGGCGCGCGCCTTCTGCGCGCTCCGCGTCGGGTAGGTGTCGAAGAAGGACGTGGTGTGGCCGGTGATGCCGGTCGGGATCAGGGAGTACAGCGGGTCCACCGTGCCCTGGTAGACCGTGGCCGCCAGCTCCTCCCGGTTGACCAGCCAGGCGACCGCCTGCCGCACCCGCACGTCGTGGAGCGGGGAGTTCGTGCGGGTGTTCAGGTACAGGTTGCGGGTCTCGGACGTGTCGGACTCGGTGACCCGTTCGTTCGGGTCGCTCGGGTTCATCCGGGCGAGCACGTTCGGCGTCAGCGTCCGCGAGGCCACGTCGACGTCCTTGGCCTTCCACGCCGCGTCGAGCTGGGCCGAGTCGGTGTAGTACCGCAGGGCGATCGGGCGGCCGGTGGAGCCGAGGTAGCCCTTGTAGCTCGGGTTCGGCGCGAGGCGGGCCTGCTTGTCCTTGGTGTACGAGGTGAGCCGGTACGGGCCGGTGCCGTCGACCGAGGAGTCCTTGCGCAGGGTGTTCGCCGGGTAGGTGTCCCGGTCCACGATCGCGCCCGCGCCGGTGGCGACCTTCAGCGGGAAGGTGGCGTCCGGCGCCGACAGATGGAAGGTGACGGTCCGCGCGTCGTCCGCGGTCACCGAACGGAGCAGGGCGAGCAGCGACGACGGACCCACGTCGGAGTTGATCCGCTTGACCCGGTCGAAGGAGAACTTCACGTCCTCGGCCGTCATCGCCCGCCCGCTGGGGAAGGTGATCCCGTCCCGCAGGGTGCACCGGTACGTCTTCAGGTCGCTGCCGGCGAAGGCGCAGCTCCTGGCCGCGTCCGGCACCGGCTCCACGCCGTCCGGCTCGAACGTCATCAGTGTCTGGAAAACGTTGCTGAACAGGGCCCATGACCCCGCGTCGTACGCCCCGGCCGGGTCGAGCGACGTGACCGCGTCCGTCGTCCCGACGGTGATGGTCCTGTTCTTGTTCTCCTGCGAAGGCAGCAGTTGCCAGCCGCCGATACCCACGATCCCCAGCACGAGCAACGTCACGAGTATCCGCATGCGAACCGATCGCATGGTGGTGCCCTCCCCAGACCCTTGCCGGGCCCTACCCCTGGTCAGCACAAATCGAGCCACTCCCCTAAAGTGACGCGGCTCACCTAATCACAGGTGTTTCGGCATGGGAAGGGCTTTCTGACCAGTTGTGGAAGAACTTGCCCAAGACATTGTCTCCGCTCGGCATCCGCCGAGCCTTCACAACTCATCCATAGCTGAGAGGAGAGATTCCGGTCACATGGGCGACGGCTCCCGGCGCAGGGCCCGCAGACCGCGCAACCCGATGACCCCGATGACCGTCCCCAATACGAAGGAGACGATCGCCAGCAGCAGGTGCACCCAGAAGTAGGCGGTCGGATGGCCGTCGTGGAAGGCGAGCCCGCTGCCGTCCTTGACCAGGTTCTTTACGAAAGTGACCCAGATGAACCAGCTCCACACCCCGAAGGCGAGCAGGAACCAGGAGACCGGGCGGCTGAGTTTCATACCTCCAGTATCCGGTGCCCGCTTTCGTCACCGGGGCTGGGGCGGGGCTTGCCGGGCCGGTACCGGTACGTTCTCGGTCGTGCCCGCATCCACGAAGACCGCCCGGCGATCACTGCTGGTCGGCGCCGCGACCCTGCTGTCCCTTGCCGCCACCGCGCCCGCCGCCCTCGCCGTCCCCACAGCCGGCAGGACCCCGGCAGCCACGCCCCCGGCCCGCATGTCGGCCCTCGGCGGCGCCCGGCTCGGACAGCCCGGCACCCAGGTGAACCTCGCGCCCGGCGTCCCCGTGCTGCCGAAGGACCTGACCGCGCGCTCCTGGATCGTCTCCGACGCCGAGTCGGGCGAGGTGCTGGCCGCGCACAACGCGCACTGGCGGCTGCCCCCGGCCTCCACGATGAAGATGCTGTTCGCGGACACCCTGCTGCCCCGCTTCCCGCGGACGGCGGAGCACAAGGTGGCCGCGCGGGACCTCGCGGGCATGGGCGACGGCTCCAGCGTGGTCGGCATAAAGGCGGGCCGCACCTACAGCGTCCGCGACCTGTGGCTCGGGGTGTTCCTGCGCTCGGGCAACGACGCCGTGCACGTGCTGTCCGCGATGAACGAGGGCGTCCCGCAGACCGTCAGGGACATGCAGGCCCACGCCGACGAGTTGCAGGCCCTGGACACCCATGTGGTCTCCCCCGACGGCTACGACGAACCGGGGCAGGTGTCGTCGGCGTACGACCTCTCGCTCATCGCCCGCTCCGGGCTGCAGAAGAAGGACTTCCGGGACTACTGCTCCACCGTGAGCGCCGAGTTCGGGGGCGAGACGATCCGCAACACCAACCGGCTGCTCAGCGGCGACACCGATGTGCCCGTCTACCAGGGCATCGCGGGCGTGAAGAACGGCAACACCACCCACGCGGGCGCCACCTTCACCGGGGTCGCCGAGCGCGGCGGCCGGGTGCTGCTCGTCACCGTGATGAACCCGCAGAAGCACGAGCACAACGAGGTCTACAAGGAGACGGCGAAGCTGTTCGACTGGGGTTTCCAGGCGGCCGGCAAGGTCACGCCGGTGGGCGAGCTGGTGCCGCCGAGGAACGCCGGACCGACGAGTGCGCCGAGCGGCTCCCCGGAGGCGTCCGCCCCCGCCGGTCGGGCCGGTTCCAAGCCGGTGGCGGCCGCCACGACCGGCTCCCGCGGGATCGGCACCGCGCTCGCCGTCGCGGGCGGGCTGCTCGTGCTGCTGGTGGGCGGGGCCTTCCTGGTCAACCGTCGGTGGCCGCTGCCGGATCTGATGCGCCGACGGCCGCGGCCGTGACCTTCGCCGTCCCGCTCGGCGTGGCCGTCCAGGCGGCGCAGAACAGGACGAGTTTCGCGGTGAAGTCGATCCACAGCAGCAGCGCCACGGGGACGCCGAACGCGCCGTACACGCTCTTCGCGGCGACCCCCTGGATATAGCCGCTGAGCAGCAGTTTCAGCAGTTCGAAGCCGACCGCGCCGAGCAGGGCCGCGAGCACCAGGCGGCGGCGCGGCGGCTCCACCCCGGGCAGCAGGGTCAGGACGTAGAGCAGCACGAGGAAGTCGGCGAGCACGGCGACGGCGAAGGCGGCGGCCTGCAACAGCGCGCCGCCCCAGCCGTGCTGGGCGAGCCCCAGCGGTCCGGAGACCTTGCCGACGAGGGCCGAGGCGAGCGTGGACGCGGCGAGGGTGACCAGCAGGGCGCCACCGAAGCCGATCAGGATGGCGGCGTCCTTGGCCTTGGCGACCAGCGGGTTCTGCTCGGGGTCCGGCAGCTCCCAGACCGCGCGCAGACAGGACCGCACCTGGCCGACCCAGCCGACGCCGGTGAACAGCAGCACGGCGCCCGCGATCACGCCGACGGTGCCGGCGTTGTCGACCAGCGAGGTGAGGTCGAGCCGGCTGGAGATGACGCCCGGGAACTGCTCGGCGATCTTGTGCTCGACGGTCCTCTGCTGCGCCGGGCTCATGGTGGCGGCGGTGACCGCCGCGGCCACGGTGAGCAGCGGGAACAGCGCCACGAAGCTGACGAACGTCATCGCCGCCGCCAGCCGGGACCACTTCACGCGGTCGAGCCGCTCGTACGCCCGCCACGCGTGCGTGGCCGTCAGCCAGATCACCAGCGGCCCGATGACGGGCAGTCTCTTGAGCCAGTCCATGATCCGTTTCCTGCCCTCCGCGCGACATCCCATGTCCGGGTACCCGCGACCACGCGCGGGGCGGAGCCGGCCATCCCACCTTCGGGTGATTTTCGACCCGGCCAGGTGACGTTCAGGGACGAAGGGCGCACAGGCTGACGATACGGTCACGGGCATGCCTGTGAAGGACGCCCCCGCCCCGCCCCAGTCCCTGCTCGTCCTCGGCGGCACCTCCGAGATCGGGCTCGCCACCGCCCGCCGGCTGATCGCCCGCGGCGCCCGCACCGTCCGGCTGGCCGGCCGCCCCTCCCCCGCCCTGGAACAGGCCGCCGAGAGTCTGCGCGCGCTCGGCGCGGACACCCGCACGGTCGCCTTCGACGCCCTCGACCCCGCCTCCCACGAGACCGTGCTCGGCAAGGTCTTCGCCGAGGACGCCGTCGACCTGGTGCTGCTCGCCTTCGGCGTCCTCGGCGACCAGGCCCATGACGAGCGCGAGCCGCTGCGCGCCGTGCGGGTCGCCCAGACCAACTACACCGGGGCGGTCTCCGCGGGCCTCGTCGCCGCGAGCGCCCTCCAGAGCCAGGGCCACGGCGCGCTCGTCGTCCTCTCCGCCACCGCCGGCGAACGCGCCCGCCGCGCCGACTTCATCTACGGCTCCAGCAAGGCGGGACTGGACACCTTCGCCCAGGGCCTCGGCGACGCGCTGTACGGCACGGGCGTACGGGTGATGGTCGTGCGACCCGGGTTCGTGCGCACGCGGATGACGGCGGGACGGGCCCGCGAACCGTTCGCCACGACCCCTCAGGCGGTCGCCACCGCGATCGAACTGGGCCTGCGCCGGGGCTCGGAGACGGTGTGGGTGCCGGGGTCGCTGCGGCTGGTGACGGCCGTGCTGAGGCACCTGCCGCGGGCGCTGTTCCGCCGGCTACCGCTGTGAGGCGCGCCTACCGGCTGGCGATGGTCCCGCGGCCGATGCCGGCGGGGCCCGCCTGGGGCGGCACGACGGAGCCGCCGAAGGTGTACTCGTGCAGCTTGCGCCAGACGGCGTCCGCGCCCTGCTCATAGAGCGCGAACCCGGTGCACGGCCACTCGGCCTCGAAGTCGGCCAGCTCCGCGAAGGCGCGGTCCATCGCCGCGTCCTCGATGCCGTGCGCCACCGTGACGTGCGGGTGGTACGGGAACTGGAGCTCACGGGCGCAGGGACCGGAGCCCTCGCGGACCCGCTGCTGGAGCAGGGCACAGTCCTCGGCGCCCTGCACGACGCGGACGTAGACCACCGGGGAGACGGGCCGGAAGGTGCCCGTGCCGTGCAGCCGCATCGGGAACGGGCGACCGCAGGCGGCCACCTTGCCGAGGTGCGCCTGGACGACGGGCAGCGCGGCGCGGTCCACCTCGGTCGGCGGCAGCAGGGTGACGTGCGTGGGGATGCCGTAGGCCGCGGCGTCGCCGAAGCCCGCGCGCCGCTCCTGGAGCAGGCTGCCGTGAGGCTCCGGAACCGCGATCGACACGCCGATCGTTACGGTCCCCACGTCGTCTCCTGTCGTCGCGTCCGTCGTCTACTCGGCCGACTCGTACGGGCCTTCGGCTTCGACTGTACGGCCATGGATGTCCTGTGGGCAGGCGCAACGGAAGTGATGTGCAGCGCTCTGCCCACCTGGGTGTGCGAACGGTCGCGCGCCTGCGCGCCGGTCCCGTGCTCCTCGGCGCGGGCCGTGCCGTTCCGTGCCTCGTTCAGTGCTTCGCCGGCAGGAAGCCGACGCGGTCGTACGCCTGGGCGAGGGTCTCGGCGGCGACGGCGCGCGCCTTCTCCGCGCCCTTGGCGAGGATCGAGTCGAGCGTCTCCGCGTCGTCCAGGTACTGCTGGGTGCGCTCGCGGAACGGCGTCACGAACTCCACCATGACGTCGGCGAGGTCGGTCTTGAGGGCGCCGTACATCTTGCCCTCGTACTCCTGCTCCAGCTGCGCGATCGACCTGCCGGTGAGCACCGAGTAGATGGTGAGCAGGTTGGAGACACCGGGCTTGGCCTCCACGTCGTAGCGGATCACGGTGTCGGTGTCGGTGACCGCGCTCTTGACCTTCTTGGCGGTGGTCTTCGGCTCGTCCAGGAGGTTGATCAGGCCCTTCGGCGTGGACGCCGACTTGCTCATCTTGATCGACGGGTCCTGGAGGTCGTAGATCTTCGCCGTCTCCTTGAGGATGTACGGCGCCGGGATCGTGAACGTCTGCCCGAAACGGCCGTTGAAGCGCTCGGCCAGGTCCCGGGTCAGCTCGATGTGCTGGCGCTGGTCCTCGCCGACCGGCACCTGGTGGGCCTGGTACAGCAGGATGTCCGCGACCTGGAGGATCGGGTACGTGAACAGGCCGACCGAGGCGCGCTCGGCGCCCTGCTTGGCCGACTTGTCCTTGAACTGGGTCATCCGGCTGGCCTCGCCGAAGCCGGTGAGGCAGTTCATCACCCAGGCCAGCTGGGCGTGCTCGGGGACATGGCTCTGCACGAACAGGGTGCAGCGGTCCGGGTCCAGACCGGCGGCGAGGAGCTGGGCGGCGGCGAGGCGGGTGTTGGCCCGCAGCTCCTCGGGGTCCTGGGGGACCGTGATCGCGTGCAGGTCGACGACCATGTAGAAGGCGTCGTGGGTCTCCTGGAGGGACACCCACTGGCGAACGGCGCCGAGGTAGTTGCCGAGATGGAACGAGCCGGCGGTGGGCTGGATGCCGGACAGCACGCGGGGCTTTTCAGCAGAGGCCATGTCCCCATTCTCTCATCGGCTGAGGGTGGGATCGGCCCGTGCGGCGGGGGTGGTGCGGGGGCGCGGGAGGCCGCGGGTCGGCCGTGGCTCGTCGCGCCCCGCGGCGGAGCCGCGTGTCGCACACGGCCCCGCGCCCCCGGGTCGAAAGCACCTCGGGGCGTTCGTCAGCCCAGGTCGACTTCCGGGTACAGCGGGAAGCCCGCCACCAGGTCCGTCGCCCGCTGGGCGATCTCCTGCGACACCTTCTCGTCCAGGACGTGGGCGGCCTTGGAGGGGGCGCCCGACTTGGTGGTGCCCGGTTCCGTGGTCGTGAGCACGCGGTCGATCAGGCCGGCGACCTCGTCCATCTCGGTCGTGCCGAGGCCGCGGGTGGTCAGGGCGGGGGTGCCGACGCGGATGCCGGAGGTGTACCAGGCGCCGTTGGGGTCGGCCGGGATGGCGTTGCGGTTGGTGACGATGTTGGAGTCGAGGAGCGCGGCCTCGGCCTGGCGGCCGGTGAGGCCGTAGGAGCCGGCGACGTCGATCAGGTTGAGGTGGTTGTCGGTGCCGCCGGTGACGAGGGTGGCGCCCCGGCGCATCAGGCCCTCGGCCAGCGCGCGGGAGTTGTCCACGACGCGCTGGGCGTAGTCCTGGAAGGAGGGCTGCCGGGCCTCGGCCAGGGCGACCGCCTTGGCGGCCATGACGTGCGGCAGCGGGCCGCCGAGGACCATCGGGCAGCCGCGGTCGACCTGGTCCTTGAGGGAGTCGTCGCACAGCACCATGCCGCCGCGCGGGCCGCGCAGCGACTTGTGGGTGGTGGTGGTGACGATCTGGGCGTGCGGAACCGGGTCGAAGTCGCCGGTGAGGACCTTGCCCGCGACGAGACCGGCGAAGTGCGCCATGTCGACCATGAGGGTCGCGCCGACCTCGTCGGCGATCTCGCGCATGGTCCGGAAGTTCACCAGCCGGGGGTACGCCGAGTAGCCCGCCACGATGATCAGCGGCTTGAACTCGCGGGCCTGGGCACGCAGCGCGTCGTAGTCGATGAGGCCGGTCGCCGGGTCGGTGCCGTAGGAGCGCTGGTCGAACATCTTGCCGGAGATGTTCGGGCGGAAGCCGTGGGTGAGGTGGCCGCCGGCGTCCAGGGACATGCCGAGCATCCGCTGGTTGCCGAAGGCCTGGCGCAGCTCGGCCCAGTCGGCTTCGGTGAGGTCGTTGACCTGGCGGGCGCCGGTCTTCTCCAGGAAGGGGGCCTCGACCCGGTCGGCGAGCACGGCCCAGAAGGCGACGAGGTTGGCGTCGATGCCGGAGTGCGGCTGGACGTAGGCGTGCCGGGCGCCGAAGAGTGCGCGGGCGTGCTCGGCGGCCAGGGACTCGACGGTGTCGACGTTGCGGCAGCCGGCGTAGAAGCGGCGGCCGACGGTGCCCTCGGCGTACTTGTCGCTGAACCAGTTGCCCATCGCGAGGAGGGTCGCCGGGGAGGCGTAGTTCTCGGAGGCGATCAGCTTGAGCATCGCGCGCTGGTCGGTGACCTCCTGGCCGATGGCGTCGGCGACGCGCGGCTCCACGGCGCGGATCACGTCGAGGGCGGCGCGGAAGGCGGTGGACTCGGTGGACAGGGGCTGCTGCTCTGGCATGGGGACCTCCGGACGGCGTGCGTTTCAGCGTTCACGTTCGGCCCAGGCGCACGGCACTGTTTCCCGCAAGGCCGCTCCCCGATGGTCCGTCCCATCCCAGCGCGCCAGTCACGGCCCGTGGCTCAGCGTACCGGCCGCGCCGGAGGGCGGAGATCCGGCGTCCACCATGCGGGCGAGGGCGTGGACGGCTCGTCGAGGGCCGGGCGCAGGCCGCGGTGTACTCGGCGGGCGTCGCCCACGTCACCCGGGCCATGGCCCGCCACGGCCTGCGGCGCCCGGTCTGCGTGACCTCCACCGTGCTGTTCGACGGACCGGCCCCGGGGAGGACGCCCACGAACGGGCGTTCCCGGACGTGCGCCGGCGTCAGAGGATCACGTGCGGCACGAAGCGGGCGTACTCGTCCGTGACGGGGCCCGCGGACTCGCGGATGCCGAGGCCCGCGGGCTCGTCGTCGATGACCCAGGCGCCGAGGACGACGTGGTTGCCGTCGAAGGTGGGCAGGGGGGCGAGTTGCTGGTAGCAGCGGGCTTCGGGGTGGTCGGCGGGTGGGGTGCCCGGCGGGTGCAGGGTGATGCCCTCGCCCTCGCGGCCCAGGAGGGGCTTGGCGACGTAGCCGGTGGTGGTGGCGAGGTCGCGGGGGCCGTCGAGGTGGGCCGGGAGGAGGTTGGGGTGCCCGGGGTGGAGGTCCCACAGGACGGCCAGGAGGGCCTTGTTGCTGAGGAGCATCTTCCAGGCGGGCTCGATCCACAGGGTGCTGCCGGTGCCGCCGCCGTTGTCCAGGGTGTCCAGGACGTGGCCGCCGAAGGCGTCGGTGGTGAGCCATTCCCAGGGGTAGAGCTTGAACAGGGCGCGGATGAACCGGAGCCGGTTGTCCACGAAGCGGCCGGAGAGGGTGTCCCAGCCGATCTCCTCCATGGCGAGCCAGTCGGTGTCCAGACCCGCCTGCTCCGCGGTCTCCTTCAGGTAGGCGACCGTCATCAGGTCCTCGCCCAGCTCGTCGGCGGCGGAGTGCGCGAAGTGCAGCGGGCTGCCGGGCGGCAGCAGCGCGGCCTGCCTGCGCCAGGAGTCCACCAGGCGTTCGTGCAGGGAGTTCCACTGGTCCGCGCCCGGGAAGCGGTCCTCCATCCAGAACCACTGCGGGGAGGCGGCCTCCACCAGGGACGTGGGGGTGTCCGCGTTGTACTCCAGCAGCTTGGCCGGGCCCGTTCCGTCGTAGCGCAGGTCGAAACGGCCGTAGAAGGAGGGCAGTTCGGCACGGCGGTGCCAGGACTCGGTGACCGCGGCGGCGACCCGCGGGTCGGTGATGCCGAGGTCGGCGAGGCGGTCCTCCGCCACGATGTGCTCGGCGGCCGCGAGGCACATGGCGTGCAGCTCGGCGACGGTCTCCTCCAGCGCCTCGACCTCGGGGAGCGAGAAGACGTAGTACGCGCTCTCGTCCCAGTACGGACGCAGGCTTCCGTCGGGGTGCCGGGTGAGCGGGTAGATCAGCCCCTGCTCCTCGACGGTGCGCTGCCAGCCGGGACGCGGGGTGGTGGTACGGCGTTCCATCCGATGCCCCGGTCAGCCGCCGGAGCTGTGCGAACCGCCGCCGAAGCCGCCGCGGTGCACCCCACCGGTGCCGTGGTGCGTCGAGGAGTGGCTCGTGGAGTGCCCGGAACCGTGGCGCGGCTCGGTGAAGGAACCGCCGTCCACCCAGGAGCCCTTCTTCTTGCCGCCGTAGTACCAGGCGCCGTCCCCCGTCTTGACGGAGCCGCAGTTCTTGTTCGAGACGACCTTGTAGCCCTTGGCGTAGTTGTAGCTGTCCTGGTCCACGCAGCGCTTGTCCGGCTCCGACGAACAGGCGGTGAGCGCGGCGGCCAGCAGCCCGGCACTCCCCAGCACCACCGTGCCCGAGCGCAGCCGTCGCCTGGTTTCGGCCATGTTCTCGTCTCCCCCGTGTGCGATGTGCGGTGCGCCAAGCCTAGAGATGGGTGAGAGAACCGGCCAAGGGGGGTGAGCATGACAGGACTCGCTTAGAGTCCCTTTGTGCTCTTTGGAATGGTGTGCGCCCTTGGCGCGGCGGTCTGTTTCGGTACCGCGACGGTGTTGCAGGCGGTCGCGGCGCGGCAGGCGGGGCCGGGTGGGGGCGGTGAGGCGGCGCTGTTGCTGCGGGCGTTGCGGCAGTGGCGGTACCTCGCGGGGCTCGCGCTGGACGGGCTGGGGTTCCTGTTCCAGATCGCGGCGCTGCGCTCGCTGCCGATCTACGCGGTCGGCGCGGCCCTCGCGGCCAGCCTCGCGGTGACGGCGGTGGTCGCGGCGCGGCTGCTGCGGGTGCGGCTCAGCGGCACCGAATGGGGTGCGGTGGGCGTGGTGTGCGCCGGGCTCGCGATGCTGGGGCTCGCCTCCGGGCCGGAGGGCGCGCGGGCCGGGTCGGACGTGCTGCGGTGGGTGATGCTCGCGGTGGCGGTCGGGTTGCTGCTGCTCGCGTTCGCGGGCGGGCGGTTGTCCGGGAGGTCGCGGGGGCTCGTGCTGGGGCTCGGGGCCGGGTTCGGGTTCGGGGTGGTCGAGGTGTC
Organism: Streptomyces sp. NPDC001056; assembly: GCF_053598955.1. Classification (NCBI taxonomy): domain Bacteria; kingdom Bacillati; phylum Actinomycetota; class Actinomycetes; order Kitasatosporales; family Streptomycetaceae; genus Streptomyces; species Streptomyces sp. NPDC001056. The sequence continues at coordinate 155,249 of NZ_JBSFLI010000006.1, read as the reverse complement.
GGTCCGGCTGATCGACAGCCTCGCACCGGGCACGCTGCTCACCAACCCGGCCGCCTACGCCCTGGTGATCGGCGGGGGTGCCGCCTTCATGCTGCTCACCTCGGCCGTCCAGCGCGGCTCGGTCACGACGGCGACGGCCGGGATGGTGATCGGCGAGACGATCGGTCCCGCCGCGATCGGCGTCGTCTGGCTGGGCGACCGCACCCGCGAGGGCATGGCCTGGCTGGCCGTCCTGGGGTTCCTGGTGGCGGTGGCGGGAGCGCTGGCGCTGGCGCGGTTCGGGGAGACGCCGGTGGAGGAGGCTGCGGCCGAGGGGGCGGGGGTCGGCTGAGGGGGCCGGCCGTGCAGAGGCGGTCGTCCATGAGGGTCGTTCAACCGCGGCTTCCTCGTACGGTGTTCGCCTCCGGCCGGCCTCACGTTCCCTACGGCAACGCCCTGCACAGGGCCTCCAGCGCCGCCGACCACGCGCTGTCCGGGGGCGTCCCGTACCCCACCACCAGCGCGTCCACGTGCTCGGCGCGGGCCTCGGGGTGGCGGTGGAAGGAGAGGCCGTGCAGGGCGAGGCCCTGCCACGCGGCTGCCTGGATGACGGAGGGTTCGGTGCCGGGCGGCAGGCGCAGGACCGCGTGCAGGCCGGCGGCGATGCCGGTGACGTGGACGCCGGGGGCGCGTTCGGCGACGGCCGCGGTGAGGGCGTCGCGGCGGCGCCGGTAGCGCAGCCGGGCGGAGCGGACCTGGCGGTCGTAGGCGCCGGAGGTGAGGAACTCGGCGAGGGTGAGCTGTTCGAGGACGCCCACGGTGTCGGCGTGCCCCTTGGCCTCGATCACCTCCTCCGCGAGGGCCGGCGGCAGCACCATCCAGCCGAGCCGGATGCCGGGGGCGAGGGACTTGCTGGCGGTGCCGAGGTAGACGACGCGGTCGGGGTCGAGGCCCTGGAGCGCGCCGACGGGCTGGCGGTCGTAGCGGAACTCCCCGTCGTAGTCGTCCTCCAGGACGAGGGAGTCGTTCCGCCGTGCCCAGTCCACGACGGCCGTGCGCCGGTCGTGGTGCAGGGGCATGCCCATGGGGAACTGGTGGGCCGGGGTGAGGAGTACGGCGCCCTCGGTGCCCAACGGACGGGTGTCCGTGCCGAGTTCGTCCCATGGCAGCGCGGGGGTGGCGAGGCCCGCGGCCTGGAGGAGGCCCCAGTAGACGTCGAGGCCGTACGACTCGACGGCCACCGAGCGCACCCCGCGGGCGTGCAGCACCGGGCCGAGGACGCGCAGGGCGTGTGAGAACCCCGCGGTGACGACCAGGTTGTCGGGGTCGGCGCGCACCCCCCGGACGCGGGCGAGGTAGCCGGCGAGGGCGGTGCGCAGTTCGACGCGGCCGCGCGGGTCGCCGTAGCCGAGCGCCTCGTTGGGGGCGGCGGTCAGGGCGCGGCGGGCGGCCCTGGCCCACTCCGCGCGGGGGAACGCGGCGAGGTCGGGGGTGCCGGGGACCAGGTTGTGGGTGGGCCGGGCGGGGACCCGGGGCTGGCGGGCGGGGCCCCTCGGCGGGACCACGGCGCGTTCGGCGACCCGGGTGCCGGAGCCCTGCCGGGCGGTGAGCCAGCCCTCGGCGACCAGGTCGGCGTAGGCCTCGGCGACCGTGTTGCGGGCGATGCCGAGGTCGCCGGCGAGGGTCCGGGAGGAGGGCAGCCGGGTGCCGGGGGCGAGGCGGCCGGTGCGCACCGCGTCGCGCAGGGCATCGGTCAGGCCCCGGCGCAGCCCGCCCGCGCCGACCGGTTCCAGATGCAGGTCGACGCCCAGAGTGGCCCAGGATTCCACCATGGAAATGGACCATACTCCTGGGCTGCCTCGCTTCTAGATTGGAGGCATGAACACGGACGAGAACACCGAGTACGCCACCGAGCACGCCCCCCGCCTGAACTGGAGCGAGCACGTCCCGGACGTGTACAAGGCGATGGTCCGGCTGGACATCGCCGCCCGGCAGGGGATCGACCCGAAGCTCCTCGAACTGGTGAAGATCCGCGCCTCGCAGCTCAACCACTGCGCCTTCTGCCTGGACATGCACACCAAGGACGCGCTGGCGGCCGGCGAAAGCGTGGAGCGGATCATCCAGCTCAGCGCGTGGGAGGAGTCGCGGCACTTCTACACGGAGAAGGAGCTGGCGGCGATCGAGCTGACCGAGGCGGTCACGGTGCTCACCGACAGCTTCGTGCCGGACGACGTGTACGAGCGGGCCGCCAAGCAGTTCGACGAGCCCGAGCTGGCCCGTCTGATCGCCGCGATCACGGTGATCAACGCCTGGAACCGGTTCGGCGTCACCTGCCGGATGACCCCGGGCCACTACCAGCCGGGGCAGCACCGGTGACCGCGGCTCCGGGCAAGGCGGAGGCGTTCCGCGCGCTGCACCGGGGGCGCCCGCACGGTGATCCGCTGGTCCTGCCCGGCCCCTGGGACGCGGCCAGCGCGCGGGCCCTCGCGGAGGCGGGGTTCCCGGCGCTGGCCACCCCGAGCGCGGGGGTCGCCGCCGCGCTCGGGTACGAGGACGGGCACCTCCCGGCGGACGAGATGTTCGCGGCGGTCACCCGGATCGCGCGGGCGGTGGACGTGCCGGTCACGGCGGACGTCGAGGACGGCTACGGGATCGCGCCGGCGGAGCTGGTGGAGCGGCTGCTGGCGGCGGGGGTCGTCGGCTGCAACATCGAGGACTCCACCGGGGGCGTGCTCAAGGACCCGCGGGAGCACGCCGACTACCTGGCCGGGTTCCGGGAGGCCGCCGCCGGGCGGATCTTCCTCAACGCCCGCGTCGACACCTTCGTGCACGGCGACGGCGATCCCGAACGGGCCATCGAGCGGGCCGCGTTGTACGTCGCGGCGGGCGCCGAGTGCGTGTATCCGATCATGGCCCCGGCGGACGTGCTGCCCCTGCTGCGCGCCGGGATCGAGGGACCGCTGAACGCGCTGGCCCGCCTGGACACGGGCGGCCCCTCGCCCGCCGCGCTCGGCGAACTCGGGGCCACCCGGATCACGTTCGGGCCGGGACTCCAGCGCAGGGCCATGGCGGCGCTGCGGGAGACCGCGAAGGACCTTGTCCTGTAAGGGCGTTCAGGACAGCCACCGCTTCCAGACGGAGGGGTGGCTGTCCACCCACTTCTCGGCCGCCCGATCGGGGGACAGTCCGTCCTGGGCGATCAGGAGGGAGACCTCGTTCTGGTCGTCGGTGGTCCAGCGGAACTTCTTCAGGAACTCCGCCGCCGTGCCGCCCGACCTGGCGAAGTTCGCGTTGAGGTACTTCTGGAGCGGGGTGCGCGGGTAGCCGCAGGTGATCTTCGCCGCGTCCGCGTCGCAGCCGTCCTTGTACGGCGGCAGCCTCACCTCCGTCATCGGGACCTTCTCGAACAGCCACTGCGGCGAGTACCAGTACGTCAGAAAGGGCTTCCTCTCCTTGGCGAACTGCTTCATCTGGGTGATCTGCGCCGCCTCGGAACCGGCGAAGACGACCTGGTAGTCGAGCTTCAGGTTCTTCACCAGGGCCTTGTCGTTGGTGACGTAGGACGGGGAGCCGTCCATCAGCTGGCCCTTGCCGCCGCTCTCCGCGGTGCGGAAGAGGGGGGCGTACTTGTCGAGGTTGTGCCAGTCGGTGATGTCGGGGTGCTGCCTGACGAGGTACGTCGGCACGAACCAGCCGATGTGACCGGTCACCCCGAGATCACCGGCGCGCGCGATCGTCTTCTTGTCCTCGACGTACCGCTTCTCCTGGTCCGGGTGGCCCCAGTCCTCCAGGATGGCGTCGACCCGGCCCTGGCTCAGCGCGTCCCACGCGGGCACCTCGTCCACCTGGACGGTGTCGACGCGGTAGCCGAGCTCGTGCTCCAGCAGGTACCGGGCGACGGCCACGTTGGACTCGGCGCCCACCCAGGACTGCACGGACAGCGTGACGCTCTTGCCGCCGCCGGTGTGGGCGAACGGGCTGGCCTGCTCGGTCATGTCGGCGGCGCCGCAGCCGGTGGTCAGGCCCAGCACGGCGAGGGCGACCGGGATCGTCGTACGCAGTCGGGTCCGCATGTCAGGCTCCCTTCTTCGAGCGGCGCTCGGCCGGCTGGGTCACCCGGTCCAGCACCAGGCCCAGGCAGACGATGGCGGCCCCGGCCACCAGGCCGGTCGCCAGGTCGCCCTGGGCGAGGCCGAAGGCGACGTCGTAGCCGAGGGCGCCGCCGCCGACCAGACCGCCGATGATGACGACCGCGAGGACCAGGACCACGCCCTGGTTGACGGCGAGCAGCAACGCACGGCGGGCGAGCGGCAGCTGGACCTGCCACAGCTGCTGGCGGCCGGTGGCACCGAGCGAGCGCGCCGACTCCAGGGCCGCCGGGTCGACCTGGCGCAGGCCCTGGGCGGTGATGCGGACGACGGCGGGCAACGCGTAGACGACGGCCGCGGCGACGGCGGGGGCGCGGCCGACGCCGAACAGGGCGACGACCGGGATCAGGTACACGAACTGCGGCATCGTCTGGCAGACGTCCAGGACCGGCCGCAGGGCGCGCTCCACCCGGTCGCTGCGGGCGGCGGCGACGCCGGTGGCGAAGCCGAGCACGAGGGTGACGGCGACGGCGGCGAGCACCTGGGAGAGGGTGTCGAGGGACGGCTCCCACACGCCGAGCACGCCGATCGCGGCCATGGCGAGCACGGCGGTCAGCGCGGTGCGCCAGGTGCCGATCAGCCAGGCGAGGGCGGCGACGATCAGCAGTACCGACCACCAGGGCAGCCACTGGAGTCCGTCGCGGACCGGGTCGAGGACCCAGGTGGTGAAGTGGGCCGCCCAGTCGGCGGTGCCGCCGACGACCGGGACGCCGGAGTAGAGGTGGGAGGTCATCCAGTCGACGGCGTGGTCGACCGGGGCGGCGATCTGCGCCGTCCAGCCGTTCGGCCAGTCGAGGGCGCCGAGGAGGCGGGCGGCGAGGGCGGCGGCCGCGGTGACGGCGAGCACGTACGGCCGGCCGATCGTCCGGGGCCCCTCGGCCTCGGCGGCACCGGCCGCGCCGGTGACCCGGTCGAGGACCACGGCGAGCAGCACGATCGGGATGCCGGCGGCGAGGGCCTGGCCGACGTCGACCGTGGACAGGGCCTGGTAGACGCGGTCGCCGAGGCCGCCGGCGCCGATGACGGAGGCGATGACGGCCATGGAGAGGGCCATCATGATCGTCTGGTTGAGGCCCAGCAGGAGTTCTCTCCGGGCCAGCGGGACACGGGCGGTCAGCAGCCGCTGGCGGCGGGTCGCACCGAGCGACTCCACGGCCTCCAGGACCTCGGGGTCGGCGCCGCGCAGGCCGAGGGCGGTGAGGCGGGCCATCGGCGGGGCGGCGTAGACGACGGTGGCGAGGACGGCCGCGGGGACGCCGATGCCGAAGACCAGGACGACGGGGAGGAGGTAGGCGAAGGCCGGGAGGACCTGCATCGTGTCCAGGACCGGGCGCAGGGCGCGGTCGAGGCGCGCGGAGAGGCCGCCGGCCAGGCCGAGGGCGGCACCGACGAGGACGGAGACGAGGACGGCGACGACCATGAGCGCGAAGGTCTGCATCGTCGGTTCCCACATGCCGAGGGCGCCGCAGGCCAGGAAGGCCACGGCGGTGCCCGCGGCCAGGCGGGGGCCGGCGACGCGCCAGGCGACGAGGGCGCCCAGCGCGGTGACGCCCGGCCAGCCGATGGCGAGGAGGGCGACGTAGACGGCGCGGACGGAGAGGACGACGGCGTTGCTGACGTAGCCGAAGAAGTAGAGGAAGAGGGGGTGGGTGTCGCGGTTGTCGATGATCCAGTTGCCGGCGTCGGTCAGGGGCTCGGTGAGGCTGACCGTGAGGTGGTGGGGCCAGCTGTGGCCGTGCAGCAGCGGGAGCAGGACGGCCGTGATCAGGGCGAGCAGGAGCAGCTTGGCCGCGGCCCGGTTCCTGAGGACGGCGGGGGTCCTGGTGCGGAGGGCGGGGACGGAGAGCGTTGCCATCAGACGGCCTCCGGGGTCGTACGGGCCCGCGGGGCCGCCACACCGGCCACCACGCCCAGCAGTTGCTCGTGGCCGACGACACCCAGGCACTTGCCCTCGTCCATCACCCGGGCCGGCTCGCCGGCGCGGGCCACCGCTTCGATCGCCTCGGCGACGGTGGCGTCCGGGCGTACGGCGGGACCGTTGCCGGTCTCCGCGGAGGAGGCGGGGCGCATGGCCGTGCGCGCCGTCAGCACCTGCTCGCGCGGCACGTCCCTGACGAACTCGCGGACGTAGTCGTCGGCCGGGGAGCCGACGATCTCCTCGGGGGTGCCGAGCTGGACGACCTGGCCGTCGCGCATCAGGGCGATGCGGTCGCCGAGCTTGAGGGCCTCGCCGAGGTCGTGGGTGATGAAGACCATCGTGCGGCCCTCCTCGCGGTGCAGCCGGGCGACCTCGTCCTGCATGTCGCGGCGGATGAGGGGGTCGAGGGCGCTGAACGGCTCGTCGAAGAGCAGCACTTCGGGGTCGACGGCGAGTGCGCGGGCGAGGCCGACGCGCTGGCGCTGACCGCCGGACAGCTGGCCGGGGCGGCGGTGCTCCAGGCCGGCGAGGCCGACCTTGGCGACGATCCCGGCGGCGCGCTCGCGGCGCTCGGCCTTGCCGACGCCCTGGATCTCCAGGCCGTAGGCGACGTTGTCGAGCACGCTGCGGTGCGGGAGCAGGCCGAAGTGCTGGAAGACCATCGCGGCGCGGTGGCGGCGCAGTTCGCGCAGCCGGGACTTGTCCATGGCCCGTACGTCCTCGCCGTCGATGGCGATGGTGCCCGCGGTCGGCTCGATGAGCCGGGTCAGGCAACGCACGAGGGTGGACTTGCCGGAGCCGGACAGGCCCATGACCACGAAGACCTCGCCCTTGCGGACGTCGAAGGAGACGTCCCGGACGGCGGCGGTGCAGCCGGTGCGGGCGCGCAGCTCGGCCGCGTCGAGGGCGCCGAGGTCAGGGTCGGCCGGGACGCGCTCGGGCTTGGGGCCGAAGACCTTCCACAGGCCGGAGACGGCGAAGACCGGGGCGTCGGCGGTGGTGGGCGGCTTGCGGGTGGGGACGGTGGTGGTCATCGGCGATCGCCTCCGATCAGATCGACGGCCCTCTCCCCGACCATCAGCACCCCGATCATCGGGTTGACGGCGGGAAGGGTCGGGAAGACGGACGCGTCGGCGATGCGAACGCCGTCGAGGCCCCGGATCTTCAACTCGGGGTCGACAACGGCGAGTTCGTCGTCAACGGCGCCCATCCGGCAGGTTCCGGCGGGGTGGTAGACGGTGTGGTGGGCCTTGCGCAGCAGCTCGCCGAGCTGTTCGTCGTCGGTGACCTCGGGGCCGGGGAAGACCTCGCGCTCAAGCCAGCCGGCGAACGGCTCGGTCCTCGCGATCTCGCGGGCGATCTTCACGCCGTCGACCAGGGTCCGCGCGTCGTAGCCGTCCTCGTCGGTGAAGTAGCGGAAGTCGAGGGCGGGCTTGTCCCGCGGGTCTGCGCTCGTGAGGTAAAGACGGCCGCGGGCACGGGACTTGGGGATGTTCGGGGTCATCGACACGCCGTGCTCGGGGCGTTCGTAGCCCAGCCGCTCGGGGTTGTCGGTGAAGGGGATCTGGTAGAAGTGGAACATCAGGTCGGGGGCGTCGAGCGACGGGTCCCGGCGCACGAACAGCGCGGCGTCGGAGTCCATCGCCGAGTTCTCCGGCAGCGGCCGGTTGGTCTCCCACACGATCACCGACTCGGGGTGGTCCTGGAGGTTCTCGCCGACGCCCGGCAGGTCGTGCGCGACCGGGATGCCCAGCTCCTCCAGGTCCCGCTTCGGGCCGATGCCGGACAGCAGCAGGAGGCGCGGCGAGTCGACGGCGCCGGCGCAGACGACGACCTCCCGGCGGGCGCCGATCAGCCGCTCCTCGCCGTCCTTGGTGCGCACGTGGACGCCGGTGGCGCGCTTGCCGTCCAACTCCAGCCGGTACGCCCAGGTCTCCAGCAGCAGAGTGAGGTTGGGGCGGTCGCCGGCCTCCATGTGCGGGTGGAGGTAGGCCACGGAGGCGGAGGAGCGCTTGTTGTCCTCCGGGTGGTAGGCGAGGTCGAGGAAGCCGACCCCCTCGTGGAACGGCCTGTCGTTGAAGCCGGTCACCTCGGGGACGCCGACCGCGGTCTTCGTCGCGTCGATCCAGTCCTTGGCGATGGCGTTCTGGTCCTTGTCGGCGACGCGCACGATGTTGTTGCGCAGCCGGGCGTAGTACGCCTCCATCGGCACCGCGCCCCAGCCCTCGGCGCCGGCCTGCTCCCACTCGTCCCAGTCGGACGGCAGCGGCTTGAAGGAGATCAGGGTGTTGTGCGAGGAGCAGCCGCCGAGGACCTTGGCGCGGCTGTGCAGGATGTGCGAGTTGCCGTTCGGCTGCTCGACCGTCGTGTACGCGTAGTCGAGGTCGCCGCCCAGCAGGCCCAGCCAGCGGCGCAGGGTGAGGACGTCCTCGCGGCCGATGTCGCTCGGACCGCCCTCGATGACCGCGACGGTGACGTCGGGGTCCTCGGTGAGGCGGGAGGCGATGACCGAGCCCGCGGTGCCGCCGCCGACGACGACGTAGTCGTAGAGGTGGGGGGTGTGGGACATGGGGGTACTGCTCCAGGGGATTGTCGAGAGGTCTCGGGCCCGGCCGGTCCCGGCGCGGGCGGACGGCGTCGGGCTCAGCCGGCGAACCAGCGCACCGGCTTCGGCGCGAGGTTCTGGTAGACGTGCTTGGTCTCCCGGTACTCGGCGAGCCCGGCGGGGCCCAGCTCGCGGCCGGTGCCGCTCTTGCCGAAGCCGCCCCACTCCGCCTGCGGCAGGTAGGGGTGGAAGTCGTTGATCCAGACGGTGCCGTGGCGCAGCCGGGCCGCGACGCGCCGGGCCCTGCCGGGGTCGGCGGTCCACACGGCGCCGGCGAGGCCGTACTCGGTGTCGTTGGCGAGGCGGACGGCCTCGTCCTCGGTGGTGAAGGTCTCGACGGTGAGGACGGGTCCGAAGACCTCCTCGCGGACGACCCTCATCTCGCGGTGGCAGCCGTCGAGGACGGTCGGCTCGTAGAAGTAGCCGGACTCGGGCCGCCCGGGGGCGGGTCCGGGGCGCTTGCCGCCGCAGCGCAGCACCGCGCCCTCGGCGAGCGCGGAGGCGACGTACGCCTCGGTCTTCGCGCGCTGCTGCTCGGAGACGAGCGGGCCGACCTCGACGCCGTCCTCGGTGCCGCGGCCGATCCTGATCCGCTGGGCGCGGCGGGCGAGTTCGGCGACGAAGCGTTCGCGCACCGACTCCTCCACGATGAGCCGGCCGCCGGCCGAGCAGACCTGGCCGCTGTGGATGAAGGCCGCGTTGAGGGCCTGGTCGACGGCGGTGTCGAAGCCCTCCTCGGTGGCGCAGGCGTCGGCGAAGACCACGTTGGGGTTCTTGCCGCCGAGTTCGAGGGCGACCTTCTTCACGCCCGGCGCGGCGGCCTGGGCGACCTTGGTGCCGCTGACCAGTCCGCCGGTGAAGGAGACGAGGTCCACGTCGGGGTGCTCGGCGAGCCGGCCGCCGACGGTGTGGCCGGGGCCGGTGACGATGTTGGCGACGCCCGCGGGCAGCCCGGCCTCGGCGAGCAGGCCGATCAGCGCGACGGTGGTCATCGGGGTGATCTCGCTGGGCTTGATCACGAAGGTGTTGCCGGCCGCGAGCGCCGGGGCGATCTTCCAGCTGGCCTGGAGCAGCGGGTAGTTCCAGGGGGTGATCAGCGCGCAGACGCCGACCGGCTCGTGCACGACGACGCTGTGGACGTCGGGCGAGCCGGCGTCCACGACCCGGCCGGGGGCCTCGGCGGCCACCAGGTCGGCGAAGTAGCGGAAGGCGTCGGCGACGCAGTCGATGTCGATCCGGCCCTCTTCCACGGTCTTGCCCGCGTCCTGGGCCTCCAGCCGGCCGAGCGCTTCGCGATCGCGTACGAGGAGGTCGGCGACGCGGCGCAGCAGGGCGGCGCGCTCGGCGACGGGGGTGCGGGGCCAGGGGCCGTGGTCGAACGCCTGCCGGGCCGCGGCCACGGCGCGTTCGGCGTCCCTCTCGTCACCCTCCGCGACCACGGCGAACGGCCGGGCGTCCGCGGGGTCGAGGATCTCCCGGGTCGCCCCGGAGATCGCCGCCAGCCACTCGCCTGCCGCGTGGATGGTCGCCCGGGTCTGTCGGGCCGTGCTGCTTTCCGCCATGATCGGTGTTGCCTTCCGTTACTGTTCGGCGCCCCTGTGTCACGCGGAGGGCGGACTCAGGGACCGTGGCCCCCTGCCCAAGAGCTCCGTTTGCATGCGGAATCGGCGACCGATAGTGCGCGGCGTCACTAAAAAGGCGGTGGAAAACGGACAGACCGGACGGCACGCACACGTGGGCCCCGCTCCGGAGAAACCGGAGCGGGGCCCACGTGAGTTCTTACTGCCGAACCGCCGGCGGCGAAGGTCAGATCAGGCCGAGCTCGCGAACCGCCTCGCGCTCCTCCGACAGCTCCTTCACCGACGCGTCGATGCGCGAACGGGAGAACTCGTTGATCTCCAGGCCCTGGACGATCTCGTACTTGCCGTCCTTCGTGGTGACCGGGAAGGAGGAGATGAGGCCCTCGGGGACGCCGTACGAACCGTCGGACGGGATGCCCATGGACGTCCAGTCGCCCTCGGCCGTGCCGTTGACCCAGGTGTACACGTGGTCGATCGCGGCGTTCGCGGCGGACGCGGCCGACGACGCGCCACGGGCCTCGATGATCGCCGCGCCGCGCTTCGCGACGGTCGGGATGAAGTCCTCGGCCAGCCACTTCTCGTCGCCCACGACCTCGGCCGCGTTCTTGCCGCCGACCGTGGCGTGGAAGATGTCCGGGTACTGCGTGGCGGAGTGGTTGCCCCAGATCGTCAGCCGCTTGATGTCGGCGACGGTGGAGCCCGTCTTCTTCGCCAGCTGCGTCAGCGCCCGGTTGTGGTCCAGACGGGTCATCGCGGTGAACCGCTCGGCCGGTACGTCCGGCGCCGCCGCCTGCGCGATCAGCGCGTTCGTGTTGGCCGGGTTGCCGACGACGAGGACCTTGATGTCGTCCGCGGCGTGGTCGTTGATGGCCTTGCCCTGCGGCTTGAAGATGCCGCCGTTGGCCTCCAGCAGGTCACCGCGCTCCATGCCCTTGGTGCGGGGGCGGGCGCCGACCAGCAGCGCGACGTTGGCGCCGTCGAAGGCGACGTTCGGGTCGTCGCTGATGTCGATGCCCTGGAGCAGCGGGAAGGCGCAGTCGTCCAGCTCCATGGCCGTACCCTCGGCGGCCTTGAGCGCCGGGGTGATCTCCAGGAGGCGCAGGCGGACCGGAACGTCCGCCCCGAGCAGCTGGCCGGAGGCGATGCGGAAGAGCAGGGCGTAACCGATCTGGCCGGCCGCGCCGGTGACGGTGACGTTCACGGGAGTGCGGGTCATGGCGTTCTCCGTATGACAGCTGGCGGTGGGGCGTCCCTGCCCCGGGCGAATGATCGATCTCTTGGTATCAAGAGAGATCCAGCGATCAGGCTATCGCGCATCCGGCATGCGAGACGTGCGGGGCCCTGTGGCTCACCCCACAGAAGATCGCGAGGGGAACGAAAAGGGCGGCCGTCCGTCCGGAGAGGGTGGACGGGAACGGCCGCCGGTGGGGGTACCGGCTCGCCGGTCTCCCGTGGGGGGGGACCGGTCGCGTGCCCAGTTCTCGGCCGGGCATGCGTACCGATCCCGAATTCATCCGTTCGGTTTCACCGCGTGCAGCCCGTACGGCCCGACGCGAGCGTGGCGCACGCCCTCGCCTCGCCCGGGTCCCGTACGGCGATCATCGGCGTGTACGCGATCGTGTCGCCCACCTGGGTGACCTGGCCCGCCTCCCGGACCCTGGCCCGCGCCCCGGTGACCTCGACCTTGTCGCCGGGCACGGCGCCGGTGATCCGGCCCCACGCCGTGCCGCAGACCTTGCTGTAGCGGACTTCGAGGGTGGTGGCGCCGAGGGCGACGGCCTGGGCGGTGGTCACCTGGTCGCCGCTGCACCCCATGGACTCGGCGTCCTTGCCCACGCAGCCCGAGCCCGCGCACTCGACGCCCGGCGGGAGGCTCGCCTTCGGGCTGGCGCTCGGGGCGGGCCGCTTCGCCGCGGCCTCGTGCCTGCCGCCGGCACGGGATCCGGTGAAGTGGACGACGCCGAGGATGATCAGCAGCACGGCCACGAACCCGGCGAGGAACATCAGCATCGGCTGCCGGTACCCGGGCCGGGCCCCGGAGGGCCGTACGGCGTCGCGTTCCTGAGGACTCCGGGGTTCCTGAGGACTCCGGAGGCCCTGGGAGCCCTGTGGGTCCTGGGAGTCCTGGGAGTCCTGGGAGTCCTGGCGGTTCTGAGGGCTCTGGGGGCTCCGGGGTTCCGGAGCGTCGGCGGCCACCGGCTCCGGCCGCGCTCCGGGCTTGGCGCTCGCCCGCGACGGCCCCCGATACCCGGCCAGCCCCCACGAGTTGCCGCCGGACGCGCCTGCCGCCGTCCCCCCGCGCTCCCCCGCCTCCGCGGCCGTCGGCTGAGCCGGAACCCTCGGGACGGCGAGCGTGCCGCCCTCGGTCCTGTTCACGGCCCGCACCGCAGGACCACCGGAGGCCCGACGCGCGGGCCCCGTGTGCTCGTACCCCAACTCCGCCCGGCTCCACGCCCGTTCCGCCAGTTCCCACATCGTGATGATCGGGACCGGGCTGGTCCCCGCCGCCTCGGCGAGCGCCACGGCCGCGCCCTTGGGGGCGAGCAGCCGGCCGTCGAGGTAACTGTCCCAGGACGCCCTGCCGTACCCCGTACGGTCGGCCAGGGCCGCGGCGTCCAGGCCGCCGAGGTCCACGAGCCACCGCAGCTGGCTGACGAACTCCTTGATTTCCGGGTCGAGTTCGTTCGGCAAGGTCTTCCAACGAGGCATCGTCTCCCCCCTCATCCCCACTTTCGTACCGAGCGGTCACCGTTCAGCGGAACGGTCACTTCCGTGCCACAGCGCGAAGACAGCCGTTGATCAGGCCGTTCGTCACCAGCCAGGGTGTGTCGGGCGGCGGTTCGTCCCCCGTCGGGGGTGGGGACGAACCACCGCACCACCAGCCCTATTTGGTCATCGTGAAGTGCAGCGTGTCCTTCAGGAAGGGGATCTCCAGCAAGGGATGCGGCTGCGCCATCAGGGCCAGCAGGACGATCGCCAGGCCGAGGACGCCGTAGGTGCTGATGTCGGTGAAGCGGGAGCGGACCGCGAGCATGCCCACGCCGGGCAGCATCCAGCGCAGCACCGCGCCGGCCAGCAGCGCGGCGCCGATCAGGAGGGTGCCGACGCGGAACGCGTCGAACGCGGTCAGCAGCAGACCGAGCGCGGTCGTGCCCAGCACCACCAGCAGGGGCCACTGCCGGGCGGGCGCGGGCGCGCCGCCGGGCGCGGCCCGGCCGCCGCCCTCCGGCCGCGCGGTGTCCCTGGTGAACAACGGGAAGCGGCGGGTGACCCGCCGCGGGCGCCCCTCGGCGTCGGGGGCGCTGATCGCGTCGCGGACGGTCTCCTCGCCGTCCCGCGTGTCCTCAGCCGGCACTGCGCTCCGCCGCCTCGACCACGTTGACCAGCAGCTGGGCCCGGGTCATCGGGCCGACGCCGCCGGGGTTCGGGGAGATGAAGCCGGCCACCTCGGTGACGTCCGGGTGGACATCGCCGACGATCCTGCCCTCGGCGTTGCGGGAGACGCCGACGTCGAGGACGGCCGCGCCGGGCTTGATGTCCTCGGCACGGATCAGGTGCGGGGAGCCGACCGCGGCGATCACGATGTCGGCCCGCTTGAGGTGGGCGGACAGATCGCGGGTGCCGGTGTGGCACTGGGTCACGGTGGCGTTCTCGCTGCGGCGGGTGAGCAGCAGCGGCATCGGGCGCCCGATGGTGACGCCCCGGCCGACGACCACGACCTCGGCGCCCTTGGTCTCCACGCCGTAACGGCGCAGCAGGGTGAGGATGCCGTTGGGGGTGCAGGGCAGCGGGGCGGGCTCGTTGAGGACCAGACGCCCGAGGTTCATCGGGTGCAGGCCGTCCGCATCCTTCGCCGGGTCCATCAGCTCCAGGATGCGGTTCTCGTCGATGCCCTTGGGCAGTGGCAGCTGGACGATGTAGCCGGTGCAGGCCGGGTCCTCGTTGAGTTCGCGGACGACCGCCTCGATCTCCTCCTGGGTGGCGGTGGCGGGCAGCTCCCGCTGGATGGAGGCGAGGCCCACCTCGGCGCAGTCGCGGTGCTTGCCGGCGACGTACTTGCGGCTGCCGGGGTCGTCCCCGACCAGGATCGTGCCGAGGCCGGGCGTGACGCCCTTCTCCCTCAGCGCCGCCACGCGGACGGTCAGATCGGACTTGATCGCGGCTGCGGTGGCCTTGCCATCGAGAATCTGGGCGGTCATACCCCCATCCTCCAGGATGACCGCCCCGGGGTTCCAATCCGGGTTCCGATCAAGGCTCCCACCAGGGACCGCGCCCGGGAACGAGTGATCACGGATGTTGCACTTGCACAACACCCGGGGATTACGGCTGGACAAGTCACTATCCGGTCAAGAACGATGAACAGCACAGTGCAGCGGGCAGCTCATCGGGGGGACGGACCGCATCTGTAGAAACTCTCCTCCGTGCAGTGCCGCGCCTCGTCCCCGCACTCGGAAACAACGGAGGAAAGACCAACCATGAGCTACGGCGACCCGAACAACCCTTACGGCAACCCGCAGGGGCAGCCGCAGCAGCCCGGGTACGGCTACCCCGCCGCGCCGCCGGTCCAGCAGTCGTACGCCGCCGCCCCGATGACCAGCATGCCGGGCAAGGTCAACGCGGCCCGCGTGATGCTGTGGGTGATCGTCGCTCTCCAGGTCATCGGCGTGGGCTTGTTCGCCTTCTCCGCCGTGGCCGTCAACAAGGCCAAGAACGACAACTCCGTGCCGGGGCTCGCCGACTACCCGGTGGGCGTGCTGTGGGCCTTCATGGTGCTCGCGCTCGCCTGGCTGGTCTGGGCGATCGTACTGGCCACGAAGTTCTCCAGCGGCGGCAACAACCTGCGGGTCACGACGCTGGTCTTCGGCATCCTGACCGCGGTGCTCGGCGTCTACCCGTTCCTCGTCGTCGTGGGCATCTTCCACATCGTGCTCGGCATCCTGATCGCCAGCTTCGTCGGCGGCGCCGACGGCAAGGCCTGGTTCAACCGCGCCCGCTACTGAGCCGCTCGCGCGGTAAGGAACACGTCGCGCCGTTCAACATCCGGGGCCGTGTCTCACCCTTCCAGGGGGGACACGGCCCCGGTGCGTCGCCCTACTCCGGGAGAAGCCGCCAGGCACGGGGAGACGCACCTTGTACAGCATCATCGTCGTACCTCCGCCGACTGCGGAGGACCGGCAGCAGCGCAGCCAGATCCGCCTCGCCCCCGGCGAGCGCCTCCGCTTCGGCCGGGCGCCCGGGAACGACCTGCCGATCCCGCACGAGGGCGTCTCGCGCCGGGCCGGCGAAATCGGCGCCCAGGGCGCGTTCTGGATACTGAGCAACCTGTCCGCGCACCAGACGTACGTCGTGGAGAACCCGGAGGGCGCGGGCGAGCACATCAAGGTCGGGCCGGGCCGTCTGGAGGCGCCGGTCCCCTTCGAGTTCTCGCGGATCGTGCTGCCCGCCGCCGGCGACCTGCTCACCATCGAGGTGTGGGCGCCGCGCCACGACTATCTGCGCGACGGCTGCGGAGCGGACGGCGAGACCACCGCCCCGGCCTTCTCCGTCGACCGCACCACGCGCTACTTCGCCGTGCTGGCCGCCCTGTGCGAACCCCGGCTGCGCGGCGATCCGCACGCCCCGCTGCCCACCGTCGACCAGGTCGTCGGCCGGCTGCGCCCCTCCTGGCCGGCCGCCTCGCGCACCTCGGTGCAGTGGAACATCGACTACCTCGCGGTGAAGCTGCGCCTCAAACCGGGCCCGGACACGGCGGAGCCGGGCCCGCGCCTGAACGGCAAGAAGGAGTCCCTGGTCTCGCTGGCGCTCCGCTTCGACCTGGTGCGCGAGGAGGACCTGGTCGTGCTGTCCGGCTCCGTGCGCCCGGCCGCCCGGTGAGCGAGCCGTACGCCGTACCGGTGCCCAGGGGTTACCGGGTCGGCGGCTGGGAGGTCCGCGAACCGCTCGCGACGGGCGCCTTCGGCAGCGTGTACGCGGCACGGCGCACCGGCGACGGCGAGGCGGCGTCGCACCCCGGAGCCGACGGCCGACTCCCCCGCACCGCGGCCCTGAAGTTCCTGCCCACCGGCACCGGCACCCCCCGCCAGCTCGCCCACCTGCGCGAACTCGTCGAACGGGAGGTGGAGTTGTTATGGCGGCTGCGGCAACCGCGCCTGATCCGGATGTACGAGACCCTCGTCGTCGACGACCCCGGGCGCCCCGCCCTCGACGGCGCCACCGTCCTCGTACTGGAACGCGCGGAGGGTTCCCTGTCCGCGCTGCTCGCCGCCGAGCCGCGGCCCGCCGCCGGGCCCGCGCTGCTGGCCCAGGTCTGCGAGGGGCTCGCGCAGTTGCACCGGGCGGGCTGGGTGCACGGTGATCTGAAGCCGGCCAACGTGCTGCTGATGGCGGACGGTTCGGCGCGGCTCGCGGACTTCAACATGGCGGCGGAGCTGGAGGGCACCCACGGCTACACCCCCGCCTTCTCCACCCCCGACTACACGCCGCCCGAGCTGCTGTGGTCGGAGATCGGCGACCGCGGCCGCCGGATCCGCCCGTCCGCCGACGTCTGGGCCTTCGGCGTGCTCGCCCACCTCCTGCTCACCGGCTCCTTCCCACTGCCCGGCGGCACCCCCTCGGCCCGCCGGGACGCTGCCGTCGCCTACGCGCGCGGCACCGAGGAACTGCGCCTGGCGGCCGAACTCCCGGATGCCTGGCGGGAGATCGTGCGGGACTGCCTGGCCCGTACGCACGCCGACCGGATCGGCACCGGGACGCTGCTGCGCCGCCTCACCGCCGCCGCGGGCACGGGCCGCGCACCCCGTCTCCCCCGCTTCTCACGCTCCGGCCGCCGCCGCCGTGCGACGATCCTGGCCGTCGCGGCCGCCGCCGTCGCCCTCCTCGGGTACGGCCTCGACCACTGGCACGGTGCCGACGACAAGGCCCTGGCCGCCTACGGCAGCGCCGAACTCCGCACCGACCGGGGCGTTCCGGCGCGCTACCGGCGGCTGATCGTGGACGCCGCGCACGACTGCCCCCGCCCGGACGTCAGCCCGGCGCTGATCGCGGCCATGCTGAAGGCCGAGAGCGGTTTCGACCCGGACCTCGCCGACCCGGGCACCCAGGAGTTCGGCATCGCCCGCTGGACCCCGGCCGTGCTGCGCTGGTGGACGCGGGACGACGGCGTTCCCGCCTCGGCGACCCCGACGCCGCCGCTGACCCCGGCCGTGTCCATCCCGGCCATGGGCCGCTATCTGTGCTTCATCGACGCCCACGTGAAGGCGGGGCTGCCCGGCGACAAGCGGGTGCTGGACGCGGCGGGGTACCGGACGTCGTACAAGAAGGTGAACGCCGCGGGCGGGGTCCCCGCGGCGTACCGCGGCTACTGCGACCGGGTCGCCCGCTACCTCGCCGAGTACACACCCTGAGACTTCCGAGGTGCCGGAAGCCGGGCCCGGCCGGGACGGTGGAACCACTCCGCCACGGCGGGGCGATCACACCGCTCGTTCACACGGGGGAACAGCGAATCCCGCCCGGCCCGGACGGAGAGCGCGGCGGCCTCCGGCTCCCTCGGAGGAGGGCCGGAGGCCGCCGGTCCCGGTGCGTACGGCTCAGTGGAAGAAGTGGCGCGTGCCCGTGAAGTACATGGTCACGCCCGCCTTCTTGGCGGCCTCCACGACCTGCTCGTCACGGATCGAGCCGCCCGGCTGGACGATCGCCCGGACACCGGCGCCGATCAGGATCTCCGGGCCGTCGGGGAAGGGGAAGAAGGCGTCGGAGGCCGCGTAGGAACCCCGGGCGCGCTCCTCGCCGGCCCGCTCGACCGCGAGCTTGCAGGAGTCGACGCGGTTGACCTGGCCCATGCCGACGCCGACCGAGGCGCCGTCCTTGGCGAGCAGGATCGCGTTGGACTTCACCGCGCGGCACGCCTTCCAGGCGAAGGCGAGGTCCTTCAGCTCCTCGGCGGACAGCGCCTCGCCGCTGGCCAGCGTCCAGTTGGCCGGGTCGTCGCCCTCGGCCTGGAGCCGGTCGGTGACCTGGAGCAGCAGACCGCCGTCGACCTGCTTGGCCTCGACCGGGTTGGCCGGCGCGCCCGCTGCCTTCAGCACGCGGAGGTTCTTCTTCTTGGTGAGGGCCTCCAGGGCCCCCTCCTCGTAGTCCGGGGCCACGATGACCTCGGTGAAGATCTCCGCGACCTGCTCGGCCATCTCCTTGCTGACCGGGCGGTTCACGGCGATCACACCGCCGTACGCGGACACCGGGTCACAGGCGTGCGCCTTGCGGTGCGCCTCGGCGACGTCCGCGCCGACCGCGATGCCGCAGGGGTTGGCGTGCTTGATGATCGCGACGCAGGGCTCGGCGTGGTCGTACGCGGCACGGCGCGCGGCGTCCGTGTCCGTGTAGTTGTTGTACGACATCTCCTTGCCGTGCAGCTGCTCCGCCTCGGCCAGACCACCCGTGCCGTCGACGTACAGCGCGGCGCCCTGGTGCGGGTTCTCGCCGTAGCGCAGGGTGTTCTTGCGCGCGTAGGTGGCGCCGAAGAAGTCCGGGAAGGCCGAGTCGTCCACGGGGGCGTAGTCGTCGGCGAACCAGGAGGCGACGGCCACGTCGTAGGCGGCGGTGTGCTTGAACGCCTCGGCGGCCAGCCGCTTGCGGGCGGCCAGGTCGAAGCCGCCGTCCTTGACGGCCGCGAGCACGTCGGCGTACCGCTCGGGGCTGGTGACCACGGCGACCGAGGGGTGGTTCTTGGCGGCGGCGCGCACCATCGAGGGACCGCCGATGTCGATCTGCTCCACGCACTCGTCGGCCGAGGCGCCGGAGGCGACGGTCTCGCGGAACGGGTACAGGTTCACCACGACGAGGTCGAACGGCGCCACGCCCAGCTCGGCGAGCTGCTCGCGGTGGCTGTCCAGGCGCAGGTCGGCGAGGATGCCCGCGTGCACCTTCGGGTGCAGGGTCTTGACCCGGCCGTCCAGGCACTCGGGGAAGCCGGTCAGCTCCTCGACCTTGGTGACGGGCACACCGGCGGCGGCGATGCGGGAGGCGGTGGAACCGGTCGACACCAGCTCGACGCCGGCCTCGTGCAGCCCGCGCGCCAGCTCTTCCAGGCCGGTCTTGTCGTAGACGCTGACGAGCGCCCTGCGAAGGGGCCGCTTGTTGCTCTCGGCGGTCACTGGATAACTACCTTTCGTCCCTCAATGCGATAGCCGTGGCGGGCGAGCCGGCCCACGACCTCGACGAGCAGGCTTCGCTCGACTTCCTTGATGCGCTCGTGCAGCGCGCTCTCGTCGTCCTCGTCCCGGATCTCCACCACGCCCTGCGCGATGATCGGCCCGGTGTCGACGCCGTCGTCGACGAAGTGGACGGTGCAGCCGGTGACCTTGGCGCCGTACGCGAGCGCGTCGCGGACGCCGTGGGCGCCGGGAAAACTCGGCAGCAGGGCCGGGTGGGTGTTGACGAACCGCCCGCCGAAGCGCGCGAGGAACTCCTTGCCCACGATCTTCATGAACCCGGCGGAGATCACGAGGTCGGGCTCGTGGGCCGCGACGGCGGCGGCGAGGGCGGCGTCCCACTCCTCGCGGCTCGTGTGGTCCTTGACCCGGCACACGAAGGTCGGCAGCCCGGCCCGCTCGGCGCGGGCGAGCCCCTCGATGCCGTCGCGGTCCGCCCCGACGGCGACGATCCGCGCGCCGTACTCCTCGGCTCCGGTGCGCTCGATCTCGTCCAGGAGCGCCTGCAGATTGGTGCCGGATCCGGAGACCAGCACGACGAGGCGCTTGGCCACGGGGTTGGCGGCCACGGTGGGGCCCTTTCTCGAAAAGCGATCTCTGCGGTCGGCGGTTTGTACATTCGTACGGATGCTTCGCGTCCCGGGATACGGGGAAGTCTACGAAGCGGCCGACCGCCAGCAACGATACCGGCATTGCGGGCGGCCCCCACGGGACGGGTGCGTGGCCGGGAGGTAGCGTTCGCAGGGAATCGGGAAGAGCAGCCCCGGGAACGCGGGCGTCGTGCGGCGCGTTGACGGGGTGGAAGCTCACGACGACAGCCGTGTTGATCTAGGGGAAGACGCTCTTTTGATGCCCGTCCGCAGCCTGCGACTCCTCACGTTCCCGCCAGACCCGGCCCAGGGAGGGGAGCGCGGCGGAATGCTGCTGCGCGAGCGGCCTTCGACGCCGCCGGACGCTCCGCGGGGCGGGGCGGAGGGCTCCGGCGAGGGGCAGGGCGGCGAGTCCGGGCGTGGTGGCCGCGGCGGTGACGGCAAGCAGGACAATCCGTTCGCGCCGCCGCCGGAGGGCACGCCGGACCGGCCGTGGCAGCCCCGGCACCCGGGCGGCGCCGCCGGTCCCGGTGGTGGTCAGGGGGGCGGTCACGCGGGTGGCTCCTGGGGCAGCCAGTGGAGCGACCGGCAGCCCGGACGTTCCACCGGCGGCTTCGGTGAGCGTCCCGGCGCGGGTCCGCAGGGTCCCGGCGGGCAGGGCGGTCGGGGCGGCCCCGGCGCGGGCATGCGCTGGGACCCGACGGACCCGGTCCAGCGCCGGGCGCGGTACGCGCTGCTGTCCGGGATGTGGGCCATCTTCTTCGTGCTCTTCAGCTGGCCGTACGTGTCGCTGCTGCTGGGCGCGCTGGCCCTGTACTGGGGCATCAGCTCCCTGCGCGCCACGCCGCGCGCCGCGGACCCCGACAAGCCGGCCCCGGCCCCCGGCCGCCCCCAGATCACGGCGGCCGTCGGCGGCCTGGTCACGGCGTCCCTGGCCCTGGTCCTGGTCGCCTCGACCTTCACGGTCCAGTTCGTCTACCGCGACTACTTCACGTGCGTCGACGACGCGCTCACCCATGAGGCGAAGCAGTCGTGCCAGACGCTGCTGCCGGAGCAGCTGAGGGGCGTGCTGGGGACGGCGAACCAGTAGTCCGGGGCTCGGCTTCAGGGCGTTCCCCCGGTCGGGGGATCGAGGGGCTTGGGCGGGGCCTCGGGCAGGGTCAGCCAGGGCGGGGCCTCGGCGGGGAGGATGTCGTAGGGCTCCTCGTCGGTGGGGTCGGTCGGGCCGGGGACGGGTTCGGACGGGGCGAACAGGTCCCCGGCCTCGTCGCTCGACCCGTCCTGGTCCGTGGCCTTCTCCTCGCCCTTCCCCGCGTCCTTCGCCTTCCCCGGCCCCGGCTTCCCCGCGTCCTTCGCCTTCCCCGGACCCGGCCTCCCCGCGTCCCTCGCCCTCCCCGAGTCGTGCTGCTGCGCCGGGGGTTCCGCCCCGCGAAGCCGCCACGCCCGTACGACCAGGGCCGTCGGCATGCCCAGCAGCGCGGTCCAGACGCCGGCCGCCGGGCCCGTCTGCCACCACAGGGGGCCGAAGTCGGCCAGGGCGGCGTTGCCCAGGGGGCCGCCGGAGAGGACGGCGAGGAGGGCCAGCAGGAGGGCGCAGACCGTGGCCGTCAGCAGGGTCACGCCGGTGGTACGGGTCATCGACCAGCGCGCCCGGGGCGGCTCCCCCCGCCCCGGGCGTCGTACCGCCGACCGGGCCACGAACCATCCGGCCACCGCGCCCGCCGCCACCGGCACCAGCGCGGCCGCCCAGTTCAGCCGGGTGCCGGGGCCCGCGTCCGGGACCGCCGCGAGCAGCGGGAACGGCGGGAGCAGCGGGGCCGGGTCGGAGGCGAACGGGTGCACCGGATGCCCGGCGCCGAGGACGAACCCGGGCCCGAGGGCGTAGGACGCGGCCCACACCGAGGCGTTGGGGACCAGCGTCAGGCCGAGCAGCAGCACCGCGAACCGCCCCGTCCACCCCTCCGTCAGCTGGAGGAACGACGCCCGCGCCGCGCCCCCGTGCCACACCGTCGACGCGGCGACGAGCAGTACCCCGCCCCCGACCAGCACCGCCGTCGCCGCGCCGGATGCCCGTACGGCCGCGTCCACCCGCGCCCGCGCGTCCACGCCGAACGCCACCCGCCGTACCGGACCCGGCACCGCCCTCAGCACGACCAGCAGCGGCTCGGGCGGGCACCCGTGCGCCGACCACACCCCGGCCCCCGCCCCGGCCGCCGCGACCAGCGGCAGAGAGACCGTCAACCAGAACCAGGAGGGCCGGAGTTCGCCGCCGGAGCAGTACAGCGCGGCGGCGGTGCCGACGGCGAGGTAGCCGAGGACCACGCCCAGCCACGCCGTGCGCACCGGCACCGGCGGCGGTCCGTCGGGGTCGGCGGGGGCGTCCGTGGCGTACCGCCCGGCCCGGTACAGCAGCCACCCCGGCAGTGCGAGCAGCAGCAGCGGGGTGACGCCCACCGGGAGGTGCGCGCCCGAGAGGGTGTCGGTGCGGACCAGTTCGACGCCGTGCGCCAGCAGCCACAGCGCGGCGGCGACGTGCAGCGCGCCGTCCGGCCCGCTGTCGGGGTAGGGCGAGCTGATCCACAGGCCCAGGACCAGCACGGCGAGCGTGCCGAGCCCGAGTCCGGCCGCGACCACGCCGTCCAGCAGGCTCGCGGACAGGCCGGGCGGACGGTCGCGCAGTCGGGCGGACAGGGGGGCGAGCGACGGTCGGCGCGCGGTCATCTGGGTCACGCGGCCATGGTCCCAACGACACGCGCTTTCCCGGCGTAACAGGGGAAGCACCGTAGTGTCGCTCAATATGTGTTTATGTCACTTATCGTACGAAAGGGCGCACGGTGACCACGCAGATCCCCGCCAGCCCGTTGCCACCACCGAAGGAACGCCGACACCTGCGCCGGTCCAGGTCCCTGACCCAGGCTCAGCTCGCCAGACGCCTCGGCGTGGCCCGCGCCACGGTGCGCGCGTGGGAGTCCGGCCGCAAGGAGCCGGCCGGCGCCGAGGGCCGCGCGTACGCCGAGTTCCTCACCCGGTCGACGGACGATCGGCCGTCCGGACAGCCGGGTCCCGGCGGACCGGCCGCCCACCCGGAGCCGTCGACGCCCGCCGAGGCCTTCGACGCGCTCTACGCCTTCTGCGCCCCGGCCCTCGTACGCCAGGCCTATCTGCTGTGCGGGCGCCGCGAACTGGCCCGCGAGGCGGTGGAACGCGCGTTCCAGCTGGCCTGGCAGCGCTGGCCCGAGGTGGCCAGGGACCGGGACCCGGCGGGGTGGGTACGGGGGGTGGCGTACGACTGCGCGCTCTCCCCCTGGCACCGGTTCCGCCCGTGCCACCGGCACCCGGAGCCGCCGCCCGCCGACCCGGCCGACCGGGACCTGCTCAGCGCCCTGCTCAAGCTGCCGCCGTCGTACCGGCGCACGCTCGTGCTGTACGACGGTGTCGGGCTCGATCTTCCGGAGACCGCGGCGGAGACGGAGGCGAGCACCCCGGCGGCGGCGAACCGGCTGACGCACGCGCGGGAGGCGGTCGCCGCGCACGTGCCCGCCCTGGCCGACACCGCGCTCCTGCACCGCCGGCTGACCGAACTCGCCTCCCGCGAACGCCTGCGCGCCTCCCGTCCCCCGACGGTCCGCACCCTCGGCGAGCGCCGCAACGTCTTCTGGACCCGCGCGGCCATCGCCTTCACGGTGACCATCATCGGCGCGACGACTCTCACGCTGCGGACGGCCCCGACCCACTACGAACCCCCGATCGCCCCCGCCCAGGCCGTCCAGGGCGTCCCCCACACGGTCCCGATGGGCCCCTTGTCCCGCGACGAACTGGCCCTGCGCACGAAGCTCCGCCAGGACGCGGCCTCGGGCTCGGGCCCGGAGAGAATCGAGCCGACGCCCCGGTGAGGTGCCCGGACGAAACGCCGGTAGGCCCGCCCCGGGGAACGGGACGGGCCTACCGGCGTACGGGTCAGAGGCTCGGCTCTGCCGAGAGGGTCACGCGCCCAGGATCTCGCGGGCGAGCTTCGCCGTCTCGGTCGGGGTCTTGCCGACCTTGACGCCGGCGGCCTCCAGAGCCTCCTTCTTGGCCTGTGCGGTGCCGGAGGAGCCGGAGACGATCGCGCCGGCGTGACCCATGGTCTTGCCCTCCGGCGCGGTGAAGCCCGCGACGTAACCGACGACCGGCTTCGTCACGTTCTCCTTGATGAACGCGGCGGCACGCTCCTCGGCGTCACCACCGATCTCACCGATCATCACGATGAGCTCGGTCTCGGGGTCCTCCTGGAACGCCGCGAGCGCGTCGATGTGCGTCGTGCCGATGATCGGGTCGCCACCGATGCCGACGGCGGTGGAGAAGCCGATGTCCCGCAGCTCGTACATCATCTGGTACGTCAGCGTGCCGGACTTCGACACCAGACCGATGCGGCCCGGCTTGGTGATGTCGCCCGGGATGATGCCGACGTTCGACTGACCCGGGGTGATGATGCCGGGGCAGTTCGGGCCGATGATCCGGGTCTTGTTGCCCTTCTTGCCGGCGTACGCCCAGAACGCCGCCGAGTCGTGCACGGCGATGCCCTCGGTGATCACGACGGCCAGCGGGATCTCGGCGTCGATGGCCTCGACGACCGCGTCCTTGGTGAACTTCTCCGGCACGAAGATGACGGAGACGTTGGCGCCGGTCTTCTCGATGGCCTCCTTGACGGTGCCGAAGACCGGTACCTCGGTGCCGTCGAAGTCCACGGTCTGACCCGCCTTGCGCGGGTTCACGCCGCCCACGACGTTCGTGCCGTCACCGAGCATGAGCTTGGTGTGCTTCATGCCGGTGGCGCCGGTCATGCCCTGGACGATGACCTTGCTGTCCTTGTTGAGCCAGATAGCCATGGTGTGTCGGTGTCCTCGTCCTCGTGCTTACTTGGCGGCGGCCAGCTCGGCGGCCTTCGCGGCCGCGCCGTCCATGGTGTCGACGCGCTGCACCAGCGGGTGGTTGGCGTCCGTGAGGATCTTCCGGCCCAGCTCGGCGTTGTTGCCGTCGAGGCGGACGACGAGCGGCTTCTCGACCTTCTCGCCGCGGTCCTCCAGAAGCTTCAGGGCCTGCACGATGCCGTTGGCGACCTCGTCACAGGCGGTGATGCCGCCGAAGACGTTCACGAAGACGGACTTGACGTCCGGGTCACCGAGGATGATCTCCAGGCCGTTCGCCATCACCTGGGCGGAGGCGCCGCCACCGATGTCCAGGAAGTTGGCGGGCTTGACGCCACCGTGGTTCTCACCGGCGTACGCCACGACGTCCAGGGTGCTCATGACGAGACCCGCGCCGTTGCCGATGATGCCGACCTCACCGTCGAGCTTGACGTAGTTGAGGTTCTTCTCCTTGGCGGCGGCCTCCAGCGGGTTGGCCGCGGCCTTGTCGTGCAGCGCCTCGAAGTCCGGGTGACGGAACTCGGCGTTGTCGTCCAGGGACACCTTGCCGTCGAGGGCGATGACGTCACCGGAGGCGACCTTGGCCAGCGGGTTCACCTCGACCAGGAGGGCGTCCTCCTTGATGAAGGTGTCCCACAGCTTGACCAGCACGTCGGCGACCTTGTCGGCGACCTCGGCCGGGAACTTGGCGGCCGCGACGATCTCGCGGGCCTTCTCGGGGGTCACACCGTCGATCGCGTCGATCGGCGTCTTGGCGACGGCCTCGGGGCGGGTGGCCGCCACCTCCTCGATCTCCATGCCGCCCTCGACGGACGCGATGGAGAGGAAGGTGCGGTTCGCACGGTCGAGGAGGAAGGAGACGTAGTACTCCTCGACGATCTCCGGAGCGGTCTCGGCGATCATCACCTTGTGGACCGTGTGGCCCTTGATGTCCATGCCGAGGATGTCCGTCGCGCGCGCGACGGCCTCGTCCGGGGTGGCGGCCAGCTTGACGCCACCGGCCTTGCCACGACCACCGACCTTCACCTGCGCCTTGACGACGGACTTGCCGCCCAGACGCTCGGTGATCTCGCGCGCCGCCTCAGGCGTGTCGATGACTTCACCGGCCAGCACCGGTACATCGTGCTTGGCGAAGAGGTCCCTCGCCTGGTACTCGAACAGGTCCACGCGCTTCCGTCCCTATCAGTGATCTCGCGGTTCGTTGGATGCGTGGGCGTGCCGCGAAGGGCAACGTGACGTCCGCTTGTCACTAGGGGGGCGCACACGGTGTCCGAGCGCGCGGCATGTCCGTCTCGCAGGTTATCGCCGCTTGCTGGGGCTCCCTAAATCGAGCGTCACACGCGAGCGGTGATACCTGTCACATGATGCCGGGTTCTCTGGCACGCCGTGCCGCCCACCCCGGCCCTACCGGCGAGTACGAGGCCTCACCGGGCTGGGGCCGACCCGGTGAGGCCTCCGCGCGGCCCCGGTGGCACCGGGGCCGGAACGGTTGATCCCCACCCCAATGGGGACCACCGCCCCATCCGCGAGGCTCCGCCCGGACGAACCGACGGCGTTCGGCCGACCGGGTGCGACCGCCCCACGGAGCGAGGTGGCCGGGCGACGAGCGGATGTACCGGCTGTCCGATGCCCCCTCCGACGCCCCGTACGCCGCGCGGGTTCCCGGTTTCTCCCCTTCTTCCCTCAGTTCGTTCCTTCCTCCCTCGATACGCTCGCCTCGGTGTCACACTCTCCCCGGCCTCAGGCCGTCTCGGGTATCGGCAGCGGCCGCTTCTCCAGGGCCGCGGCCATCACCTCGGGGAACAGGTCGGGCGTACAGGCGAAGGCCGGGGCGCCGAGCGCGGCGAGCGCGGCCGCGTGCTCCCGGTCGTAGGCGGGCGCGCCCTCGTCCGACAGCGCGAGCAGCGTCACGAACTGCGCCCCGGACGCCTTCATGGCCGCCACCCGCTTGAGCATCTCGTCGCGTATGCCGCCCTCGTACAGGTCGCTGATCAGCACCACCACGGTCTCGGCGGGCCGGGTGATGTGCGCCTGGCAGTAGGCCAGCGCCCGGTTGATGTCCGTGCCGCCGCCGAGCTGGGTGCCGAAGAGGACGTCCACCGGGTCGTCGAGCTGCTCGGTGAGGTCGGCCACCGCCGTGTCGAAGACGACGAGGCGGGTGCTGATCGACCGCATGGAGGCGAGGACCGCGCCGAAGACGGACGCGTAGACCACGGACGCCGCCATCGACCCGGACTGGTCGATGCAGAGGATCACCTCCTTCCTCACCGACCGCGCGGCCCGCCCGTAGCCGATCAGCCGCTCCGGTACGACGGTGCGGTACTCGGGCAGGTAGTGCTTGAGATTGGCCGCGATGGTGCGGTTCCAGTCGATGTCGTGGTGGCGCGGCCGGCTGACGCGGGCGCTGCGGTCCAGGGCGCCGGTCAGGGTGGCCCGGGTGCGGGTGGCGAGCCGCTTCTCCAGGTCCTCCACCACCTTGCGCACGACCGCCCGCGCCGTCTCCCTCGTCGTCTCCGGCATCGCCTTGTTGAGCGACAGCAGGGTGCCGACCAGGTGCACGTCGGCCTCCACCGCCTCCAGCATCTCCGGCTCCAGGAGCAGGGCGGCGAGCCCGAGCCGGTCGATGGCGTCGCGCTGCATGACCTGGACGACGGAGGACGGGAAATAGGTGCGGATGTCCCCGAGCCAGCGCGCCACGGAGGGCGCCGAGGCACCGAGTCCCGCCGCGCGGTCCCGCCCCGGCTGCGGTCTGTCCCGCTTGCCGTAGAGCGCGGCCAGCGTCCCGTCCATCCCCGCGTCCCGTCCGGACAGCGCGCATCCGGTGCCGTCGGCCTGCTCCCCGCCGAGCACCAGCCGCCAGCGCCGCAGGCGTTCGTGGGCGGGGTCGTGGAGGTCCGCCGGTGTCTGGGTCGTCATGTGCCCACCCCCGTGAGGCTCTTGTCGTGGGTCGTCGGCGCCCGTCGTCCGTCCGGGCCGAGGAGGAGCCGCAGCACCGGGAGCACGGCGTCGGCGCGCTCGGTGTCCGGCTCGGCGGCGAAGCCGGGTGCGGTGAGTCCCCGGACCGCCGAGCCCGTCCGCTCCCCCGGTCCGCGCCGCACCAGTTCGCCGAGGGTTCTGCGCACCCCCGGGTCGTACGCCGCGAAGGTGCGCCGCAGCAGCGGCAGTACGTCCGTGAACGCCTCCGCCGGCACCCCGGTCAGCCAGGTGTCGACCAGGCCGAGCAGCCGCTCGTCGTGCACCAGCAGCATGCCGCCCCCGCCGCCGACGAAGCCCTCGATCCAGGCGGCCGCGTCACCGGGCGGCGTCCCCGGCGACAGCACGAGCCCCATCAGCCGCGCCGCCTCCCCGGCCCCCAGCTCCCCCTCGTCCAGCAGCAACCGCACCGCCCGCCCCCGGATCACCCCTGCGACGGTGTCCCGCAGGGCGAGCACGCGGAGCACGCCCCGCCAGCGCCGGCGCATCCCACCGAGGCCGCCGGCGCTCCCGCTCGCGCCGACGCCGGGGGCCGAGGCCCCGGCCGCGCCCTCATCGGCGCCGAGGGCCGAGGGGGCCGCGGTACCTCGACCGGCGCCGACGGCCGGAGAAGCCGCCGTGCCTTGATCCGCGCCGGCCATCGGGGGAGCCGCCGTACCTCGGCCGGCAGGGGCGCCCGAGGTCGCGCCGCCTTCCTCTGTCCCAGCGGCATCCGCGGGGGTACCGGGACCACCTGCCCCACCGGGACCGGCGCCCGCCGCGGCCGTCGTGCCCCGGCCGGTCCCCGCGCCATCGTCCGGACCGCCGACGCCGCCGGTGCCGCCCGCGCCGCCGGCAGCACCGGTATCAGAAGCGCCCGCCGCCGCGTCGGCCACCGCCTCCCCCAGCAGTCCCACCGCAGCGTGCACCGCGTCCACATGGCCCCGCATCCGCTCCGCCGCGTCGGTGTCGAGCGCGGCGCAGGCCGGAGGCAGGCCGACGAAGACACGCTCGGCGAGACCGGCGGCGACGCCGGCCAGTGCGCGGGTGTCGGTGCCGCGGACGTCGCCGTAGCGCAGGGTGCGGACCAGGGCGGGCAGGGCCTGGGCGAGGTGGCCGACGTCCGTGTCCAGGGCCGCGCGGTCGGCGAGCGCCCGCATGACCACCGGCAGGGCGTCCGGGAGACCGGCGAGCAGGCACCGTTCGGCGAGCGCGGTGACCTCGGCGAGGGCCGCCGCGCTCGCCGCGTCCGACTCCGCCCTGGCCCGTGCCGCCGCGGCCACGGTCGTCCCCCAGACCCCCGCCTCCGCGACCCGCACCGACAGCTCCGGCTCCCAGCGCAGCCGCCAGGTCTCCCGGAACGTGCCCGTGCTCCCCCGCGAGGCGCCCTGCTCCCCCCAGCCGATCCCCAGCAGCCGCAGCCGGTGCAGCAGTCTGCTGCGGCCCGCGTCCGTGTTCCCCCGCAGGTCCAGCTCCAGCTCGCGCTCCAGTGCCTCCGGCTTGAGCCGCAGCGCGCGCTGCTGTCGCGCCAGGTCACGCTGCAACGGCACCGCGGGCGCCGACTCCGGCACCTCGCCCAGGACGTCCCCGACCACCAGCCGGTCGTGCACCAGCGCCAGCGGCACGTCCGAGCCGTCGCACATCACCGCGCGCACCGCGTCGGTGGTCTCCCCCAGCCCCGGCAGCGGACGGCCGCGCATCGCGGCGAGGGTCTCCGCGAGCCGCACGGCCTCGATGACGTGCGCGGAGGACACGATCCGGTCCTCCTCCCGCAGCAGCCCCGCCACCCTGGTCAGCCAGCGCTCCACCGGCCGGTCGGGGGCGTGGAAGAGATGGCCGTACCAGCCGGGCGAGTCGATGCCCGCGCCGTAGCCGCTCGACCGGGCCAGCCTGCGGTGCGTCCAGGGCACCCAGGTCAGGTCGGCCTTGACCTTGGTCAGCCCCTTGAGCAGCGCCCGGTCGGCGGCGACGGTGGTCTTCTCGCGCAGCGCGGGCACGTGCCAGGCCCCGCACACCAAGGCCACCGCGTCGCCGAACTCCTTACGGGCTGCGCGCAGTCGGAGGCGCATCTGCGCCTCGCGCACCAGGTCCCGGGGGCGCCCGCCCGCGCCGTACCGCTCGCGCAGGGCGCCCATGGCCTCCGCCAGCGCCTCGAACGGGGCGAAGGGGTCCCGCTCCCCGGGCCCCCGGTGCTCCACGACGTCCTCCCACCAGCGCTCGGGATCGTCGTACCCGGCGGCCTCGGCCAGGGCGCCGAGCGGGTCGACGCGGGCCTGCTCCCCCTCGGCGGCCGGAGCCTCCTCCCCTTCTCCGGCTTCTCCGGCTTCTCCGGCTTCTCCGGCTTCTCCGGCTTCTCCGGGCTCTCCGGGCGTGAGTCCGGTCTCCGTCTGCCACGCGAGGGTGTGCGCGGCCGGCAGGTCGATGAAGCGGGCCGGGACGCCGTGTTCCAGCGCCCAGCGCAGGGCCACCCACTCCGGGCTGAACCCGGCGAACGGCCAGAACGCCGAGCGGCCGGGCTCGTCCACGGCATGGGCGAGCAGGGCGACCGGCGGCCGCAGGCCCGGGTCGGCGGCCAGCGGGACCAGCGCGTCGGCCTCGGGCGGTCCCTCGATCAGGACGGTCGAGGGCCGCGCGGCGTCCAGCGCGGCCCGCACCGCGCGGGCGGAACCGGGCCCGTGGTGCCGTACGCCGAGCAGCAGCGGGCCGGAGCGGCGGGTCCCGCTCCCGGCCGTGCCGGTCATGCGCTCACCTCCCGGCAGGCACGGTAGAAGTCCGTCCAGCCCTCGCGCTCGCGCACGACCGTCTCCAGGTACTCCTGCCAGACGACCCGGTCGGCCGCCGGGTCGCGGACGACGGCGCCGAGGATGCCGGCGGCGACGTCCGCCGGGCGCAGCACGCCGTCACCGAAGTGGGCGGCGAGCGCGAGGCCGCCGGTGACGACGGAGATCGCCTCGGCCGTGGACAGGGTGCCGCTGGGCGACTTCACCTTCGTACGGCCGTCGTCGGTCAGTCCGCCGCGCAGCTCGCGGAAGACGGTCACGACGCGGCGGATCTCCGCCATCCCGTCGGGGGAGGCCGGCAGATCGAGGGAGCGGCCGAGCTGTTCGACGCGGCGGGTGACGATGTCGACCTCGGCCTCGGCGCTCTCGGGCAGCGGCAGCACGACGGTGTTGAAGCGGCGGCGCAGCGCGCTGGAGAGATCGTTGACGCCCCGGTCGCGGTCGTTGGCGGTCGCGATGAGGTTGAAGCCGCGGACCGCCTGGACCTCCTCGCCCAGCTCCGGGACGGGCAGGGTCTTCTCGGACAGGATGGTGATCAGCGTGTCCTGCACATCGGCCGGGATACGGGTCAGCTCCTCGACCCGGGCGGTCATGCCCTCGGCCATGGCGCGCATGACCGGGCTGGGCACGAGGGCGTCGCGGCTGGGACCGTGGGCGAGCAGCCGCGCGTAGTCCCAGCCGTAGCGGATGGCCTCCTCGGGGGTGCCCGCGGTGCCCTGGACCAGCAGCGTCGAGTCGCCGCTGACGGCGGCGGCCAGATGCTCCGACACCCAGGTCTTGGCGGTGCCGGGCACGCCGAGCAGAAGCAGGGCGCGGTCGGTGGCGAGCGTGGTCACGGCGACCTCGACGATCCGGCGCGGGCCCACGTACTTCGGCGAGATCACCGTGCCGTCCGGCAGGGTGCCGCCGAGCAGGTACGTGGCCACCGCCCACGGCGACAGTCTCCAGCGGGCCGGACGGGGCCGGTCGTCCTGCGCGGCCAGCGCGGCGAGTTCGTCCGCGAACGCCTGCTCGGCGTGCGGTCGCAGGGCTGCCGCGTTCTCGCCCGGGTGCGGCGCGGCGGTCTTCGGTCGCGTGGACGCGAGGTTGGCTGACATGGCTGAGGCCCCCTCCAGCTCGGCCGGTTCGGATCTGCCACCAACGGTGCACCACACCACTGACAATCGCTCTGACCAGCGAAAACACCTGCGCAGAGCGCACTGTCAGTGGCGGGATCTACCGTCGGGGACATGACTGAGCAGGGGGTGCGCTGGACCGCGGACCAGGTGCTGGCACTGGCGCCTGACGCCGCGTCACGCAAAGCGGGCGGCAGGCTCGGCACGGCCGGTCCGTGGTCCGAGTCGGGGAGCGGGAAGGAGTCGGTGTGGGGGTTGTGCAAGGGCAGTGGCAGCAGGCCGTACCAGACGGTGGTCGACCTCACCGGGCCCGCGTACAAGTGCAGTTGTCCGAGCCGTAAGTTCCCGTGCAAGCACGCGCTCGGGCTGCTTCTGCTGTGGGCGGCCGACGGCGGCTCGGTGCCGGTCCGCGCCGAGCCGCCGAAGTGGGCCGAGCAGTGGCTGACGGGACGGCGCGACCACGCGGAGGACAAGCGGACGGAGGGCGGCGGGAGCGCTCCGGCCGCCGACCCGGAGGCGGCCCGGCGCCGCGCCGAGCGCCGGGCCGAGCGGGTCACCGCGGGCGCGACCGAGCTGGAGCAGCGCCTGGCCGACCTGCTGCGCGGCGGCCTCGCCGCGGCCGAACAGGCGGGGTACGGGCTGTGGGAGGAGACGGCCGCCCGCATGGTCGACGCCCAGGCACCCGGACTGGCCGCCCGGGTAAGGGACTTGGGGGCGATACCGGCGTCCGGCGCGGGCTGGCCGGCGCGGCTGCTGGAGGAGTGCGCGCTGCTGCACCTGCTCGACCAGGGCTGGCTGCGCCGCGAGGCGCTGCCGGACCCCCTCGCCGCCACGGTCCGTTCCCGGCTCGGCCTGCCCGCCCCGGCGGAGGGCCCGCCCGAGCGCGACCACTGGCTGGTCCTCGCCCAGTACGACACGGCGGACACGAAACTGACGACCCGCCGGATATGGCTGTACGGCACCGCGTCGCACCGCACCCGGCTGCTGCTGTCCTACGGGCCGGCCGGCCGGGCCCCGGAGCTGTCCCTGCCGGTGGGCCTCGCCCTGGACGCCGAGTTGTCCGCGTACCCGGGTGCCGGTCAGCTCCGGGCCGCGCTGGGCGAACGGTTCGGCGCGCCGGTCCCGGCCGGTCTCCGTCCGCCGGGCACGACCACGGCCGAGGCGGTTGCCCGGTACGGCACGGCGCTGCGCGAGGACCCCTGGCTGGAGTCGGTCCCGGTGACCCTGGAGCAGGTGGTCCCGGTCCCGGACGGCGAGCAGTGGCAACTGGCCGACGCCGACGAGGACGCGGCCCTGCCCCTGACCCGCGCCGCCCGCTCCCGGCCGGGCCTGTGGCGCCTGCTCGCCCTGTCCGGCGGCGCCCCGGTCACGGTCTTCGGCGAGTGCGGCCACCAGGGCTTCACCCCGCTCACGGCCTGGCCGGAGGGCGACGGGGAGGCGGTGCCGCTGTGCTGACCGACCGGCCCCGCTCCCGTCCCACGCGCCCTGCGCGACCTACCCGAACGGAAGGCACCGCGATGAACGGCAGCGCGATGAACGGCAGCGCGCCCCGCCCGGACACCCTGACCTGGGAGGACCTGGTCACCACCGCCCTCCTCGGCACCGACCGGCGCCCTCCGGCGCGCCTCGCCCCCGGTCGCCCCGCCCCCGTCGCCCTGCTGGACGCGGCGGCCGAGGCGACCGTACGGCGACGGGCGGGGCTGCGGGCCGCACGGGCCGCGCGGCGGCCGGAGCGGGCGCCCGAGGATGCCCGTCCGGCGCTGCCCGCGGCGGCGGCCGGCCGGCTGGCCGCGCTGCTGGCGGACCGTTCCGGCGGGGCGAGCGGCGGGCGGCGGGGCAGTTCCCCGGACCTGGTGGAGCTGCTCCCGCAGTGGCTCGCGGCGGCCAACGCGCACGGGTACGCGGCCCCGGCGCAGGCGCTCCCCGCGCTGCTGGACGCGGCCCGGGGACGTACGGACCTGCGGCCGGCGGCGCTGGCGTTCGCGGGGCCCCGGGCGCTGTGGCTGGCCCGGTTCAACCCGGACTGGCGGTTCGCCCTGCGCTCGGCCCCCGGCGGCGGCGCGGCGCTGCCGGACCCCGGGGACGAGAAGGCGATACGACGGCTGTGGGAGGAGGGGCTGTTCGCCGAGCGGGTGGCCCTGCTGGGCGCGCTGCGGGCCCGTACCCCCGCGCTCGCCCGGGAGTTGCTGGCCGGGACCTGGCCGACGGAGCGGGCGGAGGACCGGCTGATGTTCCTGGACTCGCTGCGCTCGGGCCTGTCCGCGGCGGACGAGCCGTTCCTGGAGAAGGCGCTGGGCGACCGCAGCCGCAATGTCCGGGCCACGGCGGCCGAACTGCTGTCCGCGCTGCCGGGTTCGGCGCTGGCCGCGCGGATGGCCGTACGGGCCACGGCGTGTGTGGCGCTGGACCGTACGGGAGACGCGCCGGTGATCGCGGTGGAGGCGCCGCACGAGTGCGATCCCGGCATGGAGCGCGACGGCGTGGTGGCCACCCCGCCCGCCGGCCGGGGTGAACGGTCCTGGTGGCTGGGGCAGTTGGTGGAGGCCGCGCCCCTCGGCACGTGGCCGGACCGGCTCGGCGGGCGGGGCGCGCGGGAGATCGTGGCGCTGGCGGTGGCGGACGGCTGGCAGGGCGAGCTGCACGCGGCCTGGTGCCGGGCGGCGGTGCGGCAGCGGGACGCGGTGTGGTCGCGGGCGCTGCTGGGCTCCCCGTCGGCGCCGGAGGCGGGTGGTCCGGGGGCGGTGTCCCTGGCGGAGCGCGCCAAGCTGCTGGCCGCGCTGGAGGCGGAGGAACGGGCCGAGTGGGTCGCCGGGTTCATCGCGACGCACGGGCTGTCGGAGGCGTTCCAGTTGCTCGGCGTGTGCGCGGTGCCCTGGGCCGCGCCGCTGGGCCGGGCCGTCGTGGACGCTCTCAACATCGCGCGGGACGCCGGGAGTTACCCCTGGAGCTTCAGCGGGGTGATGGGCCTCGCGGAACGCTGCCTGGACCCGGCCGAGGCCGCCCGGCTGGAGGGCCTGCTGGCGATACCCGACGAGCGGGAGGACGCGGCACCGGGTGCGGGGGGCTACTGGGCGGAGGCCTTCCAGCGGCTCGTCACCACGCTGCGGCTGCGGGCGGCGATGGCCGACGAACTGAGACCGGCCGACCCGGGGGAGAACCGGCCACCGGACCCCACCGGGGCCCGGCGGGGCGGGCAGGACCGGCCGGCTCACCCGGCCCCATGACGGCCCCCGGCGCGCCGCGCCCTCGGCTCAGCCCCCGGACGCGGCCGGCTGGCGCACGTTCTCCCTGACCCACTCCACGATCGACGCGGTCGTCGCCCCCGGGGTGAAGATCTCCGCGACGCCCTTCTCCTTCAGCGGCGGGATGTCCTCCTCCGGGATGATGCCGCCGCCGAAGACGAGGATGTCCTGCGCATCGCGCTCCCTGAGCAGGTCGATGACCGCGGCGAACAGGGTGTTGTGCGCGCCGGAGAGGATGGACAGGCCGATCGCGTCGGCGTCCTCCTGGAGCGCGGTGTCCACGATCTGCTCGGGCGTCTGGTGGAGGCCGGTGTAAATGACCTCCATCCCGGCGTCGCGCAGGGCGCGTGCGATGACCTTGGCTCCGCGGTCGTGGCCGTCGAGGCCCGGCTTGGCGACCACCACGCGGATCGGACCGGCTGCCTCACCCATCACTGCCTCCATCGCACGACCGCGGAGACGCTCGCCTCCGCCTTCCGACAAGTACCGCATCCTCGGCACGCTCCGCCACCCGTCACGGGGTGAACGGGCGTTGTCTCCAGCATCCCGCGCCCGACGGTTTTACGGAGCGCGGCGACGGGGAATTCTCTTGAGTGGGACATGAAGGCACACGGGGGAGGAGCCGTCCTCCGGTGTGCCGACGGGAGGTCGGCCATGAAGGTCACCGGAGTAGTGCCACTCTTCTTCCCGTACTGCCGGCGCCTGTGGCCCGGCAAGCTGGCCGGGCTGTCGACGACGCTGCTGAAGGCGACCGCCCTGGACGCCGCGATCCTGGCGGGACACGTCCTGCTGTATCCGACCGGCCTGTTCCAGGAGCGCTGCGCCCCCGCGCCCGCGCCCGCGGACGACGGCACCGCCCGGCTCCCGGTGCGCCCCGGCCCCCCGGTCGTACTGCTGCACGGCTTCATCGACAACCGCTCGGTGTTCGTGCTGCTGCGCCGCAGTCTGGCCCAGCACGGCGGGCAGCGCGTGGAATCGCTCAACTACTCCCCCCTGACCTGCGACATCCGCACCGCCGCCGAGCTGTTCGGCCGGCATGTGGAGGAGATCTGCGCACGTGCCGGCAGCGACCGGGTGGACATCGTGGGGCACAGCCTCGGCGGCCTGATCGCACGGTACTACGTACAGTGTCTGGGCGGTGACCTGCGGGTACGCACACTGGTCACGCTCGGCACCCCGCACGCCGGCACCCGCGTCGCGCCCCTGGCCGACGCCCATCCGATCGTGCGCCAGATGCGCCCCGGCTCCCAGGTGATCGAGGAACTGGGCCGCTCCGCGCCGGGCTGCCGTACGCGGTTCGTCAGCTTCTGGAGCGACCTCGACCCGCTGATGGACCCGCTGGAGACGGCCTGTCTGGACCACCCCGACCTCGACGCGCACAACATCCGGGTGACCGGCATCGGCCATCTCGCCCTGCCGGTGCACCCCGCCGTCGCCGCCGGGATACGCGAGGCGCTGGACTCCGCCGACGCCAGGGAGCAGCTCGCGAAGGGCCTGACCGTGGCGTGAGGCCGGCCGCGCCGTGCGGGGGCGTACGAAGCCGTCGCACAGCCGGCTGACATCGAACGCACATCGAACAGAAAGCCAAGCTCGGGTCGGGTGTCCCCCGAAACGGCGCCGAATGCCCGTTTCCGGCCCACGCGAAACCGGCCGAAGATTGTCGCGCCCGCATACCGCCGGGTACAGTCGCCGCACTGCTCTGCCAGCCCCTGTTGTCGAGGCGAAAGAGAAGTTGGTGAACGACCGTCACCCGTCGGGGACCTTGACCACCCCGGCCCCGGCTTCCGACGCCTCCGCGGCGCCCGCGGCGTCGTACGGCACCCAGGAAGCCCTCTACGGCGACTTCACCACGTACGGCGGCTATGACGCCACTGGTTTCACCAGCGGTTCCGCCGCGGGCTTCGACCCCCATTACGGCACCACCCATGCCACGGGTGAATATGCCACCGGCCCATGGCATTCCGAGACCACCCAGACGCCCGCTTACGACGTCTACCCGCCCCAGTACCAGGCGGGGTACGACACCGGCGCCTACGACACCACCGCCTGGACGGTCCCCGCGCAGGCCACCGGCAACGAGGTGAGCGGGCAGTGGGACGCGGGTGCCTGGCTGCACCCCGACCGGTCGGGCGGCGCCGACGCCACCCAGCAGTGGGAGTGGGGCACCCAGGCCTTCGACACGGGCGCGTACGACGCCACGCAGTGGAACACCGGCGCACCGGCCGCGACGGCAGGCACCGAGCAGGACGCCGGACCGTACGAGCACGACGCGGTGCCGTACGAGCAGGACGCCGTACCGCTGGACCAGGACGCCATGGCGTTCGGCCAGGACGCCGTGCCCTTCGACCAGCAGGAGACCGCGACCTTCGAGGGACTCGGCGAGCTGGACGGGACCGGCGAACTCACCGCCGTGCCCCACCTGTTGGAGGAACAGCAGGAGGCCCTGCCGGCCCCGGCGCCGCCCCAGGGGGGTCGCGCGGGCTCGCGCGCCGGAGCGCGTTCCCGACGTCGTACGCCCGCGAAGCGCTCCGCGCTGCTGACGGTCGCCGTTCCCTCGGTCTGTGTCGTGGGGGTCGCCGGGATCGCCGCGGCCTCCGTCGGCGCCCTGCACGACGACGGCCCCACCGAGACCACCGCCGCCGCCTCGGATGCGCACGCGGTCCAGCCCTCGGTCGCGAACAGCAAGCTGGACACCCAGCTCAGGGGGTTGTCGGCGGGCGCCGACGACTTCGCCGACCGGGCGAGCCGCACCCAGGAACGGATCGACCTCAAGCAGCAGCAGGAGCAGGAGAAGAAGAAGGCGGCCGCGGAGGCCGCGCTGAAGGAGCGGCTGCGCCCCAAGTTCGTGCTGCCGGTCCTCCAGAAGGGGCTCAGCGCCTACTTCGGGCAGGCGGGTGTCAACTGGATGTCGGTACACACCGGCATCGACTTCCCCGTCGCCTACGGCACCACGGTGATGGCCGCGACCGACGGCACCGTCGCCACCAAGTGGAACAGCGCCTACGGCAACATGCTGATCCTGACCGCGAAGGACGGCACGGAGACCTGGTACTGCCACCTCTCCAGCTACCGCGTCGCCCCCGGTACGACCGTCAAGGCCGGCGAGCCGATCGCCTACTCCGGCAACTCCGGCAACTCCACCGGCCCCCACCTGCACTTCGAGGTACGGCCCGGGGGCGGGGCGGCGATCGACCCGCTGCCGTGGCTGCGGAGTCACGGGCTCGACCCCACGTAACGTCCTCGAACACCCGAAAGGGGCCCCGCCGGTCGGCGAGGGCCCCTTTTCCGGACCTGCGGTTCCTTCTCGGGAGCTGTCTACAGCTTCTCCACCGGCGCGTACCGCAGCAGCAGCCGCTTCGGCTTGGTGTCGCCGAAGTCGATCGTCGCCTCCGCGTTCGCGCCCGTGCCCTTGACCCCGACGACCGTGCCGAGCCCGAACTGGTCATGCGTGACCCGGTCCCCGACGGACAGCGCGACCACGGGTTTCTCCCCCGCGGTGCGCCGCGTGGCGAAGCCGGACGCGCCGGAGACCGAGGAGCGCGAACGGGACGAGGACAGCGAGGCCGCGATCCCGGACGCGGGCCCGGAGGACATCGGCGCCGTGGCACCCGTGCGCTTCCAGTCCACATGCGTGGCCGGGATCTCCTCCAGGAAACGGGAGGGCGGGTTGTACGACGGCTGCCCCCAGGCGCTGCGCATCGCGGAGCGCGTGAGGTACAGCCGCTCCCGCGCGCGGGTGATGCCGACGTACGCCAGGCGTCGCTCCTCCTCCAGCTCCTTGACCTGACCGAGGGCGCGCATGTGCGGGAAGACGCCGTCCTCCATGCCGGTCAGGAAGACGACCGGGAACTCCAGGCCCTTGGCGGTGTGCAGGGTCATCAGGGTGATGACGCCGTCGCCGTCCTCCTCGTCCGGGATCTGGTCCGAGTCGGCGACCAGGGCGACCTGCTCAAGGAAGTCGGCCAGCGTGCCGCCCGGCGCGGGGGCTCCCGGTGCCGCTTCGCCCTCGCCACGCTCCTGCTCGAACTCCAGCGCGACGGCGGCGAGTTCCTGGAGGTTCTCGATGCGGGTCTCGTCCTGCGGGTCGGTGGAGTTCTGCAACTCGGCGAGGTATCCGGTGCGTTCGAGTATGGCCTCCAGGACGGTGGCCGGTCCGGCGCCGGACTCCACGATGGTGCGCAGGTCCTCCATCAGCGTGTTGAACCGCTTGACCGCGTTGGTGGAGCGCGCGGCCATGCCGTACGCCTCGTCCACCCGCTTGAGCGCCTGCGGGAAGCTGATCCTCTCGCGCTGCGCGAGGGCGTCGATCATCGCCTCGGCACGCTCGCCGATACCCCGCTTGGGTACATTGAGGATGCGGCGCAGCGGCACCGAGTCCTCGGGGTTGGCGAGCACACGCAGGTAGGCGAGGACGTCCCGGACCTCCTTGCGCTCGTAGAAGCGGACGCCGCCGACGACCTTGTAGGGCAGGCCGACGCGGATGAAGACCTCTTCGAAGACACGGGACTGCGCGTTGGTCCGGTAGAAGACGGCGACGTCACCGGCGCGCGCCTCGCCCGCGTCCGTGAGGCGGTCTATCTCGTCGGCGACGAACTGGGCCTCGTCGTGCTCGGTGTCGGCGACGTAGCCGGTGATCCGGGCGCCCTGGCCGGCGTTGGTCCACAGGTTCTTCGGGCGGCGGGACTCATTGCGCTCGATGACCGCGTTGGCAGCGGACAGGATGGTCTGCGTGGAGCGGTAGTTCTGCTCCAGCAGGATCGTCGTCGCGTTCGGGTAGTCCTCCTCGAACTGGAGGATGTTGCGGATCGTCGCGCCGCGGAAGGCGTAGATCGACTGGTCCGCGTCACCGACGACGCACAGTTCGGCGGGCGGGATGTCGTACTCCCCTGGCGGGACGTCCTCGTCGTGCTCGCCGGTGCCGACCAGTTCGCGGACCAGGGCGTACTGGGCGTGGTTGGTGTCCTGGTACTCGTCCACCAGGACGTGCCGGAAGCGGCGTCGGTAGTGCTCGGCGACGTCCGGGAAGGCGCGCAGCAGGTTGACCGTCGTCATGATCAGGTCGTCGAAGTCGAGCGCGTTGGCCTCGCGCAGCCGCGACTGGTAGAGCGCGTAGGCCTGGGCGAGGGTCTTCTCGAAGCCGTCGGCGGCCTGGGCGGCGAAGTCCTCCTCGTCGATCAGCTCGTTCTTCAGATTGCTGATCTTGGCGCTGAAGGACTTGGGCGGGAAGCGCTTGGGGTCGAGGTCCAGGTCACGGCAGACCAGGGCCATCAGGCGCTTGCTGTCGGCGGCGTCGTAGATCGAGAACGACGAGGTGAAGCCGAGCTTCTTGCTCTCGCGGCGCAGGATGCGCACGCACGCGCTGTGGAAGGTCATCACCCACATCGCGTTCGCGCGCGGGCCGACGAGCTGCTCGACGCGCTCCTTCATCTCGCCCGCGGCCTTGTTGGTGAAGGTGATCGCGAGGATCTGGCCCGGGTGCACCTGGCGCTCGGCCAGCAGGTGGGCGATGCGGTGGGTGAGCACCCGGGTCTTGCCGGAGCCGGCGCCGGCCACGATGAGCAGCGGGGAGCCCGCGTGCACGACCGCGGCGCGCTGGTTGTCGTTCAGCCCCTCCAGCAGGGCCGCCGCGTCGAGCGGGGGCCGCGGGGCGCCGTCGCGGTAGTGGGTGTCCCGGTCCGGCGGCACGTCGAACTTCCCGCCGAACAGATCCTCCGGAATCGGCTCCGGAGCGTGATCGTCCTCGGGCGGTGGCGGGTGCTCCTCCTCGTGCCCACGCGGGGCCTGGAGATCCGCCAGGAAGCTGTCGTCAAAGAGGCTGCTCATCGCCTTCCGAGTCTAGGGCGCCCCACCGACAACCGGTCCCGCTCCCCGAAACCCGGGGGTAAAGCCGGGGGCGGCCGGCGGATTCCCGGACGGGGCGGCACGTAGGGGTGACTCGGAGCGCCGTAAGGGCGCCTCGGAGCGCCGTGGGGTGACTCGGAGCGCCGTAGGGGCGGGCGCGCCGTCAGGGACGGCTCGGGGAGCCGTACGTCGGGGCTGTGGGGCGGCTGGGCTCGCACTCCAGAGGACGGGCCTCCGGGGGTCGGGCGTGCTTCCAGGGCCGGGCGGGCCCCCAGAGGGCTCTGCTTCCGGACGTTTGTACGTCCGGGGGTTCCTGTGTACGGGCTCCAGGAGCCCCCGGTGCGTACCGTCCGGGTGTTTTCGGGCCCCCGTGCGCGTGCCCCGGCCGTCCGGCCGGAGGCCCTGCCTAGCATCGGGCACATGTCCGGTCTGCGCGCGTGGTGGGCGGCCCGGTCGCCGGCCGCCGGGGCCGCCGTGATGGCGACCGGAATCGTGTCGACGGCCCTGCTGCTGATCGGGGCCGAGACGGTGTCCCGGGTGGCGCTGGTGCTGGCCGGGGTCTTCTGGGTCGCGCTGGGCGCCGGTTTCGTGCGGCGGCTGGTCGTCGACCGGGACCGCTGGGCGGCCGAGGCCCGCAGCCCCGCGGCGCTCACGGCCGTCGCCGCGACCGCCGTACTCGGCTCCCGGCTGTCCGCGTCGGGCCGTCAGGCCACGGCCGCGGCGCTGCTGGCGCTCGCGGCGCTGCTCTGGGCGGTGCTGCTGCCCGTCGTCGTACGGCACTGGCACCGGCGCATGCCCGGCTCGGTGTTCCTGTCCTGCGTGGCCACCGAGGGGCTGTCCGTACCGGCGGCGGCGCTCGCGGCGGCGGAACGCACGGCCTGGCTCGCGCGCGCCGCGCTGGTGCTGTTCTGGCTGGGGCTGGTGATCTACGCCTTCGCCCTGCCCCGCTTCGACGTGCGGCAGGTGCTGGAAGGGGCCGGCGACCATTGGGTCGCCGGCGGAGCGCTCGCGCTCTCGACGCTGGCCGGGGCGGGCCTGCTCGCCGCCGGAAACGGCGGCCTGTACCTGTGGAACGACGACGACCGCGCCACCCTGCGCATCACGACGGCCGTGCTGCTCGCCGTGAGCCTGGCGGTGTATCTGGCCCTGCTGGTGGCCGAGGCCGTCCGACCGCGTCCCGGTTACGACCAACGCCGGTGGGCGACGGTCTTCCCCATGGGGATGACGGCCGCGGCCACGCTGTCCGTCGCGTCCGCCATGGACGTCCCATGGCTCAGGGGGCCGGGGCGGGTCCTGGTGTGGATGGCGGTGGCGGCGTGGCTCTGGGTGGCAGCCGCCATGGTCGCCGACGCGGTGCGCGCGACCCGCGCGGGAACGGCCGCACCACACTGACCGTCGGGTCCGTAGCACGGCACCGCCGGTCAGGTCCGCGGCGCCGCGACGGCCGTCAGGTCCAGAGCACCGCGATGAAGATGTTCGTCGCGGTCAGCGCGCCGACCAGCCCGAACTGTGCCTTGTCGACCCGCTCCTCGTCACGCTTGACGTAGACCAGGCCGAGGATGACGATCAGCAGCGCCAGCTTGATGCCGATCTTGACGGTGTCGATCTGGGCACCCTGGGCCTGGTTGAGACCGACCAGGGCCACGCCGGTGACCAGCATGGTCAGCGCGCCGTGCAGCATCCCGGGGACGAACCGGGCCGCGCCCTGGCCCATCGCCTTCATCTGGGTGAGGAAACCGCCGAGCAGCGCGGCGATGCCGATGATGTGCAGGCCGACGAAGAGATGGATGAGTACGTCCATGGGGCCGGAGCCTAACCAGCGCCCCGCAGCCGCCCGTCACCGCCCCCGGCCCCGCACGCATCCCGCGACACGCCCCATAGCAGCCCACCACTCCCTTCCGCCTCACTTTCCGCACTTCGATCAACACGCTGCGTGAAGACGTTGCCTCGACCCTCTCGCCGCGGTCGCACGCGGTCACATATCGGCCCACCGAAGACAGTTCCGCACAGTGCGTTACCGACTCGTCACCGTCCGGCCTAGCGTCCTCCCTCAGGCACCCGGCCCCCCACCGCCGGGTCCGCATCGGTCGTATCGGTTACATCGGTCGCACGAAAGGACGTGACGGTACAGGTGGCAGCGCACCGCAGGCCACGGCAGCACCCGTTCAGGAGTCATACGGCCCGGACGGCCGCCATCGTCGCCCTGGCGGGGGCGGCCACCGCGACGGGCTTCGACGGCACGGGACAGGCCGAGCCCCGGCCGACACCGATCCAAGTGAGGACCAGGGTGGACACCTTGTACCGGGAGGCGGAGACCGCCACGCAGAAGTACGACGGCGCGAAGGAGAAGGCGGACGCGGGCGAACGCCGGCTGAACTCGCTGCGCGACGAGGCCGCCCGCAAGACGCAGAAGCTCAACTCCGCCCGGAACGCGCTCGGTTCCATCGCCGCCGCCCAGTACCGCTCCGGTGACATCGCTCCCGCCTGGCAACTCGCCCTGTCCAGCGCCCCGGACCGCTACCTGGACGCCGCCGCGCTCGCCGAACGCGTCGGTGACCGGCAGTCCGCAGCCGTGTCCCAGGTGCGCCGACAGCTCCAGGACATCGAGCGGTTGCGCGGCGCCGCCCGCGTGGAACTGAAGTCGCTGCGGTCCCACCAGGCCGAGCTGCGACGGCAGAAGAAGACCGTCAGCGGCAAACTGGCGGAGGCTCGGCGGCTCCTGGCCGAGCCGACCCCGTCGCAGCGCGGCCAGGTGACCGGCATGACCGGCACCGACGACACCGCTGCGGGGCGCGCGAGCCGGGCGGCCGACGACACCCGGCCGGCACTGGAGGCCGGCGCCGTCGCGGCCCCCGACTCCCGCGCCGCGGCGGCCGTCGCCTATGCCTTCGCCAAACTCGGCAGCCCCTATGTGTGGGGCGCGACCGGCCCCCACGCCTTCGACTGCTCGGGCCTGGTCCAGGCCGCCTACCGCT
The DNA here is from genome assembly GCF_053598955.1 of Streptomyces sp. NPDC001056. Classification (NCBI taxonomy): domain Bacteria; kingdom Bacillati; phylum Actinomycetota; class Actinomycetes; order Kitasatosporales; family Streptomycetaceae; genus Streptomyces; species Streptomyces sp. NPDC001056. The sequence goes on along the minus strand of NZ_JBSFLI010000006.1, from coordinate 111,411 downwards.
CCGCCGGGGTCTCCCTCCCCCGCACCACCTACGCCCAGATCGACGCGGGCCACCGCGTGTCCCGCTCCGAACTACGCCCCGGCGACCTGGTGTTCTTCTACTCCGGCGTCAGCCACGTCGGCCTCTACATCGGCGACGGCCGCATGATCCACGCCCCGAACCCCTCGGCCCCGGTCCGCGTGGCCCCGATCGATCAGATGCCGTTCGCGGGGGCGACGCGGGTGGTGTGAGCGCGGTTGCGGAGGGCGGGCCCGATGGGCGTCCCCGGGCCGACCGTCCCGCAAGGACCGCCGGTCCCGAGCCGAACGCCCCGTAAGGGCCGCCGTCCCTGAGCCGGCCGTCCCCCAGGGTCCGTTCCTCAGGAGTCACACCAGGCGGCGCGCGGTCGCCCAGCGGGTCAGCTCGTGGCGGTTGGACAGCTGGAGCTTGCGCAGGACCGCCGAGACATGGGACTCGACCGTCTTCACCGAGATGAACAGCTGCTTGGCGATCTCCTTGTAGGCGTACCCACGGGCGATCAGGCGCAGCACCTCCCGTTCGCGCTGGGTGAGACGGTCCAGGTCCTCGTCCACGGGAGGGGCGTCGGTGGAGGCGAAGGCGTCCAGGACGAACCCGGCCAGCCGCGGGGAGAAGACCGCGTCCCCCTCCTGGACCCGGAAGATCGAGTCCACCAGATCCGTGCCGGTGATGGTCTTGGTGACATAGCCGCGGGCGCCGCCGCGGATCACCCCGATCACATCCTCCGCCGCGTCCGACACGGACAGTGCGAGGAAGCGAACCGGCTGCTCGGCGTCCGCCATCAGCGCCGCGCACCGGCGCAGCACCTCGACCCCACCGCCGCCCGGCAGATGGACGTCGAGGAGAACCACCTCGGGCCGGGTCGCGGTGATGACGGTGACCGCCTGGTCGACGTCCGCGGCCTCGCCCACCACCTCGACACCGGTCTCGGCGGTCCGGCCGATCTCCGCCTGGACGCCGGTGCGGAACATCCGGTGGTCGTCCACCAGCACCACCCGCACGTGCCGCCCGCTCACGCCGCCGTCCGCGGGCCCGCCGATCCCGGTGGCCTCCGCCGTCTCCGTCGTGCCGTTCGCCTCGGTCGCGTCGCTCATGCCGTCTTCTCCGCCCTCTCCATCTCCAGCTCGACCTCCGTGCCACCGCCCGGAACCGCCCGCAGCCGGGCCGTGCCTCCGTTGCGCTCCATGCGCCCGATGATCGATTCTCTGACGCCCATGCGGTCGGCGGGTATCGAGTCGGGATCGAAGCCCGGACCGCGGTCGCGCACGGACACGAACACCGTCCTGCCCTCGACCTCGGCATAGACCTGCACGGCGCCGCCCTCGCCACCGTACTTGGCGGCGTTCACCATCGCTTCGCGCGCGGCCTGCATCTGCGCGGCGGTCCGCTCGTCCAACGGGCAGTCTCCGACGACGACCACCTCGATCGGCACCCCGTGCTTGTCCTCGACCTCGGCCGCGTTGCGCCGCACCGCCTCGGCGACCGTGTCCGGTTCGTCGGCCTCGTCCTTGCCGGTGCCCTCGGGTTTGTACAGCCAGGTGCGCAGGTCGCGCTCCTGGGCGCGGGCGAGGCGGCGGACCTCGCCCGCGTTGTCGGCGTTGCGCTGGATCAGGGTCAGGGTGTGCAGCACGGAGTCGTGGACATGCGCGGCGACCTCGGCGCGCTCCTGGGCGCGGATGCGCATCAACCGCTCCTCGGACAGGTCCTGGGTCATCCGGACCAGGTAGGGACCGGCGAGCAGGGTGATCCCGACGAGAACGGCGAGCGCGGCCTGGAGTACGGCGCCGAGGTGGGCGGCCGAACCCTGGAGGACGAAGATCGCCGAGACGCCGGCGGTGACCAGCAGGACGCCGGCGGCCGCGCGCACCAGGTTCAGGGTGCGGCGGCGCCCGCCGACCTCGACCCAGCGGGCCCGGCGGGCGTTGTCCGCCTGGCGCCAGACGAGGGCGACACCGGCCGCGACGAGCACGGTCGGTACCAGATAGGCCTTGGCCGCGCCGGTCAGGTTGACGCTGCCCACGAAGACCATGGACACGATGACCATGAGGAGCAGCGCGACCATCTGACCGCGGTCCGGCTTGCGGGCCACGAATCTTCTGCGGCCACCGGGCGCCGTCTCGGCGGCGGCCGGGGACGGCTTGTGTCCCCCGACGCCGCCGACGCCGAGCGGGACGAAGAACCAGAACGCCGCGTACAGCAGCGCGCCCAGTCCGTTGGCCATGAACAGGCCGACGAAGGCGAGCCGGACCCAGATGACGGGCAGCCCGAGATGCCCGGCGAGGCCCCGCGCCACTCCGCCGAGCCAGCGTCCGTCGCCGCTGCGGTAGAGCTTGCGCGGCGGCCGCGGGTCGTCGAGTGGCAGGCTTGCGGCTTCCGGCATGGCATCGATGGTCACACGGCCGGCCGGGGCGGGGCATCAGGGTCGGTCCCCGAGACGCCCCTGATCTTCCCCGATGCCGGATCGGGGATCTCGCTCACCACCCGGTTCCGGCCGGTGCGCGCCGCTCGAACGCGTCCCCGGCCCGTCTCAGGGCCGATTTCAGGGTTCGCCCAGGGTTGTCCCGACTGCCGCCGCACGGCCCCGGCCGTCACCATGGACCCATGACGGATCACGAGCACGCCGCGACGGGTCCGGGACCCGGCCCCGGCCCGCGCCCGGCCCCGGGCACCGGGCCGACGGATGCCGCGTCCGCCGCGACGGGAGGAACGGGCGCGGCCGACAGCGGCTCCGCACCTCGCACGGAAAGCACGGAGAAGGCAGAGAAGGCAGAGAAGACGGACAAGACGAATAAGACGGAGCGTGTGGGCGCGGGCCCCCGTACCCACACGGACGCGCAGGGGCAGGGGCGGCAGGGACAGGGACAGGAAGAGGGACAGCCTCAGGAGCCCGCGCAGCAGCCGGGTCCCGCCGAGGCCGTCCCCGACCGGTACCGGCGCGAGCGCCGGTACAAGATGATCGCGGGCGTGTGCGCGGGGCTCGGTCGGCAGGCCGACATGGACCCGGTGATATTCCGCATCACCCTGGCCGTCCTGTCCGCGACCGGTGGCATCGGCCTCATCTTCTACGGCTTCGTGTGGCTGCTGGTGCCGTACGAGGACGAGGAGGAGAACGAGCTGCGCAAGCTGCTGACCGGCAGGGTCGACGGCCAGGCGCTGGCCGCCGTGCTGTTCGCCCTGGTCGGCTGCGGGGTCTTCCTGACCATGCTGAGAAACGGCGGGACGCTGGCCTTCGCCGCGGTGCTCTCGCTGCTGCTCGCCGGCGCCGGGTACTGGTCGCGGCGCCGTGGCGCCCCCGATCCCGACCCGCTCGCCGCGCAGGCCGCCGCCGACGCCCCGCCCGAGGCGCAGGCGCCTCCGGTCGTCGACGTCTACCCCTCCTGGTGGCGGGACCCGATCGTCAAGGACGGCACCCATGTCGGCGGCACCGGCTATCTGTGGGGCCCCGGTGACGCGCGCATCCGGGAGAAGGACCTGCTCTCGGTCGTCGACGTCCGCCTCGCCACCCCCTGGACCCACCCCGGTGCCGCCCGGCGGCAGCCGCGCCCCGCGCCCCCGAGGCCGCGCGGACCGCGCTGGATAGGCGGCCCGGTGTTCCTGCTGGCGCTGCTGGCGGGCGGCCTGGGCACCGGGCTGACGTGGCACGACCACGCGCTGGGCGCCAGCCTGCAGACCGGACTCGCCTGCGCGCTGGCCGTCTTCGGCCTGGGCATCGCGGTCAGCTCCTTCCTGGGCCGCACCGGTACCGGCACGGTATTCCTGGCGATCGTCACGGCGGCGCTGCTCGGCGGAACGGCGGCGATGCCCCGGGACATCACCACACACTGGCGGGAGACGTCCTGGATACCGGGCACGGCGGCGCAGGTCCGGCCGGCGTACGAGTGGGGGACGGGCCGGGGCACCCTCGACCTGACCCGGGTACACCCGGCCAGGGGGCGGACCGTCGCCACGGCCGCGCACATCGGCGCGGGCCAGTTGAAGGTGATCGTGCCGGCCGACGTGATCGTGCGGATGAGCATCGACGTGGGGGTGGGTGACATCAGGTTGCCGGGAGAGAACGGAAAGGACGTGGACGTGCTGCCGGGGCAGCACAGGGATGTGACGCTGGCGCCGGCCGAAGGCGGCAAGGAGGGCGGCACCCTGGACCTCACGCTTGAGGTCGGGGCGGGCGAGGTGGAGGTGGATCGTGCTGCGTCATGAGTTCCGGCCCGGGAAGCTGGTCGCCGGGCTGTTCCTCGCCGCCACCGGTGTGGTGTTCGCCGGGGACGCGAGCGGCCTGTGGGAGACGCCGTGGTTCGCGGTCGTCCCGCTGGTGGTGGGCGGCATGTGCCTGGCCGGGGCCACGGCGGCCCTCGACCGGGCGATACGCGGGCGGGGCGGGACCGAGAGGGACTAGGCGACCGACAGCCTCCGGCGCCGCTGGTGGCCGACGGCGCCGGGATCGCGGACGACCGACGGAGCGCCGATGAGCAGCCGCGCCCCGGCGAACCGTTGAACCCTGGCGAACCGCCGAACCACGGCGGACCGCTGATCCACGGCGAACCGCTGATCCACGGCGGACCGCTGAACGCCGCGAGCCGTCGGGTGTCCCACGAGCCTCCAGGGTCCCGACGGGCCGTCAGAGTCCCGGTGGCCGGCTCCGGACGCGCTTCGGAGATGTACCGAAGACGCCCTGGAGGCAGGGTCCCAAGGACCGGCTAGATGTAGCCGAGGGACCGCTGCCGGCCGCGGGCGCGCCAGGCGGCGTCCAGGGAGAGGTAGGGGGCCCCGGCGAGAATCAGGGGGAGCCAGGCCATCAGGTAGGCGAGGTCGTTGCCGTAGTAGTAGGGGGTCGTCGCCCAGCTCATGGTCAGCCACAGGCTGAGGGAGATCAGCGCGCCGCCCAGGGCGGCCAGGCGGCCGAGAAGGCCGAGAAGGGTGGCGATGCCGACGGCCAGTTCACCGAGGGCGATGGCGTAGCCGAAGCCGACCGGGCTCTTCAGGGCGAGGTCGATCAGGGCGGGGAGGGCGGCGGTGCCACGGGCCGCGCGCATGGTTTCGCCGATCGAACCGGCGCCGGTGGCCTTCATGAAGCCGCTGTCGGTGAGCTTGTCGAGGGCGGCGTAGAGGAAGGTGACGCCGAGGAAGACGCGCAGGGGCAGCAGGGCGTAGTGGGCGGCGGTGTCCCGCCAGCCGCTCCGGCCGTTCAGCCGGGTGGTGCGCGTCTCCATCCGAATACCGGTCATCCTGCCTGCCGCCTCTCGCCCGCCGTCCCTGCCGTCCCCTCCCGCCCTCACGACCATATGTATGACAAAGAGGAGACGCTCAATCACCTCCCGGTGATTTTTCTGGATTTAAGGCGTTCGTATGAGAGGAGGATCGCGAGCGGGGGACGCTCACTCGGTGATCTGGACCGTGTAGCGGTTGGTCGGCACGCCGGCCGCGGTCACCACCTGGACCTCCACCGAACCGGGTTCGACGTCGGCCGGGACGGGGACGGTCAGGACGGTGTCCGTGGGATTGCGGAAGCCGCCGGTGACCGGGACCAGCGGGACGTGGACATCGACGGCGCCGATGCGGACGACCATGCGGGAGAGGCGTTCGGCGGTCCCCGCGCCGGGCGGGACGAAGCCGGTGCCGCGGATCTCGATGTCGTCGCCGGTGCGGATCGGCCCGTCCAGGTCACCGGGTTCGCGGGCGCGGACCACGGAGAGGATGGCCGCCCGGCCGCCCTCCGCGTACTTGCCCGCCAGATAGGTGGCGGCCGAGATCAGCACGACGACGGCGAGCCCCCAGGGCAGGTCGGGCAGCTGGTCGGGGCGGCGGGCCAGTCGGACGGCGGCGAAGACCAGGGCGACGGCGCTGATGGCGACGTACTGGATGTCGGTGAAGGCGCCCCGGCCGGAGTCGTCGGTGAGCAGGTCGGCGGCGCGCGGGCGGTGGGCCGGCACCTTCTGCAGCCGCTGGGCGAGGATGCGCAGGCCGACCACCCGGCGGACCAGGACCGCGATGCCGCACACCACGGCGAGGACGGTCGCCACGCCGGCGCCGCGGGCGAGGTCGAGGCCCGAGATGAGCGCGTCGCGCTCGGCGTGGTCGGAGGCGGCGGCCAGCCGGGCGGCGAGCAGCAGGACGGCGTAGCCGATGAACAGGACCCAGCAGACGGCGACGGAACGGGAGGTGGACATGCGATGGTCCTCGCCGATCACCGGGGCGAGAGCGCCGCCGCGCGCCCGGTGGAACCAGCAGGCGGCGGTCAGCGCACCGGCCACGACGAGGGCGGCGAGCAGGGCGGCGCTACGGGCCGCGGTCCAGCCGGTGCCGATCGCGGTCAGCGCCTCGCCGAGCAGCAGGGCGACGACCGCGCCCCACACCGTGCACAGGGTGCGCAGCCACAGCCGGGTGAGCCACATCTCGCCCTCGGCGCGGCCCCGTTCTGCGACGGCCTCGGCGCGCTGGGTCAGTTCCTCGGAGACCCACTGGCGGGAGGCCGAGGGCGAATAGGCCACGGCGGCGGGCAGGCCCTGTCCGGCGGCGAACTCGTCGCGGCGCCGCAGGAACGCGGCGACAGCCCGCCGGTGCCCCTCCCGGGCGCCGTGCGGACAGTCCCCGCAGCCGCAGCCGCCCTCGTGGACGCCCTCGGCATCCGCGCCCTCTCTCGCCTCCTGCACCGCCACGTCCGACGCCCGCCTTCCCCGCGACCTCGCGGCACGGCCGCCGGCCCCCTCGGTGAGCCGTCCCGCCGCCGTGCAACTCCCCTGCCTCAAGAGCGAATTGTGCCCTACCAGGACCGTCCCGGGGCCGCCGACATGATCCTGACGGGTGAACCGTCGAGCGGTTTGTTGACACGTCCGTCCGCTCCCCGGGCGTCACCCCCTCGGCCGCCCCGCCCGGGGCTCAGCTCAGCAGGTCGGGTTCGCTGCGGGTCACCTCCTGCCACAGGGGCTGGTAGTTGATCCAGGCGACGAGGTCGCCGCCGAGTTGTTCGCGGGTGGCGACGGCGAGTTTGTGGTCGATGAGGACGGGGCGGCCTGCCGCGCGGGCCAGCAGCTGCACCTGGCAGGAGCGGTCCATGGACAGGAACCACCAGGCGGCGGCGTCCACGGAGTCGCCGACGGTGAGCAGCCCGTGGTTGCGGAGCACGAGCGCCTTGCGGGAGCCGAGCGCGGAGGCGATGCCGCGGGCCTCCTCGGCGTCCACGGTGACTCCGGTGTAGTCGTCGTACAGGGCGGCGTCCTCGTAGAAGGCGCAGCTCTCCTGGGTGAGGGGGTCGATCAGTTCGCCGAGGGCGGCGAGGGCGCGGCCGTGCACGGAGTGGCAGTGGGCGACGGCGACGACGTCCGGGCGGGCGGCGTGGACCTGGGCGTGCACCGTGAAGGCGGCCTGGTTGACGTGGTAGCGGCCCTCGACGACCTGTCCGTCCTGGTTGACGAGGACGAGGTCGCTGACGGTGACGTGCTTGAAGGGCATGCCGAAGGGGTTGACCCAGAAGCAGTCGCCGAACTCCGGGTCGCGGGCGGTGATGTGGCCGGAGACGCCGTCCTCGAACCCGTTCCGTCCGAAGATCCGCAGGGCTCCGGCGAGCCGTTCCTTGCGGTGCCGGCGCTCGTCCTCGACCGAGTCGTGCATCGGCGGCATGGCGAACTGCAGCTGGTCGGTGGGCAGTGGCGGCGGCGGGGTGGGCCCGGCCATAGGTCCTCCAGCGCTGGTAGGGCGGTACGGCCGGAAGTTACCGCCGGTCAGCGCAGAAAGGCAGGGCTGTTCCGTAAAGATGGCGCGCAGATGAGAAAGGCGACAGAAGGTGTCGGGATCGGGGAGCACACTCGGCCGGTATGAACTGGGCAGACTTCATCGCGTCCGAACCGGGCCTCGCCGCGGCCGTCGAGGAGCGCTTCGGCGCCTTCCGGCACCACGTCCTCGTCACCCTCCGCCGGGACGGCTCCCCGCGCACCTCGGGGCTGGAGGTGGACTTCCGGGCCGGCGGGCTGTGGCTCGGCATGATGCCGGGCTCGCTGAAGGCCCGCGATCTGCTGCGCGATCCTCGCTTCGCCCTCCAGGCCAATCCGGGCGAGGGGACCGGGATGGCCGGCGGGGACGTGCGGATCAGCGGGCGGGCGTACGAGGTGGGGGACGGGGAGACGAAGGCCGGGTACGTGAAAGAGGTGGAACCGCCGGAGCCGTTCCACCTCTTCCGCACCGAGTTGACCGAGGTCGTGAAGACCTTCGTCGAGGACGATCGTTATCTGGTCGTCCGGGTCTGGAAGCCGGGAGAGCCGGTGCGGACTCTCAGGCGGACCTGAGCCTCGGGGAGGCTCACTCCCACTCGATGGTGCCCGGCGGCTTCGAGGTGACGTCGAGGACGACGCGGTTGACGTCCCGGACCTCGTTGGTGATGCGGGTCGAGATGCGGGCGAGCACGTCGTAGGGCAGCCGGGACCAGTCGGCGGTCATGGCGTCCTCGGAGGAGACGGGACGCAGCACGATCGGGTGACCGTAGGTGCGGCCGTCGCCCTGGACGCCCACGCTGCGGACGTCGGCGAGCAGGACCACCGGGCACTGCCAGATGTCACGGTCGAGGCCGGCCGCGGTCAGCTCCTCGCGGGCGATGGCGTCGGCGTCGCGCAGGAGGTCCAGGCGCTCCTTGGTCACCTCGCCGACGATGCGGATGCCGAGGCCCGGACCCGGGAACGGCTGGCGCTGGACGATCTCCTCCGGCAGGCCCAGCTCCTGGCCGACCATCCGGACCTCGTCCTTGAACAGCTTGCGCAGCGGCTCGATCAGCTTGAACTCAAGGTCCTCGGGCAGGCCGCCGACGTTGTGGTGCGACTTGATGTTGGCGGTGCCGGTGCCGCCGCCGGACTCGACCACGTCCGGGTACAGGGTGCCCTGGACCAGGAACTCCACGGCCGGGCCCTCGTCGGCGATGATCTCGGCCTGCGCCTGCTCGAAGACGCGGATGAACTCGCGGCCGATGATCTTGCGCTTCTCCTCGGGGTCGCTGACCCCGGCGAGCGCGTTCAGGAAGCGCTCCTCGGCGTCGACGACCTTCAGCTGGACGCCGGTGGCCGCGACGAAGTCCTTCTCGACCTGCTCGGTCTCGCCCTTGCGCATCAGGCCGTGGTCGACGTAGACGCAGGTCAGCTGGGAGCCGATGGCCTTCTGCACCAGGGCGGCGGCCACGGCGGAGTCCACGCCGCCGGACAGACCGCAGATCGCGCGCTTGTCGCCGACCAGCTCGCGGATGGCCTCGACCTGCTCCTCGATCACATTGCCCGTGGTCCAGGTCGGCTCCAGGCCCGCGCCGCGGTACAGGAAGTGCTCCAGCACCTGCTGGCCGTGCGTGGAGTGCATGACCTCGGGGTGGTGCTGGACGCCGTAGAGCTTCTTCTCGTCGTTCTCGAACGCGGCGACCGGGACCAGGTCGGTGGACGCGGTGACCGTGAAGCCCTCGGGGGCGGCGGAGCAGGCGTCGCCGTGCGACATCCAGACCTGCTGCTCGGCCGGGGTGCCCTCGAAGAGGGTGGAGGACGTCCGGGAGACGTGCAGGTCGGTACGGCCGTACTCACGGGCGCCGGTGTTGTCGACGGTGCCGCCGAGGGCACGCGCCATCAGCTGGAAGCCGTAGCACATGCCGAAGACGGGGACGCCGGCCTCGAAGATCTCGCGGTCGAGGCTGGGCGCACCCTCCTCGTAGACCGACGAGGGACCGCCGGAGAGAATGATCGCCGCGGGCCTCTTGGCGAGCATCTCCTTGACCGGCATGGTGCTCGGCACGATCTCGCTGTAGACCCGCGCCTCGCGGACGCGTCGGGCGATGAGCTGGGCGTACTGCGCACCGAAGTCGACGACCAGGACGGTGTCGGGGGCAGTGGGAGTCGCTGATGACACGGGGTGCCTTCTGGTGGTCCGGGCGGGGGTCTGTACTACGAGTCTAACGGTGCGGGCGCACAGCCCTCCGCCGAGCCGGGACGGCCTTGACGGGGGCCACCAGCAGAGGGACGGCCCGCCCGCCGTACCGGGCGTGGCATACTGGCCGCATGCTTCAGCACGCGACCTTCGTCTTTACCTATGGCATCCGGCCCGCCGGCTGCCATGGTCGTGCTGCTCAGCGAAACGCTTGAGCGACTTCACCAGGCGCCCCGGGCCGACAAGGCCCGGGGCGCCTGTCGTTTTCCGGGTCACGCCGTTCCGGGGCATCCACCTCACGATCAGGAGCCCCCGACATGACCACCACCTCCCCCGAAGAGACGGCCGCGACGCCCGAGGCGACCATCGCCGCGGCCCGGGAGCGCATCGACGCGATCGACGACCGGATCATCGGCCTCATCCAGGAGCGGACGGCCGTCTCCGCCGTGGTCCAGCAGACCCGTATCTCCTCCGGCGGCCGGCGGGTCAGCCTCTCCCGCGAGATGGAGATCCTCGGCCACTACCGCGAAGCGCTGGGCAAGCCCGGCACCGCGCTCGCCATGACCCTGCTGGAGCTGTGCCGGGGGCGCATCTGACCCCACCCGCGCCCGAGCGTTCCATCCCGCCCACGCCCCCGTGGGTGCCCAGCGGTGCGGCGGCCAGGCAGCCCGGCTGATTATCCGACGTAAGTTCGGCCGCCGTCTCACCCGTACGGCGCGTGACCGCCTCGCGCACGGCTTCGTTAGGGGGGTGTCCGTTCCAGCCAGGGGCGGGCCCGACAGAACCACGCGTGGCTCACTGGGGCGATGAGGCGTACGGGTCGTGCCGTACGCCGTGGGACCTCGCTCCAGGGAAGTGACCGGACGGCAGGGGACAGCAGCCCGGTCACCAAGAGAACGGTCGGCTCCGGGGACGCCCGGAGCCGACCGGCGGAATCCGCACGTGCACCGTCCTGTGCACCGCAGACAAGAAGAAAGGGACCTGCATCCCCCTCCGAAGGCAGGTCCCTCCCACCGTCCTCTTGATCCGGCAGCAGGTTTGATCTGCGGCGACGGAGGAGGGTTGTGCCCGCGCCGGAGAATTCTCCGTGATCCGGGTCACACCGGAGGGGACCCGCGGGCACCAGAGGAGCCCACGAGCGCCGGTGAAGCCCGCCCCTCGTCCGCTACTCCTTCGGCCGCACCGTCGGCATCCCCAGGAACGGCAGCCGCAGCGCGCCGAACGCCTCCGCCGGGACCGCGGGGGACAGCGGCTCCACCGGCTTCAGCCGCTCGTACGCCGCTCCCTGCGCCGGCCGCGGGTCCTCCTCGCCCTTGTTCGGCCAGAAGGACATGGCCCGCTCGGCCTGCGCGGTGATCGTCAGCGAGGGGTTGACGCCCAGGTTCGCGGAGACCGCGGCGCCGTCCACGACCGAGATGCCGGGGTGGCCGTACAGCCGGTGGTACGGGTCGATCACCCCGGTGTCGGCCGAGTCGCCGATCGGGCAGCCGCCGAGGAAGTGCGCGGTGAGCGGGGTGCCCATCAGCTCGCCTACGTTGCTGCCGGGGAAACCGTTGATCTCGGCGGCGAGCGCGGAGGCGGCCTCGGTGGCGGCCCTGATCTGCTTGGGATTGGGCGCGCCGTGCCCCTGCCGCGCGGTGAGCAGGCCCTTTCCGATGCCGCCCGGCTTCAGGTACGTCGTCAGCGAGTTGTCCAGGGACTGCATGACCAGGCCGATGATGCTCCGCTCCGACCAGCGCCGGTTGGACAGGGAGCGCAGGACGAGCGCGGGGTGCCGGGCCGCGTTCGCCAGCCAGGCCAGCGCCCGCGAGGAACCGTCGGTGTACGGCACCTGGAGGATGGACAGCCCGCCCATCGCGTTGGAGCCCTTGCCGTAGCGGACCGGCTCGATGTGGGTGTTCTCGTCCGGGTGGATCGAGGAGGTGATCGCGACGCCCTTGGTGAAGTCGGCCCGCGGGGCGCCGTGCGCCTTGCGGTACCGGCGGTCGTCGGTCTGCGCGCCGACCAGCGCTTCGGAGTTGGTACGGGTCAGATCACCCAACCGGGCCGAGACATAGGGCAGTTGGCCGTTCGCCTTCATCCGGTGCAGCAGGGTCTGGGTGCCGTAGGTACCGGCGGCGATCACGACCCGGCGCGCGGTGAAGAGCCGGCCCGCGCCCTTCTTCCTGCGGTCCGTCGGCAGGGTGGCCACCGCGTACCCGCCGCGCGAGTCGTCGGTGACGGACACCACCGTGGTCATCGGGTGGACCACCGCGCCCGCCTTCTCGGCGAGGTGGAGGTAGTTCTCGTTCAGCGTGTTCTTGGCGCCGTGGCGGCAGCCCGTCATGCACTCGCCGCACTCGGTGCAGGCGTTGCGCTCCGGGCCCGCCCCGCCGAAGTACGGGTCGGGGACCCGCTGCCCCGGTGACGCCTTCGCCGTGCCGTCCGCGTCCTTGCCGTCGCCGAAGAAGACGCCCACCGGCGCGAAGTGGAAGGAGTCGCCGACGCCCATCCGCTCGGCCGCCGCCTTCAGGTGGACGTCCGAAGGGGTCGTCGTCGGGTTGAGCCGCACGCCGAGCATCCGCTTGGCCTGGTCGTAGTACGGCTTCAACTCCTCCTGCCAGTCGGTGATGTCCTTCCACTGAGGGTCGTCGAAGAACGCCTTCGGCGGCACGTAGAGGGTGTTGGCGTAGTTGAGCGAGCCGCCGCCGACGCCCGCGCCGGCCAGCACCATCACGTTGCCCAGCAGATGGATGCGCTGGATGCCGTACATGCCGAGCTTCGGGGCCCAGAGGTAGTTCTTCAGGTCCCAGGAGTTCTTCGGCAGGGACTCCCGGGTGAAGCGGCGCCCGGCTTCGAGCACGCCCACCCGGTAGCCCTTCTCGGTCAGGCGCAGGGCCGACACGGACCCGCCGAAGCCGGAGCCGACCACGATGACGTCGTAGTCGTACCCGTCATGCGCGCCTTCCCCGTCGTGCCCGTTCTCGTCCCGGGTCTGGACAGACTTCTCCTGCGACACGTGCTCTCCTCGTCGAGAACGGGGTTTCTAACGGAACCGGAATGCCTTCAGCAGCCGGAGACTCGTGGTCATGAAGCGGGCGTAGCCCTCGTCCGTCATGCCCAGGGAGGGCGCCATCGGCAGCAGCCGCTGCTGGGCGACCGTCTGGGCCTCGGTGTACTTGAGGATGCCCTCGGAGCCGTGGCGGCGGCCGAGGCCGGAGTCCTTCATGCCGCCCATCGGGGACTGGACGCTGCCGTAGGCGGGGGCGTAGCCCTCGTTGACGTTGACCGTGCCGGTGCGCAGCCGGGCGGCGACGGCGCGGCCGCGGCGGGCGTCCCTGGTCCAGACGGAGGCGTTGAGGCCGTACGGCGTGGCGTTGGCGCGCTCGACGGCCTCGTCCACGTCCGAGAAGCGGTAGACCGAGACGACCGGACCGAAGGTCTCCTCCTCGCAGACCGCCATGGAGCCCTCGACGCCGTCGAGGATGGTGGGCTCGAAGAAGTAGGGGCCGATGTCGGGCCGGGCCACACCGCCCGCGAGCACCTTGGCGCCCTTGTCGACGGCCTCGCGCACGTGCCGTTCGACGGTCTTCAGCTGGCGCTCGCCGACCAGGGAGCCCATCTCGGCTCCGTAGGCGAGGGAGTTGCCGAGCCGCATGGCCTTGGTGCGGGCGGCGAAGCGCTCCAGGAAGGCGTCGGCGATCGACTCGTGGACGTACAACCGCTCGATGGAGATGCAGAGTTGGCCGGCGGAGGAGAAGCAGGCGCGTACGGCGCCGGCGGCGGCCTTCTCGATGTCGGCGTCGTCCAGGACCAGCATGGCGTTCTTGCCGCCGAGTTCGAGGGAGACGCCGATCAGCCGGGCGGCGGCGCCCTGGGCCACCTCGCGGCCGGTGCGGGTGGACCCGGTGAACGAGACGTAGTCGGCGTGCTTGACCAACTCGGGTCCGACGACCGGGCCTTCACCGATGACGACCTGGAAGACGCCCGCGGGCAGCCCGGCCTCGATCAGCAGATCGCGGGCCCACAGGGCGGTGAGGCAGGTCTCGGTGTCGGGCTTCATCACGACGGCGTTGCCCGCGACGAAGGCGGGCAGCGCGTCGCCGACGGACAGCTCCAGCGGGTAGTTCCAGGGCGCGATCTGGCCCACCACCCCGCGCGCGTGGCGCAGTTCGGTGACCTTCGTCAGGGTCGGCACGGCGCCCGTGTGCCGCTTGGGGCGCAGATAGGCGGGGGCCTTGCGGCCGTAGTGGCGGGCCGCGACGGCGACGGCCAGCACCTCCTCGTGCGCGTGCAGCCGGGCCTTGCCGGTCTCCAGCTGGACGAGGTCGAGGACCTCGGCCTGGCGCTCCAGGAGCAGGTCGTGGAAGCGGAGCAGGACGGCGGCCCGCTGCCGCACCGGGGTCCGCTCCCACACGGCCTGCGCGGCGCGGGCCGCCTCGAAGGCCGTGAGCACGTCCTCGGGGGCGGACTCGGGCAGGTCGGCCAGCTTCTCGCCGGTGAACGGCATGTGGTTGGCGGTCCGGCCGGAGCCGGCGACGCCCTTGGTCAGCCGGGCCACCAGCTCCGGGGTGACCACGTCGGCGGCGGTGCGGGCCCCCTCGGGGGAGGGCGCGAGGGGGTTGGTACCGGCGATGTCCGGGGCCTGCGTGTCCGTCATGAGGCGCAGGGTATGCCGCGGCGAACACTTTGTGTACCCGTCGGTAACGGGGATTCACGGAGTACTCACACTCTGCCAGTGATCACTGGCAACAAATGGCCTGATCAGGGGGTTGCCGGTTCGAACACCCGCCCGATCAGTCGCCCGCGGGTTTTTTCGCGCGGAAGAGCGTGAGAGTGGTGAAGGGGGTGCGGCGACGGGGTGCGGGCCGGGGGTCCGACCGCCGCCCGGGGTCCGGTTGCGGCTGCGGCTGCGGCTGCGGCTGCGGTACGACGCCGAGGTCCCGCCCGCCCCGTACGCCGGCCGGTTCCGGTACGTCCGCCACCCCCAGGTACGCCCGCAGCTCCGCCGCCACCTGCTCCGCACCCGGCCGGGCCTCGGGCCGCTCCGCGTGCAGCCGGTCCAGGAGGGGGCCGAGCGCGCCGGGGTCGGTGTCGCCGAGAGCGGCGCGCAGCAGGGCGCCCAGCGACCACAGGTCGGAGGCGGGCCCCGCACCGGGACCGGCCGCGCGCTCGGGAGCGACGAAGGAGGCACCTGCATCAGACCGCTCCCCGCCGAGCCGGTCCGCATCGGACCGGTCGCCACCCGACCCGTCCCCACCATGCCTGCCCCCACCGGACCCGCCGCCGAGCGCACCCCCGCCGGCCCCGTCCCCGATGCCGAAGTCGGTGAGGACGACCCGCCCGGTGCCGGACTCCAGCAGCACGTTGGCCGGTTTGAGATCGCGGTGCACGATGCCCACGGTGTGCGCGGCGCGCAGGGCGCCGAGCACGGCGAGCCCGACGCGAGCGGCCTCGGCGGGCGGCAGGGGCCCGCGGCGCAGCGCCTCGCCCAGGGACTCGCCCTCCACCAGTTCCATCACGATCCAGGGCACACCGGCCTCGGTGACGACGTCGTACACGGTGACGGCGGACGGATGCCGCACCCGGGTGGCCGCGCGGGCCTCGTGGTGGAGCCGGTGGGCCAGCCGTCGGCTCTCCTCGTCCTCGGCCGGATCGCCGGGCAGCGAAGGCTCCTTGACGGCGACGCGGCCGTGCCCCCCGTCGCCCTCGTCCCAGGCACGCCAGACGGTTCCGGCGGGTCCGGTGCCGAGGCGGTCGGCCAGCCGGTAGCGGCCGCCGATCACACGTGCGCCGAGCGGGTGTTCGCCGTCTTCAGCCATGTCCCCATCAGTACCGCGCGCACCACGCCGTTGTCGAAGCGGGACCGTCAGACGGCCCACCGCCGCAGCGTGAACCCGCCGTTCTCCGCGCCCACTTCGACGACACCGGTACCCGGGAAGTGCGCGGGAATCACCAAGGCTCCTTCGTCCGCCGCCCGTTGCAGCACCCGCCGCCGGGTCGAGGCCGCCTGCCGCGGATCGAGGCAGAAGCAGCTGTTGCACCCGGGCCGCAGGATCTGCACCGGGCTGTGCAGCACGTCGCCGACGAACACCGCGTGTTCACCCCGGGAGGAGATCCGCAGCACGGACGATCCCGGGGTGTGCCCGGGGGCGGGCTCCAGGCGGAGATGCTCGTCGACGCGGTACCCGTCCTCCCATACGACGGCCTGCCCGGCCCGGTGCACGGGGGCGATGCTGTCCTCGTACAGCAGCCGGTCATCCACCCGGGCGCCGCCCGCGTAGCCGCCCTCGGGGCCGAAGTAGCGGTCGTCGGGAGCCGGGAGCAGATAGGTGGCGCGCGGGAAGGTGGGCGTCCATTCCCCGTTCTCGTCGTGGGTGTTCCAGCCGACGTGGTCGCCGTGGATGTGGGTGTTCACGACGACGTCGACCTCCGCCGGGTCCACCCCGGCCCGGCGCAGCCGTCCCGGGAGATCGCCCGGCTGCCGGTGGAACAGCGGGCTGCCGGGCCGCTCCCGGTCCCGTCCGACCCCGGTGTCGACCAGCACCGTCCGGCCGCCGCTGCGCACCACCCAGGTCTGGACCGCCAGCACCGCCATGTCCCGGTCCGGTTCCCAGTACCGGGGCGCCAGCTCGCCCGCGTGCTCCCGCCACACCTCTGCCCCGCAGTCCGGGACCAACCGCCGCGCCGGCACGAGGGGCCCCTGCCGTTCCACGATCCGCAGCACCTCGACATCGCCGACCACGAATGTCCGTACGTCCTGTTCGTCCTCCATGTCCCCGAATCTAGGAACTCGGTGTGAGCATTCCAATGCTCTTCTTGCTCATCCGGATACGCCGTCGTCTCATGGAGGGCATGGATGTGGTGAGCGACGCGATCTCCGCGGTGCGGGTGGGCAGCCCCTCCTCGGACCGGCTCCGGGTGAGCGGCGAGTGGCGGGTGCGGCTGCCGCCGTACGAGGGGGCGGGCTTCCATGTCGTCCTCGGCGGCAGCTGCCGGCTGTTGCGGGACGGCGACGGCGGCGATCCGGTGACCCTGGGCCCGGGGGACGTGACGCTGCTGCCGCACGGGGCGGCACATGCGCTGACGAGCGTGCGGGACGGCGGCGAGGTCGAGCTGCTGTGCGGCAAGTACCGGCTCGACCGCAGCCGTACGCATCCGCTGATGGCGGAGCTGCCGCAGGTGGTGCATCTGCCGCACCGGGTCGGCGAGCATCCCGAACTGCGATCCGCCGTCGACCTGTTGGCCCGGGAGCTGGAGGAGCAGCGGCCGGGTGGCTGTCTCGCGCTGCCGAGCCTGCTGGACCTGCTCCTCGTCTACATGGTCCGCGCCTGGATGGGCCGGGCGCGCACCGGGGCGTGGCCGGCGGTGCTGAACGACCCGGTGACGACGGCCGCGCTGCGGTCCCTGCACTCCGATCCGGCGGCCCCCTGGACGGCCGAGCGGCTGGCCGCCGAGGCCGGGGTCTCGCGGGCCACCCTCGCGCGCCGCTTCACCGCCCTGGTCGGCCGGCCGCCGATGGCCTACCTCACCTGGTGGCGGCTGACGCTGGCCGCGGCCCGGCTGCGGGAGTCCGACGCGCCGCTCGCGACGGTGGCGCGCGAGACGGGGTACGGCAGCCCGTACGCCCTCTCGCACGCCTTCAGCCGGGAGTTCGGGGTCACGCCGGGGCGGTACCGGGACCGCGGCGCCCCGGCGCCCGACCGGGCCTCGGAGCCCCTGGTCCACGAGATCCCCGCTCCCGGCGTCCCGAGCCCCTGACCTGCCGGGCCCGGCCCCCGGCACCTCGCCCCTCAGAGCTTCCCGACCTCCAGATCCGCGATCGCCGCCCTCGCCACCTCGCGGCCCCGCTCGGTGAAGTCGCCCTTGCCCGGGTAGCCGACGACCAGCTTGTACATGTCGCCGGAGCGCGTGCGGTAGTAGAAGACCTGGAGTTCGCGAGGGCGCGGGTCCTGGCTGTCGTCGGTCGTGTAGGTGACCGTGTTGCGCGCGGCCTCCCGGCCCTTGTAGGTGGCGGTGTCGTCCGGGCGCGTCTTCGCGCCCTCGGGCATGTCCAGGGAGGGCCGCCACCGCGGCGCCCGACCCCAGCCAGGCGGTACGACCGCGACGCCGGCGGCACGACACGGGCGCTGCGGCCGGCGCCGACGGGGCCGAAGGCCGGACCACCCGCTGGGGCGCCGGCGGTCCGACCGCCTCCGTCAGCAGCGCGCGCACCCGTTCCGCGGACGGCCGCTGCGCCGGGTCCTTCCTCAGCAGCCCGTCGATGACCTCGGCCGGCGGGCCCGCAGCCGCGGCGGGCGGGGCCGGGGTCGCGGCGGGCGGGGCCGGGGTCGCGGCGGGCGGGGCCGGGGTCGCGGCAGGCGGGGCCGGGGTCGCGTTGAGGACGGACTGGAGGGTCGCCGGGGTGTTGCTGCGCCGGAACGGCGACACGCCCTCCGTCGCGGTGTACAGCAGCACGCCCAGGGACCACGGGTCGCTCGCGGGTCCGGGCAGCTGCCCCAGCACCCGTTCCGGGGCGACGTATTCGGGCGAGCCGACAAAGCCCCCGGTGTCCGTGAGCCGCGTGTCGCCCTCGATCCGGGCGATGCCGAAGTCGGTGAGCACCACCCGGCCGTGCCGCCCCAGCAGCACGTTGTCGGGCTTCACGTCCCGGTGCAGGACGCCCGCCGCGTGCGCCGCCTCCAGCCCGCCGAGCACCTCCAGGCCGACCCGGGCCGCCTCGCGCGCGTCCAACGTGCCCTCGTCGAGCACATCGCCCGGCGTGCGGCCGTGCACCAGCTCCGTCACGAGCCAGGGGCGGCCGTCGACCACCGCGACGTCGTACACGTTCACCACGGCCGGATGGTCGAGGCGGGCCGCGGCGCGGGCCTCGCGGCGCATCCGTTCGAAGGCGTTGGCGCGTTCCCGTTCGGGAAGGTGGTCCGGTACCCGGGGTTCCTTGACGGCGACCTCGCGGTCCACGGTCTCGTCCCGGGCCCGCCACACCGTGCCCATCCCGCCCCGGCCCAGCCTGGCCGTCAGCCGGTAACGCCCCGCGATCAGGGGCCCGGGTGCGGCGGCCGGGCCCGGCACCGGTATCGCGTCCTGCCGTGTGCGCGGCCTCGGCGGCCGAAGGACGAAGCTCGTCGTGTCGTCGGCCGGCCGGCCCGCTCCCCCGTCACTCTGCATGCACCATCCCTGTCGCTCCCTCGCGCCGCCGAGCCACTCGCCGGCGGCACCGGTCACGAACCCGTGACGCGGCGCACCGGCGCACGGCGGTCAGGAGGGTGTCGCCGAGAACGTGTCCAGCGCGACGTCGAAGTACTCCCGCGCCTCGCGCACCTTCCCGACCGGCGCCGACACCCACACGTCGTACAGCCGTCCGGACTCCTCCCAGCACAGGTCGTACGTGTGCCGGGGGCCCTCCGCCGCGCTGTACCCGTTCCAGGTGAACTCCCAGAGCGCGGCGGGGTGTCCGGCGTGCGTGGTGCGGGTGACCCGGCCGTCGCGGTAACCGGGGTTGGTGACCTGCCCGCCCGCCGCCTGCGCCTGCATCACCGCCTGCGGACCGCCGGGCCCGGGCGTGCCGACCTTGACGCCGAGGCGGTACGTCCCCTCCGGCGAGAGGTAGAAGACCCGCTCGCCCTGCGGACTGCGGGTGAAGTCGTCGGGCACGGCGAGCGAGAACCCGGCGGGGTCCCTGGCGGTGCGGTAGCCGGAGGGCGCGGTGCCGGGACCCGGGCTCGGCGTCGGGGAGCCGGGCCGGGACGGGGCCGGGGCGGAGGACGACGGCGCGGGGCGCGTGCCGGTCCCGTTCCCGGTCGCGGGCGTCGTCGCCGTGCCCCCCGGGCTCCCGCCGCCCCCGCTCTCGTCCCGGTTGAGCAGCAGCGTCGCCGCCGACCCGCCCGCCGCCGCGAGCGCCGCGACGAGCAGCGCCGCCAGCAGCACCGCGCGCGTCGAGGAGCGTCCGGGCGGCGCCTCCGCCGTGCCCCCGGGCGCGCCGGACACGCCCGGCCGGGCGGGCGGCTGTGGCACGGGCTTCGGCGGACGCCCCGTCCCGAGCCGGTGCCCGCGCGGCGCACCCGGCGCCTCCGGCGCCCGCCCGGTCTCCAGATAGACGCGGAGCATCCACTCGGCCTCCGCCGCGCCGAGCCGGCGGTCCGGGTCGCGCTCCAGTAGCCCCCGCACGACGGGCAGCAGCGGCTCGGCCTCGACGGGCGGCCTGATCTCGGCGGCGACCACGGCGTGCAGGATGCCGCCGAGCGAGTCGCGCCGGAACGGCGACTCGCCGCTGAGCACCGTGCACAGCAGCGCGCCCAGCGACCACAGATCGGACTCCGGGCCGGTACGCACCCCGGACATCCGCTCGGGCGCGGTGTACTCGGGCGAGCCGACGAAGGAGCCGGTCTCGGTGAGCGTGGTGGCGCCCTCGACCTGCGCGATGCCGAAGTCGGTGAGCACGACCCGGTCGGTGCCCGACTCGATCAGGACGTTCGCGGGCTTGATGTCCCGGTGCAGCACCCCGGCCTCGTGCGCGGTGTCCAGGGCGCTGAGCAGGGCGATGCCGATCCGCGCGGCCTCGACCGGGGTCACCGGACCGTGCCGGGCGATCCGGTCGGCGAGCGAGCAGCCGTCGATCAGCTCCATGACCAGGTACGGGCGTTCGTCCTGCTCGACCACGTCGTGCACGACGATGATGTGCGGGTGCCGCAGCTGCGCGACCGCGCGCGCCTCCCGGAACGTACGGTCGCGGCGCCGCCGTGCGTCGTCCTCCGGGAGCGAGTCGTCCGCGAGGATCTCCTTGACCGCGACGAGCCGGCCCAGCAGCTCGTCGCTCGCCCGCCATACGACGCCCATGCCGCCGCGCCCGATCCGCGCCTGGAGGCGGTAACGGCCGGCGATCACCCGGAAGTCGGCGCCCTCGGTCCCCATGCGCCCATCATGCCGCAACGGACCCATCCGCTCCGGGGCCTCGATCGGCCAAGCCACGCTGTTCAGTGACTCGTTTTCAGCCGTTTCAGTCGCAAAGCGCACCCGTTCGGCTCAAGGCCCCTCATCGCGTCGCGGCCGGCTGCTGCCAGCTCTGGAGCACCCACTTGAACTGCTTGCCGATCCGCGGCCAGTCGGCGGCGGGCCCGGACATGTAGATGGCGTACTCGGTGCCCTCGCGCGAGAAGTACGTCTCCTCGATGGCGTGCCGCGGGCCCGCCACGTACGGCGGGTCCTTCTTCAGCGCGGTCCAGGTGTACTCCCACAGCGAGCCGTTCCGGTCGCGGTAGACGTTCTGTTCGAGCGTCACGCGCTGGTAGCCGACGAGCCGTTGGAGCTGCTGTTCGAGATCCTTCTGGTGCTCGTGGGCGTCGAGGAAGTCCGGCGAGCTGTCGATGGAGATGCGCACGAAGTGCTTGCCGCCGTCGGGGGTGTAGTCGATCTGCTTCAGGGGACCGTCGATGCCGTACACCTGGCGCTTCCAGCCCTTGGGCAGGGAGATGCTGAAGCCCAGCGGGTCGTGGTGGGTCTCCCAGTTGTCCGGGACGGTGCCGGTGCCCTCCTGGCCGTGGCCGCCGCCGGGGCTCGCCGAGGAGGTCGGGCCGGCGTCCGTGCCGCCGCCCGCCGTCGTGTGGTGACGGCTGCTGTTCCACTCCTGGAAGCCCACCGCCGCGCCACCGCCGAGCACGGCCGCGACGGCGACGACGAGTGCGAGCGTGCGCAGCCTGCGCCGGGGGCGCGCGGGCCCTCCCGCGCCGTGTCCCGGCACGGGGCCCACGACGGTCGGCCCGAGGGCCGACCGGCCGGCCGGGGGCGGACCCGCCGCGGCCGGGGCGCCGTAGCCGCCGGTGTCCCCGGGTCCGTGCAGGCCCGTGCTCTGGGTCGGCACGAACGCCTGGGCGGCAGGGGGCCGCCGCCCCTCCGCGGCCTCGGCGAGCATCTGCTCGGCCTCCTCCGCGCCCGGCCGCAGCTCCGGTTCCTTGCGCAGCAGCGCGGAGATGACCGGTCCGAGCGGCCCGGCGTTGCGCGGCTGTTCGGCCTCCTCCTCGACGACCGCCTGCATGGTGCTCAGCGGCGAGGTACGGCGGAACGGCGAGCGCCCCTCCACCGCCGTGTACAGCGTCGCACCGAGCGCCCACAGGTCGGAGGCGGAGCCGGGATCGTGGCCGCGCACCCGTTCGGGCGCGAGGTAGTCGACCGAGCCGACGACCTCTCCGGTGCGGGTGATGGTGGAGTCGCCCTCGATCTGGGCGATGCCGAAGTCGGTGAGCAGCACCCGGCCGTCGCGGCCGAGGAGAACGTTGCCAGGCTTGACGTCCCGGTGCAGTACGCCGGCGGAATGCGCGGCGCGCAGCGCCCGCAGCACCCACAGCCCGATCCGCGCGGCCTCGCGCGGCTCGATGCGCCCCTGCTCCTTGACCGCGTCGGCCAGCGAGTTGCCCTCGACCAGCTCCATCACGATCCAGGGCCGGCCGTCGTGTTCGAGCACGTCGTGCACGGTGACGACGGCGGAGTGGTTGATGCGCGCCGCGGCCCGCGCCTCGGCCCGGGTGCGGGCCAGCAGGACCGCCTGGTCGCTGTCGGAGACGTAGAGCGCGGCGGTCAACTCCTTGACGGCGACCGTCCGGTGCAGCACCTCGTCGTGGGCGCGCCACACCCGGCCCATGCCACCGCTGCCGATGGAGTCGGCAAGCCGGTAGCGGCCCGCTATGAGCAGGCCCTGCATCTGATTCACGTTGCCCCGCAATGCTCTTGTCAGGGTCAGACTAAGGACCGGCTCGTTCTCAGGGAACAAGCGGGGTCCCAAGGAAACCGCACTGTGACGATGGTCATTTCCGCACGGAAACGGGAACCGGCGCGCCGGGCACGGCCCGTTGTGTACGCCATGCTCAACCGGTGTAGCGGTACGTCGCGGTAGCTTCCTCGTACAGCCGTGTCACCTCGTCCCGGTCGGCGTCCGGGCCGCGGACCTGGAGGATGTGGTACCGCCCGTTCAGCAGGATCGCCATGTTGCGCACGTACAGATCGCGGCCCTGACCGTCGGTCCAGGTGAACTGCCCCTCGGCCATGGTCCGTCCGCCCACCTCGATGGTGCGCAGCCCGGTGGCGGTGGCCCAGCTGGAGTCGCGGTACGGCTGGAGTTCGCGTTCCTTGTCCCGCTGGTAGGCCATCGGATCGCTGCCGTACGTCGACGCGCCGTCCCGCCCGGGTACGACCGTCAGCTCGAAGTCGCCGTGCGCGTAGACCACTTCGCCGCTGCCGTTCTTCGGTGCGCGTGTCCAGCCCTTGGCCACGGCGATCTCGAAGCCCTCGGGGTCCTTGCGCAGGGCGAAGCCGTCGGGCACGGAGGAGGTGGTGCCGGTCTGGGTCTCGGAGGCGGTGGGGCTGTGCTGGGAGCGGGCGGGCGCGGGACTCGCCTGGCCGGCGGAACGGTTCGTGCCGGTCCCGCTCTGCCCGTGCCGCGCGTGCTGCCGGGGCATGAACAGCATCGCGTACGCGACCGCGCCGGCCAGCAGGAGCAGGATCAGCACGAGCAGGACCCGGCCCAGGCGGTTCGGCGAACTCCCGCCCTCGCGCCCCCGCTTGTGCCGGGCGTGCGGCTCGGGCAGCCCGGGGCGCCGCCGTCGCACCAGCTCGCCCCGGCGCCGGATGATCGGCAGCCGGCGCGGATCGGCGGGCGGTACGGGCACCACGCGCGCACCGGCCTCCGGCTCGGGCGCGGACCGCACCAGCGAGCGCAGCCAGCCGCCCAGTTCCTCGAAGTCCGGCCGCTCGGTGGGGTCCTGGCGCAGCAGCGACTCCACCACCGGCCGCAGCGGACCGCACTCCTCGGCGTAGGCGGGCGGCTCGGCGCACACCAACTGCACCAGTTCCGCGGTGGATTCCTCGGGATACGGCGCATGCCCCTGCACCGCGCGGAACAACAGCGCGCCCAGCGCCCACAGATCGGTGGCGGGCCCGACCGGCGCCGCCAGCTGCCAGTTCTCGTGCACCGGCCCGGCCTGCTCCGGCGCCCACCGCTCGGTCACCGGCCCCACCACGGCCATCCGCGCCTGCCGGGCCCGCTCGGCCGCGAGCGCCCCGCCGGGCCGCCGCGCACCGGCACCGGGCGCGGACTCGTCCCAGCGGGCGTGCGTCCTGGGCGGTAGGGCGGGGGCCGGGGCCGGGGTGTCGTGCCGGGCGGGTTCGAGGCCGTGCGGGGCGGGGGTCCGGGCGCCGCGCACCCCGTAGGGGTCGACGGAGCGGCCAGGGGTGTCGGGGCGGGGGGCCGGAACCGAGGGGTACGGCGACCGGGCGGCCAGGCCGGAGGAGGGGCGTTGGGGCAACGGCCGCGGGTCGTGCGGCGAGGGTCCCGGGGCGTACGGCGCGTGCCCCGTCGGGTACGGCGACCGCGCCGCACCGGCGTCCTCGACGGGCCGGGCGGGCCCCCCGGGGTAGGGCGCCCGGGAGTGCGACGACGCCCCCTCGCTCCCGGCCGGCAGGTCGGCGCCCCCGTCGTCCTCCGGGGCCCGCCGGGCCCCGGGCAGCGCGGCGCCTTCGCCCTGCCTCGCCTCCTGCACCCGGGCCGCGGCACGGGCCCCCGCCCGGTACGCGGCGATCGCCCCGGCCCGCGCGGCACGGATGTCGGCACCGCTGTCCGCCGCCCGCTGCCCCGCCGTACCGGACGCCTCGGGCCCGCCGACCGCCCCGTTCGCCCCCGGCACCGCCGGCCCGCCGGCCGCCCGCGCCTGGATGGCGGCCCGCCGCGCGGCCTCGGGGTCCACGGCATCGGACGCGACGACGTCACCGGGCCGCCCGGCGATCGGCACGGCCCCGGACGCGTGTTCGCCGGGGCCCTCGTCGTCCTCCGCCCCCGGCACCGGGTCGTACCCGCACAGCGCCTCCTCCGCGGCGCCGGACGCGAGGCCGGTCAGCATCACGCGGCCGTCGTCGCAGACGAGGACCGTGCGGGCGGTGACGTTGCGGTGGACCCAGCCGTGGGCGTGCAGGACGCGCAGGGCCATGAGGACGTCGGAGGCGACCTCGGCGGCGCGGTACGGCGTGAGGGGGCGCTCGGCGAGGAGCGCGGACAACGGGCGGGCGGCGACCCACTCGCTGACGATCCACAGCGAGCCGCCCTCGGCGAAGACGTCGAACACCTGGTCGAGGCGTGGATGGTCGGGGATGCGGGCCGCCGCCTGCGCGGCCTCGACGGCGCGCCGCACCGCGGGCTCGGTCGGCTGCCGCGTCGCGCCCCTCGCGGCCGGCACGGAACGCGCTCCGCGCCCGCGCGCGAACCCCTCGGGCAGGCCCTCCGCGTCGATCACCTCGGCCTCGACGACCTCGGGCAACGGCACCTGACGGACCAGCACCTCCTGGCCGCTGTAGGTGTCGAAGGCGCGGGTCTCCGTCAGCTCGTACGCGTCGGACGGCGGCAGCGGCAGGCGGTAGCGGTCGGCCAGTACCCGGCCCGCGTAGTCGTCCATTCCGCCTCCCCCTCCCCCGGCCGCCCGGTCTGGTCACATCCGTTCGCGTCACGGGCCGTTCCGCGCCGGCACCCGGCTCCGTACGGTCCTCAACCATTCACGATACGTGCCGGAGGCAACCCGCACCGCGCGGATGCCGGATTCCGGCGCCATGAACCGGCGGGCGGGTCCTAGGACTTGGCCCGGAACGACGCCGTCAGCGTCCGCCAGGTGTCCTTGCGCAGGTCGCCGTGCCAGTCGTCGGCCTTCGCGGTGTACATCAGCGCGTAGCCGAGGTGGCCGTCGACCACGAAGCCGCGGTCGATGGTGCGGTACCCGGTGCCTCCGTCGACGTAGGTGAACTCCCAGTCGGCCGTGTTCCAGCCGCGGTAGTCCACCTGCTCGATCCGGATCCGGTGGTACTGCGCGCGCACCATGTAGTGCTCCTGGCTCTTCCAGTCCGCCACCGGGTCGTCCTTGGGCGTGTCGGTCCAGGCGACGAGCAGCTTCTGCCCGCCGGGACCGGTGTAACGGTCACCGGCCGGTCCGTGGGACTGGTACGACCATCCCCGGGGCAGCCCGATCGAGTAGCCCTGCCCGCCCTTGCGGGTGGAGACGGCCGGCGCGCTCCCGGCGGAGGCGGACGCGCTCGCGCCGGCGCCCGTCGCGGAACCCGTTCCCGTCGCGGCCCCGGTCCCCGGGCCGGTGGGCGCCGAACTCCCGCCGTCGGTGCGGGTACCGCTCCCCGGCGATGTGCCGTGGCCGCCCTCGGCGGACGCGCTCGCACCGGCCGTGGTCCGGGCGGCGCCCTTGCCGTTCTTGTCGCTGCCGCTGAGGGCGACGGCCAGAACGGTGCCGATCACCGCGAGCGCCACCACCACGGCGACGATCACCAGCGTGCGTCTGGGCACCACATCGGTGAGCGAGGCGCGCGGCACCGGCCGCGGCGGCAGGTCCAGATCCGGCGGCGGCATGACGGGCCAGCCCGAACTGGGCCTGGCCGCGCCGGCGTTGCCGTTGCCCTTGTCGCCGGGCGGGTTCCCGGCGGAGCTCGGCGCGGCGACGGCCTCGGGGGCCGCCCCGGAAGCGGTACCGGCACCGGCCGCGGCACCGGCCGCCCCCGCCGCCTTGCGCACCGACCGCAGCGCGCCGCGCAGCTTCTCCGCGGCCTCCTCGTTCCGCTTGCCCTCGCCGTCGCCCGGCTGCACGGGCAGCGGTACGACCCGGGTGGCGTCCAGCGGCTCCGGCTCGCGCGCGTGGATCACCTTGTCGAGCAGCACCCGCGCCCCGGCGTCGTCGAGCCGCTCGGCCGGGTCCTTGGTGAGCAGGCCGTAGATGACGTCCCGCAGCGGGCCCGCGTTCTTGGGCTCCTCCAGCGGCTCGGTCATCACCGCGGTGAGCGTGGCGATCGCGGAGCCCTTGTCGTACGGCGGCACGCCCTCGACCGCCGCGTACAGCAGCCCGCCGAGCGACCACAGATCGGCCGCGGGGCCCGGCTTGTGGCCGCGGGCGCGCTCCGGGGAGATGTAGGAGGGGGCGCCGACGAGCATGCCGGTGGAGGTGATGGACGGGTCGCCCTCGACCTGCGCGATGCCGAAGTCGGTGAGGACGACGCGGCCGTCGTCGGCGATGAGCACGTTGGACGGCTTCACGTCCCGGTGCAGGATGCCCTCGCGGTGGGCGGAGCGCAGCACGTCGAGGACGGCGAGGCCCACCTCGGCGGCCCGCCTGGGCTCCAGCACGCCGTCCTCGCGGATGACCTCGGCGAGGGACTTGCCCTCCACCAGCTCCATGACGATCCATGGCCGGTCGTCCTCGTCGACCACGTCGAAGACCGTCACCGCGCTGTTGTTGCGGATCCGGGCGATCGCCTTGGCCTCGCGCAGGGTGCGCGTGATCAGGCGCCGCTTCTCCTCCTCGTCGATGTTCGTCGGGAACCGGAGTTCCTTGACGGCGACCGTACGGCCGAGGGTCTCGTCCTCGGCGCGCCAGACCGTGCCCATGCCGCCGCGGCCCAGCACGTCTCCCAGCCGGTACCGCCCGGCGAGGAGACGCCGTCCGCTCTTGCCCTGCCGAGTCTCCTGACGAGGTGTCCCCGCCCGATCCGCCTCCGACATGCGTCCCCTCATACAACCCGCCCTGACAGAGCCTCCATTGTCTCTCACCCGACAAGTGCTCCACGCCGTGGGGCCCTCCCCGGACCTCCGCGAAGCCGCCCTTCCCCCGCCCGGCATGACGGCCCGTGAGAACCCGGCGACCCCCGGTGCCGACCCTCCGGTCACACCCACCCAAACCGCTGCGCCGGGGGGGGGCGGCCACCACCCCGAAACACCTCACCCCCCGGGGGCCCTCCCCCCTCCCCCGCCCCCTCCCCGCCCCTCCCCCGACAGAGCAGCCCGCTACCCCGCCCCCCTCGACAAACCGGCCCGCCCCCCATCACCCGACGAGCACCCCCGCCCCTTCACCCCCCGCCCCTTCACCCCCCGCCCCTCAACTCAGCGGCACGATGTCCGGCGCCCCCAGCCGCGCCGCGTCCGCCGTCTGGTCGTCGGGCTGGAGTTGGGACTCGCGTTCGGCCTCCACGCGCTTCTCGTAGTGCTCCACCTCGCGTTGGATCCGGTCCTCGTCCCAGCCGAGGACCGGCGCCATCAGTTCGGCGGCCTCGCGGGCGCTGCGGGTGCCGCGGTCGAAGGTCTCGATGGAGATGCGGGTGCGCCGGGTGAGGACGTCGTCCAGGTGCCGGGCGCCCTCGTGCGAGGCGGCGTAGACGACCTCGGCGCGCAGATAGTCGTCGGCGGCGCGCAGCGGTTCGCCGAGCGCGGGGTCCCCCTCCACCAGGTCGAAGATCTCCTCGGCCATCGACCCGTACCGGTTCAGCAGGTGTTCGACCCGGACCGTGTGCAGCCCGGTGCGGGCGGCTATGCGGGCCCGCGCGTTCCACAGCGCCTGGTAGCCCTCCGCGCCGAGCAGCGGGGTCTCCTCGGTCACGCAGTCGGCGACGCGCCGGTCGAGGCCGTGCACCGCCTCGTCGACGGCGTCCTTCGCCATCACCCGGTAGGTGGTGTACTTGCCGCCCGCCACGACCACCAGGCCCGGCGCCGGATGGGCCACCGTGTGCTCGCGGGACAGCTTGCTGGTGGCGTCGGACTCGCCGGCCAGCAGCGGCCGCAGTCCCGCGTACACCCCCTGCACGTCGTCGCGCCCGAGTGGCACGCCGAGCACCGAGTTGACGTGTTCCAGCAGGTAGTCGATGTCGGCGCTGGACGCGGCCGGATGGGCCTTGTCGAGGTCCCAGTCGGTGTCGGTGGTGCCGACGATCCAGTGCCGGCCCCAGGGGATGACGAACAGGACGGACTTCTCGGTGCGCAGGATCAGTCCGGTGGTGGAGTGGATGCGGTCCTTGGGCACGACCAGGTGGATGCCCTTGGAGGCACGGACGTGGAACTGGCCGCGCTCGCCCACCATGGCCTGGGTGTCGTCGGTCCACACCCCCGTGGCGTTGACGATCTGCTGGGCGCGCACCTCGTACTCCCCGCCGCCCTCGACGTCCTGCACCCGGGCGCCGACGACCCGCTCGCCCTCCCGTAGGAACCCGGTGACGCGCGCCCGGTTGGCCACCTTCGCGCCGTACGACGCCGCCGTGCGCACCAGGGTGGCCACGAAGCGGGCGTCGTCCACCTGGGCGTCGTAGTACTGGAGGGCGCCGACGAGGGCGTCCTTGCGCAGGCAGGGCGCCACGCGCAGGGCCTGACCACGGCTCAGGTGCCGGTGCACGGGCAGGCCCCGGCCGTGGCCGCGGGCCATGGACATCGCGTCGTAGAGCGCGACACCTGACCCCGCGTACAGCCGCTCCCAGCCGCGGTGCTGCAACGGGTAGAGGAACGGCACCGGTTTGACCAGGTGCGGGGCGAGCCGCTCCAGGAGCAGCCCGCGCTCCTTCAACGCCTCGCGGACGAGCGCGAAGTCGAGCATCTCCAGATAGCGCAGTCCGCCGTGGATGAGCTTGCTGGAGCGGCTGGAGGTGCCGGACGCCCAGTCCCGGGCCTCGACCAGGCCGGTGGACAGTCCGCGGGTGACGGCGTCCAGCGTGGTGCCCGCCCCCACGACGCCGGCGCCGATCACCAGGACGTCCAGCTCGTGCTCGGCCATCGCCGCCAGTGCCTCGGCGCGCTGCACCGGTCCCAGAGTCGCTGTCCTCACCGCTGCCTCCCGCTGTCGCTGAGTCGCTCGCGTCGGCCGCACCCGGAGGGCGAGGCCCGGTCACCACCACCTCATGCCCAAATTCTGACCGGCTTGCCCGACTTCAGCCACCACGCACCCGCGACCTGTGGATAACCAGCGCACATCCCCGGGAGACACACGAACAGAATCCCACATAACGGTCATATTTACTCCTAGTGTGACAGTGCGCTCGCTCATCCTGTCCACAGCGGTTGCGCACCCGCTCCCCTTCGGTTACTGGGAAGGACGGCCCACGCCATGCCCGCAGACCTCGCCGTCATCGGACTCGGCCCCTACGGTTTGCCGCTCGCCCAGGCCGCGGTGGCCGCCGGCATCCCCACGCTCGGCTATGCCACCGGACCCGAGGCGGGGCCGCTGAGCCCCGCCGAGCTGCGCCGGATGCACGCCTCCGGGTTCCGGCGCGCCACCGACCCCGCCCAGCTCGGGCGGGTGCGCACCGCGGTGATCTGCGCGCCCACCCCGCGCGGCGCCGACGGCGGCCCGGACCTCGGCCAGGTCGGGGCCGCCGCCCGCGCCCTCGCCGGACGGCTGCGCCCGCACACCACCGTCATCCTGGAGTCGCCCGTGCCGCCGGGGACGACCGAGGACTTCCTGCGCCCCCTGCTGGAAGAGGGTTCCGGCATGCGCGCGGGCCGCGACTTCCATCTCGCCTACTCCCCCAGCCGGGTCGACCCCGGCAACCGCGCGCACACCCCCGCCGGCACCCCCAAGGTCATCGGCGGGCTCACCCCCGCCTGCACCGAGTCGGCCGCCGCCTTCTACGGCCGGCTCACCGACAAGGTGGTCCGCGCGCGGGGGCTGCGCGAGGCGGAGGCGGTGCAGCTCCTGGAGACCAACTTCCGGCACGTCAACATCGCGCTGGTGAACGAGATGGCGGTGCTCTGCCACGAACTCGGCGTCGACCTGTGGGACGTCATCCGCTGCGCCGAGACCAAGCCGTTCGGCTTCCAGGCGTTCCGGCCGGGCCCCGGCGTCGGCGGCCACGCCGTCCCGCAGGACCTCGCCGGGCAGGCGAGCCGCGCCCTGCGCATGGTGGAACTGGCCCAGCAGGTCAACAACCGGATGCCCGGGTACGTCGTGCAGCGCGCCGCGACCCTCCTCAACGAGCACGGCAAGTCCGCCCGGGGCGCCCGCGTGCTGCTGCTCGGCGTGACCTACAAGGCGGACCTCCCCGACCAGCAGGGCGCCCCGGCCCGGGAGATCGCCGTACGCCTGATGGAACTCGGCGCGACCGTGAGCTACCACGACCCCTACGTGCCCGCGTGGAGCGTCCTGGACCGCCCGGTCCCGCGCGCGGACTCGCTCTACGAGGCCGCCGCGGCCGCCGACCTGACGATCCTGCTCCAACAGCACCGCACCTACGACCTCCAGGGTCTGTCGGTGAAGGCCCAACTGCTCCTGGACACCCGGGGAGCCACCCCGACGGGAGCGGCGCACCGGCTCTGAGCGGCGGGGCGCCGAAACCTCGCACGAGATCACGATAGGAAAACAAGCCGGGCGTTGTCGGTCCTGCCTGTTAGTCTCCCCCGGACTTGCCGCACACAGATGCGAGCCGGTCTTCCGTTCCACCTCATCCAGTTGTACCGCAGCACGGGGGGATTCCTGTCATGAGCCAGTCAGCACCACCGCCGCAGCCGCCGCAGTCCGGCCCGGTCGACGCCGGCCCGTACGCCCAGCAGGCGCAGGCTCCGTACCCGCCGCAGCCGGGCCTCGGCGCTCCCGGGCCGATGGCCCCCGCCGCACCCGCGCCGGTCCGCGGCAACGCGGCCCTCGGCCTGATCGCCGCGGTGGTGGCCGCCGTGGTCGCCGCCGGGCTCTACGGCCTCATCATCGGCGCCACCAAGCACGAGATCGGCTACGCGGCCGTGGGTGTCGGCTTCGTCGTCGGCCTCGCGGCGGGCAAGGCGGGCGGCCGCAACGCCGTCCTGCCGGTCGCCTCCGTGGTGCTGGCGCTGGTCTCGGTGTACTTCGGCCAGCTGGTGGGCGAGGCCATGATCGGCGCCAAGGCGCTCGGCGTGAACTTCACCGACGTCTTCTTCGGCCACTTCGGCGTGGTGCAGGAGGCATGGAAGGCGGACGCCGACCCGCTGACCTTCCTGTTCTTCGCGCTCGCCGGTTTCGCCGCGTTCTCGGCCGCCAAGAAGGCCGCCCAGTAAGGGGCGCACACACGCGCAGGGGCCCGGCCACCGCATCGGCGCATCGGTGGCCGGGCCCCTGCGCGTGTGTACGGCGGGTCAGCGCTTGTGCTGGCTGTCCGCGATCGTCACCTCGACCCGCTGGAACTCCTTGAGCTCGCTGTAGCCGGTGGTGGACATGGCGCGGCGCAGGGCGCCGAAGAGGTTCATCGAGCCGTCCGGGGTGTGGGACGGGCCGGTGAGGACCTCCTCGATGGTGCCGACGGTGCCGAGGTCGACCTTCTTGCCGCGCGGCAGCTCCTCGTTGACCGCCTCCATGCCCCAGTGGTGGCCCTTGCCGGGCGCGTCCGTGGCGCGGGCCAGCGGGGAGCCCATCATCACCGCGTCGGCGCCGCAGGCGATCGCCTTGGGCAGGTCGCCGGACCAGCCGACGCCGCCGTCCGCGATCACGTGCACGTAGCGGCCGCCGGACTCGTCCATGTAGTCGCGGCGGGCCGCGGCCACGTCGGCGACGGCGGTGGCCATCGGAACCTGGATGCCCAGCACATTGCGCGTCGTGTGCGCGGCGCCGCCGCCGAAGCCGACCAGGACGCCGGCCGCGCCGGTGCGCATCAGGTGCAGCGCGGCGGTGTAGGTGGCGCAGCCGCCCACGATCACCGGGACGTCCAGCTCGTAGATGAACTGCTTCAGGTTCAGCGGCTCGTGCGAGGACGAGACGTGCTCCGCCGAGACGGTGGTGCCGCGGATGACGAAGATGTCCACGCCCGCGTCCACGACAGCCTTGGAGAACTGGGCGGTACGCTGCGGGGAGAGCGCGGCGGCCGTGACCACGCCGGAGTCGCGCACCTCCTTGATGCGCGCGCCGATCAGCTCCTCCTTGATGGGCGCCGCGTAGATCTCCTGGAGGCGGCGGGTGGCGCGCTCGGCCGGCAGCTCGGTGATCTCGTCCAGCAGCGGCTGCGGGTCCTCGTACCGCGTCCACAGGCCCTCAAGGTTGAGGACGCCGAGGCCGCCCAGCTCGCCGATGCGGATCGCGGTGGCCGGGGAGACCACGGAGTCCATGGGGGCCGCCAGGAAGGGCAGCTCGAAGCGGTAGGCGTCGATCTGCCAGGCGATCGAGACCTCCTTCGGGTCCCGCGTACGGCGGCTGGGGACGACGGCGATGTCGTCGAAGGCGTACGCCCGGCGGCCGCGCTTGCCGCGCCCGATCTCGATCTCAGTCACGTCTGTGGCCTTTCCCTGTTGCGTTTCAGCGCCTTCCAGTATCGCCGACGAGTACGGCAAAGGCGGCCCCGGATGCTCCGGGACCGCCTTCGTACGACGTCACGCGCGTCGGCGCGTCACTTCTTGTTGCTGTAGTTCGGCGCCTCGACCGTCATCTGGATGTCGTGCGGGTGGCTCTCCTTGAGGCCCGCGGAGGTGATCCGGACGAAGCGGCCCTTGGACGCCATCTCCCCGATGGTGGCCGCGCCGACGTAGCCCATGGTCTGGCGCAGACCGCCGACGAGCTGGTGCAGCACGTTGGCGAGCGGACCGCGGTAGGGCACCTGGCCCTCGACGCCCTCGGGCACGAGCTTCTCGTCGGTGGTCACGTCGGCCTGGAAGTAGCGGTCCTTCGAGTAGGACTTGGCCTGGCCGCGGGACTGCATGGCGCCCAGCGAACCCATGCCCCGGTACGACTTGAACTGCTTGCCGTTGATGAAGAGCAGCTCGCCCGGGGACTCCTCGCAGCCGGCCAGGAGGCTGCCCAGCATCACCGTGTCCGCACCGGCGGCCAGCGCCTTGCCGATGTCACCGGAGTACTGGAGGCCGCCGTCGCCGATCAGCGGGATGCCGGCGGGACCGGCCGCGAGGGACGCCTCGTAGATGGCGGTGACCTGGGGGACACCGATGCCGGCGACGACACGGGTGGTGCAGATGGAGCCCGGCCCCACGCCCACCTTGATGCCGTCCACACCGGCGTCGATCAGCGCCTGGGCGCCGTCGCGGGTGGCGACGTTGCCGCCGACCACGTCGACGTTCACGCTCGACTTGATCTTCGCCATCCAGCTCAGCGCGTTGCTGTTGTGACCGTGCGAGGTGTCGACGACCAGGAAGTCCACACCGGCCTCGGCGAGGGCCTGGGCGCGCTCCAGCGCCTCCGGGCTGGCACCGACCGCGGCACCGACGAGCAGCCGGCCCTCGGCGTCCTTCGCGGCATTGGGGTACTGCTCGGCCTTGACGAAGTCCTTGACCGTGATCAGGCCCTTGAGGGCGCCCTCGTCGTCCACCAGCGGCAGCTTCTCGATCTTGTGCCTGCGCAGCAGCTCCATGGCCTCCGGGCCGGAGGTGCCGACCTTGCCGGTGACCAGCGGCATCGGGGTCATGACCTCGTGCACGCGGCGGCTGCGGTCGCTCTCGAAGGCCATGTCGCGGTTGGTCACGATACCGAGGAGCTTGCCGGCCGCGTCGGTGACCGGGACCCCGCTGATGCGGAACTTGGCGCACAGCGCGTCCGCCTCGGCGAGCGTGGCCTCCGGGTGCACGGTGATCGGGTCGGTGACCATGCCGGACTCCGACCGCTTCACGAGGTCGACCTGGTTGACCTGGTCCTCGATGGAGAGGTTGCGGTGCAGCACGCCGACGCCGCCCAGGCGGGCCATCGAGATCGCCATCCGGGACTCGGTCACCTTGTCCATCGCCGCCGACAGGAGCGGGATGTTCACCCGGACGTTGCGGGAGATGCGGGACGAGGTGTCGGCCGCGTTGGGGAGCACTTCGGATGCGCCCGGCAGCAGCAGCACGTCGTCGTAGGTCAGCCCGAGTGTCGCGAATTTTCCGGGCACTCCGTCGACGTTGGCAGTCATGACACCTTCCCCAAATGGCCTTGATCGGTGCGGATGTCCATGCTAACGGGAAGCGTGGCCAGCAAATTCCACGGCGGAAGATCACCTTCGGCTTCGTATGTTCATACGGTGTTCGACGGGAGGTCGCCGCTACTGCTCGGCCAGTGCCCTCAGACGGCTCAGGGCCCGGTGCTGGGCGACCCGGACGGCGCCGGGTGACATTCCCAACATCTGTCCCGTCTCCTCCGCGGTGAGGCCCACCGCGATGCGCAGCAGCAGCAGTTCGCGCTGGTTCTCGGGGAGGTTGGCCAGCAGCTTCTTGGCCCACTCGGCGTCGCTGCTGAGCAGGGCGCGCTCCTCGGGGCCGAGCGAGTCGTCGGGCCGCTCGGGCATCTCGTCGGAGGGCACGGCGGTCGAACCCGGGTGGCGCATCGCGGCGCGCTGGAGGTCGGCGACCTTGTGGGAGGCGATGGCGAAGACGAACGCCTCGAAGGGGCGGCCGGTGTCGCGATAGCGGGGCAGCGCGAGCAGGACCGCGACACAGACCTCCTGGGCGAGGTCCTCCACGAAGTGACGGGCGTCGCCGGGCAGCCTGGACAGCCGGGTGCGGCAGTAGCGCAGCGCCAGTGGGTGGACGTGCGCGAGCAGGTCGTGTGTGGCCTGCTCGTCCCCGTCGACGGCACGAAGCACGAGAGAGCCGATCGCCCCCTGGGCCGTGCCCGCCTCGTCGTCGCCCATCGGTCCATGGTGCCCTGCGGCCGTCCGGTCCGTCGCATCGTGCTGGTGGTTGTGCACCGAAGCGTTATGAGCAGGTGCGCCGGCACTCATCCCCTGCGCCCTCCCCTTCCGCTCGACCGACTCGTCCCCGAGAGACTCCACACCCTCAAGGATGCGGCATGCGCGCCGAAACGAGCAGCGCCCGTCCGGTGGGCCGCCTTGCGCGCCGCCACACGGCGCGTCCCGGCGGAGCGTACGCGGTGCCGCCGGCCGACCGCGACGGACACCGGCCCGCCGTTGATCCGGCGGGGCATGACGACGCGCACGGCGGCGCCGGCAGGGGGCACGCCACCCCGACCGGGGGGTTCACCGCGGATTCGCCCCGCGAAGCCGAACGGCGGCAGGGGCATGCGCGGCGCCCCCCGGAGGAAGGCCCGGCCCCGCGCGGCACGTCGCGCGGGGCCCGCCGGGTCCTACCTGACCAGGCCCCAGCGGAAGCCGAGGGCCACCGCGTGGGCGCGGTCCGAGGCGCCGAGCTTCTTGAACAGGCGCCGGGCGTGGGTCTTGACGGTGTCCTCGGAGAGGAACAGTTCACGGCCGATCTCGGCGTTCGAGCGGCCGTGGCTCATGCCCTCCAGGACCTGGATCTCGCGCGCGGTGAGCGTGGGCGCGGCGCCCATCTCGGCCGAGCGCAGCCGGCGCGGGGCCAGCCGCCAGGTCGGGTCGGCGAGGGCCTGCGTCACCGTGGCCCGCAGTTCGGCGCGCGAGGCGTCCTTGTGCAGATAGCCCCGGGCGCCGGCGGCGACCGCGAGGGCCACGCCGTCCAGGTCCTCGGCGACGGTCAGCATGATGATGCGCGCGCCGGGGTCGGCGGATAGCAACCGGCGCACGGTCTCCACGCCGCCCAGGCCGGGCATGCGGACATCCATCAGGATGAGGTCGGAGCGGTCGGCGCCCCAGCGGCGGAGGACTTCCTCGCCGTTGGCCGCCGTCGTCACACGCTCGACACCGGGCACGGTCGCGACCGCGCGGCGGAGCGCTTCTCGGGCAAGCGGGGAGTCGTCGCAGACGAGGACGGATGTCATGACCGCCCTCCGCAGCTGATGCGCGTCACCTTGAGCCTCCAGGCTGGTACGGAATCGTCACCTGTGCGGTCGACCGTCTCGGACGCCTGCCCGAGCGCTTGTGTTCTCAACCGCCTCCGCACTCTCAACGACGGTCACTCGAAAGAGTTACGGGGCTGCACGCCGTCATCGGCACTCTACGTGAGGGCGTCGGCACGGTGCAGACATGCCCAACGGACCCTCAACTTTTCATCACAACCTATGCCCCATTCAGCTGCTTTTCTTCCCGTTTCGTAGTGTTCGGGGCTAGATTCGCAATGAGTCATATTTACATCTCCTTAGACCGGAGATGTACGGTCGTTGGCACCGTATCCGCCCAGAACGGCTACAAGGGGTCACGTAATGGCAGATTTCTCCCGCCTTCCCGGACCGAACGCGGACCTGTGGGACTGGCAGCTGCTGGCTGCCTGCCGCGGCGTGGACAGCTCGCTCTTCTTCCACCCGGAGGGCGAGCGCGGGGCGGCTCGGAGCGCTCGCGAGAACTCGGCCAAGGAGGTCTGCATGAGGTGCCCGGTCCGTGCGGAGTGCGCGGCGCACGCGCTGGCGGTGCGCGAGCCGTACGGCGTCTGGGGCGGCCTGACCGAGGACGAGCGCGAGGAGTTGATGGGGCGGGCGCGCAACCGCCTGGTGGCGGCCTCGACCACCAGCGGTGACACCGCCCAGAACCACTGAAGGAACGTTTCTGCAAGCACCCGCCGCCCGTCGGGTGCCTGATACCCCCACCCTCCGGGCACGCCGAGCGCGTGCCCGCGACTCTGCGCCGCTCCGCGCCCTGCCGTGCCGAGGGATCGCTACGGTGCGTTACACCGCGCGCCCGGCCGCCCGCGCCAGCTGCCCCAGCGTCGCCGCGACCGCCGGCACCTGCGCCAGATCGGGCAGGGTGAGCGCGACGATCTCCCGCCGCACCGCCGGCTCCAACCGCACCGCGCGCACCCCACGCGGCCGCACCGACTCCACCGCCAGCTGCGGCAGGACGGCCACGCCCAGACCCGCGCCCACCAGGCCCGCGACCGCCGGATAGTCGTCGGTGGCGAAGTCGATGCGCGGCACGAACCCGGCCCCCTCGCAGACCTCCACCAGCTGGCCCCGGCAGCGCGGGCAGCCCGCGATCCAGGGCTCCTCGGCCAGCTCCCCGATGGCGATGCTCTCGGCGCGCGCGAGCCGGTGCCGCTCGGGCACCAGGGCCACCAGGCGGTCGGTCAGCAGGGGGCGTACGACCAGGTCGTCCCAGTCCTCGGCGACCGCCGCGCCCTCGTAGCGGAAGGCCAGGGCGAGATCGCAGTCGCCCTCGCGCAGCAGTTCGACGGAGCGCGGGGGTTCGGCCTCTTCCAGGGAGACCCGGGTGCCGGGGTGGGCGGCGCGCAGGGCGGCGAGCGCGGTGGGGACCAGGGTGGAGCTGCCGCTCGGGAAGGAGACCAGCCGGACCCGGCCGGCCCGCAGGCCCGCGATGGCGGCGACCTCCTCCTCGGCGGCGGTGAGCCCCGCGAGAATGCCGGAGGCGTGCCTGACCAGGGCCTCCCCGGCCTGGGTCAGCCGCATCTCGCGGCCCGCGCGGACCAGCAGCGGAGTACCGACGGAGTTTTCCAGGGCCTTCATCTGCTGGCTGACGGCGGGCTGGGTGCAGCCCAGTTCGCGCCCCGCCGCCGAGAACGAGCCGGTGGCGGCGACGGCGCGCAGGACACGGAGATGACGGGCCTCGATCACCCTTCAAGCATAAGGCCTTCTTGGGGACGACGCTCGAAATTTGCTCGACACTTTGAGGCGCGGCCCCGTACGGTGCCGGCATGAAGCTTCTCTCGGTCAACGTCGGGCAGGCGCGCCCGGTGCCGTACACCAGTCAGCCGGACGGCCTGACGGGCATCGACAAGAGGCCGGTCGACGGCCCGGTGAGGGTGTCCGCGCCGGGCCCGAAGGGGACCGCCGGGAGCGGGCTCGCCGGGGACGCGGTGTGCGACCTGAAGCATCACGGCGGAAACGACCAGGCGGTGTACGCGTTCGCGCGCGAGGATCTCGACCAGTGGGAGCGCGAACTGGGCCGCACCCTGGCCAACGGCTGCTTCGGGGAGAACATCACGACCGACGGGCTCGACGTCTCCGGGGCGCTGATCGGCGAGCGCTGGCGGATCGGTCCGACCGTGGTCCTGGAGGTGTCCTCGGGCCGTATCCCCTGCCGCACCTTCCAGGGCCACCTGGGCGAACAGGGCTGGGTCCGCAGGTTCACCCGGAAGGGCGCAACGGGTGCCTACCTCCGGGTGATCGAACCGGGCGAGATACGCGCGGGCGACCGCGTCGAGATCGTCCACCGGCCCGCCCACGGGGTGACCGCGGCGATGGAGTTCCGGGCGACCACCACCGAGCGGGACCTGCTGCCCCGGCTTCTCGCCGCCGCCGAGCACCTGCATCCGGAGGCACTGGCCGCGGCCCGCAAGTACGTCGCCGCGCAGGCCCGCTGAGGCCCCGTCACCGCATGGCGGACACCACCTGCCGGTATCCCCCGCGGTCACTACCCTTGGGCCATGACAACGGCTCTGATTACGGGATCGACCGCGGGGATCGGTGCCGCCTTCGCGCGGCGCCTGGCGGCTGACGGGCACGACCTCGTCCTGGTGGCGCGGAATGCCGCCCGGCTGCACGAACAGGCGACCGAGCTGCACGACCGGCACGGCATCGAGGCGGAGGTGCTGGCCGCCGACCTCTCCGGGGACAAGGGCATCGAGACCGTCGCCGACCGGCTCGGCGACCGCAAGAACCCGGTCGACCTGCTGATCAACAACGCCGGTTTCGGCAACAAGGGCCGCTATCTGGACGTCTCCATGGCCGACGAGCTGACGATGCTCAAGGTGCACTGCGAGGCGGTGCTGCGGCTGACCTCGGCGGCGGCGGAGGCGATGCGCGAGCGCGGCCGGGGCGGGGTGGTCAACGTCGCCTCGGTGGCGGCCTTCGTGCCCCGGGGCACCTACGGCGCGTCCAAGGCGTGGGTCGTGCAGTTCACCCAGGGCGCGGCACGGGACCTGGCCGGCAGCGGCGTCCGGCTGATGGCCCTGTGCCCCGGGTTCGTGCGCACCGAGTTCCACCAGCGGGCCGGAATGGGCACGGACAACATCCCCGGCTGGATGTGGCTGGACGCCGACAAGCTGGTCGCGGCGGGCCTCGCCGACCTGGCGCGCGGCAAGTCGCTGTCCATCCCGGACCCCCGTTACAAGGCGCTGATGGGCCTGGTGAAGATCGCCCCGCGCGGGCTCCTCGGCGGGGTCACCGCCCGCACCGGGCGCAAGTACGGCCCGCAGTAGCCGTTCGCGCAAGGCGGGTGCCGTCGGCGGTCCGGTGCGAAAATGGGAGGGAAGACCGGACCAGGGGGGCCGGAGGCGGCGCCATGACCTTCGTACAGCTCATCGACTGCAGGACGAGCCGGCCGGACGAGATGAACCGGCTCATGGACGACTGGATCGCGCGGACCAGGGGACGGCGGACGGCGACCCACACACTGGTCGGCCGGGACCGCTCGGACGCCGCGCACCTCGTGGAGGTCGTGGAGTTCGCCTCGTACGAGGACGCGCTGCGCAACTCCGGCCTGCCGGAGACCGAGCAGGTCTTCCGGGAGATGGCCGCCCTGTGCGACGAGTCGCCCGTGTTCATGGATCTCGACGTCGTTCGGGACGACCTGTCGGCCGAGGGCACCGTGCGGCGGTTCTTCACCACCCTCGCGGCCCCGGGCGAGCTGCCCCCGCTCAACGACCTGCTGGACGAGGACGTGCACAGCCACGACCCGGTGAACCCGCAGGACACCATCGGCCTGGACAACGCCCGCGCCGAGTACCGCATGTGGCGGGCCGCCTTCGACTCCGACTTCACCGTCGAGGACGTCCTCGCCCAGGAGGACCGCGCCTGCGCCCGCTGGACCTGGCGGGCCATCCACACGGGCGACTTCCTCGGCATCGCCCCCACCGGCCGCCGCGTCACCATGACCGGCATGACCTTCTTCCGCTTCACCCCGGACGGCAAGATCACCGAGACCTGGTGGCAGCACGACCAGCTGGGGCTGATGCAGCAGTTGGGCGCGCTGGACGAGTTGGAGCAGTAGGCAGGCCGAAGGCCCGGCACCCCTCGCGGGGTGCCGGGCCTTCGGTCGGAGCGGTGGGGCTCAGTGGGCGTGGCCGTGGCTGTGGCCGTGGCCCGCGGCGGCCTCCGGCTCCTCTTCCTTCTTCTCGACGACCAGGGTCTCGGTCGTGAGCAGCAGGGAGGCGATGGAGGCGGCGTTCTCCAGGGCGGAGCGGGTCACCTTGACCGGGTCGATGACGCCGGCCTTGACCAGGTCGCCGTACTCGCCGGTGGCGGCGTTGTAGCCCTGACCCTTCTCCAGGTCCTTGACCTTGGAGACGATGACGTAGCCCTCCTGGCCGGCGTTCTCGCCGATCCAGCGCAGCGGCTCGACGACCGCGTTGCGGACCACGGCGACACCGGTGGCCTCGTCGCCGGTCTTGTCGAGGTTGCCCTCAAGGACCTTGGAGGCGTGCACCAGGGCGGAGCCACCACCGGAGACGATGCCCTCCTCGACCGCGGCGCGGGTCGCGGAGATGGCGTCCTCCAGACGGTGCTTCTTCTCCTTCAGCTCCACCTCGGTGGCGGCGCCGACCTTGATCACGCACACGCCGCCGGCCAGCTTCGCGAGGCGCTCCTGGAGCTTCTCGCGGTCCCAGTCGGAGTCGGTGTTCTCGATCTCGGCCTTGATCTGCGCGACGCGGCCGTTCAGGTCCTCGGCCTTGCCGGCACCCTCGACGATCGTGGTGTCGTCCTTGGTGACGGTGACGCGGCGGGCGGAGCCGAGGACGTCGAGGCCGACCTGGTCGATCTTGAGGCCGACCTCCTCGGAGATGACGGTGGCGCCGGTGAGGACGGCCATGTCCTGAAGCATCGCCTTGCGGCGGTCGCCGAAGCCGGGGGCCTTCACCGCGACGGCGTTGAAGGTGCCGCGGATCTTGTTGACGACCAGGGTCGACAGGGCCTCGCCCTCGACGTCCTCGGCGATGATCAGCAGCGGCTTGGAGCCGGCCTGGATGACCTTCTCCAGCAGCGGCAGCAGGTCCGCGATGGAGCCGATCTTGCCCTGGTGGATCAGGA
Source organism: Streptomyces sp. NPDC001056 (assembly GCF_053598955.1). Lineage (NCBI taxonomy): Bacteria > Bacillati > Actinomycetota > Actinomycetes > Kitasatosporales > Streptomycetaceae > Streptomyces > Streptomyces sp. NPDC001056. Next base: position 69,958 of record NZ_JBSFLI010000006.1, on the reverse strand, counting down.
TGTACGGGTCGTCGAGGACGGCCTCCATACGCTCCTGGTCCGTGACGAAGTACGGCGACAGGTAGCCCTTGTCGAAGGCCATGCCCTCGGTGAAGTCCAGCTCCAGACCGAAGGTGTTGGACTCCTCGACGGTGATGACACCGTCCTTGCCGACCTTGTCCATCGCCTCGGCGATCAGCTCGCCGACCTGCTGGTCCTGGGCGGACAGCGCGGCCACGGCGGCGATGTCGGACTTCTCGTCGATCGGGCGGGCCGTGGCGAGCAGGTCGTCGGAGACGGCCTTGACGGCGGCGTCGATGCCCTTCTTCAGGGCGGCCGGGGAGGCGCCGGCGGCGACGTTCCGCAGGCCCTCGCGCACCAGCGCCTGGGCGAGCACGGTGGCGGTGGTGGTGCCGTCACCCGCGATGTCGTTGGTCTTGGTCGCCACCTCCTTCACCAGCTGCGCGCCGAGGTTCTCGTACGGGTCATCGATCTCGACCTCGCGGGCGATCGTGACACCGTCGTTGGTGATGGTAGGGGCACCGAACTTCTTGTCGATGACGACGTTGCGACCCTTGGGGCCGATCGTCACCTTCACCGTGTCGGCCAGCTTGTTGACGCCGCGCTCAAGGGCGCGACGGGCGTCCTCGTCGAACTTCAGGATCTTCGCCATGACAGCGGGAGCCCTCTCGAAATCTGTGGGTGAAAAAGACGAACTGCGCCCCGGGCGCCCGGCTTCGTTATCGGTCGCAGGGGGCCAGGGGCGCAGTTCAGAGCAAAGGTTCGCTCGGGGTGAATTACTTCTCGATGATCGCGAGAACGTCGCGAGCCGAGAGGACGAGGTACTCCTCGCCGCTGTACTTCACCTCGGTGCCGCCGTACTTGCTGTACAGGACGACGTCGCCGACCTTGACGTCGAGCGGCAGGCGCTCGCCGTTCTCGAAACGGCCCGGGCCCACGGCGAGGACGGCGCCCTCCTGGGGCTTCTCCTTCGCGGTGTCCGGGATGACCAGGCCAGAGGCCGTGGTCTGCTCGGCGTCCAGCGGCTGGACCACGATGCGGTCCTCGAGCGGCTTGATGGCAACCTTGGAGCTGGCGGTCGTCACGATCCGACCTCCCCCTTCGGAGATCTCACGGGGTTAACTGTCTGAGGTGGCGACCAGGTCGATCCGTCGTCGCGGGTGCCGGACCTGCCCGTCGCGTTGTTGGCACTCTCCAGGGGGGAGTGCCAGAGCCGAGACTATGACCGGGATTAGCACTCGGTCAAGCGGAGTGCCAATGCCGTGCGGCGCGTCGGACGATCTCGGGCGACCGGAGGGCGTTTCGCACCGGGGTCCGCCCGCCGTCCCCCGGGGGGGCGCGCGCCCCGGAAGCCCCGTCCTCGGTCCGCGTCCTCGTCCTCGAACGCCGGACGGGCCGGTGGACCGGCCGGCGCCGGTCAGCCGAGGTAGTCCTCCAGCCTGGCCACCGTCAGGTTCCGCTTGCGGAGGGTGCGCAGGAGAGGGTCCGTGGCGGCGCCGGGCACCAGTCGGACGATGTCGCCGCGGCGGAGGTGGCGGGGACCCCGGGGATAGGTGAGGCCCGCCGGGGTCAGGGCGGCGCGCCAGAGGACGACGGCGGTGACGCCGCAGTCGGCGGCGGCGCGCAGGGTCGTCGGGTCGTACTCCCCGCCGGGCGGGCGCAGCAGGCGGGTGCGGCGGGCGCAGAGGGTGGCGCGCTGGCTGGCGTACGACGCTCCCGCCAGGGGCACGCGCCCGGGGGTGAACCGGCTCACCGGGCGGCGGAGTTCGCGCAGCGCGGCGGTGAGGCCGGGGTCCCGGACGGGGGCGTCGTAGGTGAGGAAGACGACCCGGTCGCGGGTGGGGATGTGGTCCACGACCGGGGGCAGGGCGCGGCCGGACGGGGGCGCCGCGAGGGGCCGGGCGTGCGGGCGCACCCCCTCGGCGGCCTTCTTGCCCAGGCGCTCGATGGGGGCGACGGGCTGGGCGCAGCCCCCGAGGAACAGGGTCGAGGCGAGCGCCCCGGCGAGCACGACGCTCCCTCCCGGCGCCCACCGCCTCACCGGTGCCCCCGCGGGCGCCCCGGGCACCCGCCCCGCGAACACGCCGTCACGAGCGGCCCTCCGGGCGCCTCACCGCCGTCCCTCCGGGCGCCTCACAGGTAGTCCTCCAGCCGTGCCACCGCATATCCCTCGCGCGTCACCTTGTTCAGGAAGCGGCGCATGTCGTCGACCATCGTGCCGTCCCAGTCGCTGCGGCCCCGGAAGTGGGTGAGGACGATGTCGCCGCGGCGCAGTCGCTGGTCGTCCTCGCGGTACTCCCAGTGGTCGACGTACACCTCCTCGTTCCAGATCGGGGCGTACTTGATGCCGCAGGACTTGGCGGCGACCAGCGTGTCCTGGTTGTAGTTGCCGTAGGGCGGGCGGAAGACGGTCGGGCGCTTGCCGTACTGCTTCCGCATGATGTCCTGCATGTCGCAGATCTCGTGCTTCTGCTCCTCGTAGGAGAGCCCCGGCAGGTAGGGGTGGGTGAGGGTGTGGTTGTTGAGGGTGTTGCCGTAGGACTGGGCCTTGCGGAAGTAGCCGTAGTCGTCCTTGACCAGGTAGTTGCTGAGGAACGCGGTGTAGGGGATCTTCAGGTCCCGCATCATCTGCAGGAACCGGGGGTCCTTCTCCGAGCCGTCGTCGATGGTGAGGAAGACGACCTTGTCCTTGGTCGGGACCGTGGTGAAGACCGGCGGCAGGTCCCAGTCGTCCTGGTGGTCCACCTCGAACCCCGCGCGCGCGGTGATGCGCGGCTTCACCGCGGGCGGCCGTGGGGGCGCGATCGGGACCTCGTCCAGGCCCCAGCGCTTCGCCGCGGCGACCATGCGGGCGTGTTCGGCGGCACGGAGGTCCGGGGCGGGGTGGGCGGCCGCGCCCTGGCCGGCCGCCGGGCGGGCGGCGTGCGGGCCGGAGCCGGAGCAGCCGGTCACGAGGGCGGTCGAGGCGAGGACGGCGGCACCGCAGCCGAGGGCGATCCGCGCCCGACTTTTGTCATTTTGTACTACTAGTCGCATGGTGCTGGATCTTCGCAGTCCCCGCCGCCGCTCCCCCGGCGACGACGCCGCCCGCGCGCACACCATCCACCGACTGGCCCACAATGACCCGGTGAACGACCTCGCTCCCCTCCTCACTCCCGAAGGCCGGGCCCTCCTCGAAGAGGTCCGCGGCACCGCCCCGGCCGACGAACTCGCCGTCGCCACCCGGCTGCGCCGCGACCACCCCGCCGACCTGGTGTCGGCCGCGCTCGGCCAGGCCCGGCTGCGGCAGCGGGCGGCGGCCAAGTTCGCGGCGGCGGACGCGGAGCGGATGTTCTTCACGCCCAACGGGGTCGAGCAGTCGACGCGGGCGAGCGTGGCGGCGTACCGGGCGCGGCGGCTGACCGATCTCGGGGTCACCTCGGTGGCGGACCTGTGCTGCGGGATCGGCGGGGACGCCATCGCGCTGGCGCGGGCCGGAATCCGGGTGCTCGCCGTGGACCGGGACCCGCTGACGGCGGCCGTGGCACGGGCGAACGCCGAGGCCCTGGGGCTCGGTGACCTGATGGAGGTGCGGGAGGCCGACGTCACGGAGGTGGACACCGCCGGGTACGACGCCGTGTTCGTGGACCCGGCGCGGCGGGGCGGCCGAGGCCGGATCTTCGATCCCGAGGCGTACTCGCCGCCGCTGTCCTGGGCCGTGGCCGCCGCCCGCACCGCGCCGCACGCCGCGCTGAAGATCGCCCCCGGCATCCCGCACGAGGCGGTGCCCGCCGAGGCCGAGGCGGAGTGGATCTCGGACGGCGGCGATGTGAAGGAGGCGGTGCTCTGGTTCGGGACCGGGGCGCCGGGTGCGGTGCGCGCCACCCTGCTGCCCGGCCCGCGCACCCTGCTCGGGCGGGGGCTGCCGGACCCCGGAGTGCGGCCGGTGGGGCGGTACTTGTACGAGCCGGACGGCGCCGTGATCCGCGCGCACCTGGTCGCCGAGGTGGCCGAGGAGGTCGGCGGCGGGCTGATCGACGCGACCATCGCGTACGTCACCGCCGACGAGCTGCACCCGACCCCGTACGCCACCCCCTACGAGATCACCGACCTGCTTCCCTTCAACGTCAAGAAGCTGAAGGCCCTGCTGCGCGAGCGCGAGGTCGGGACGCTGACCGTGAAGAAGCGCGGGTCGGCCGTCGAGCCGGAGGAACTGCGGCGCAAGGTCAGGCCGCAGGGGCCGAACGCGGCGACCGTGTTCCTCACCCGGGTCGCGGGTGCGCCGACGATGCTGGTCGGCGGGCCCGCCCGGCCGCCGGCGGGGCCGTGACCGGCGTCGTCGGGCGGTCGGCGGCGGTCAGCGCAAGGACGCCCACAGGTTCTGCGCGTCGGGTTCCTTCGCGATCACCCGGTTGGGGTCCGAGGGCGCCGTGACCACCGGCATCATCACGGTCTTCACCCGGTCCGCGCCGAGCCCCTTCAGGCTCTTGCCCAACTCGGTCAGCTCGCCCAGGGAGTCGAGGCCGGTGTCGGTGGTGAGGCTCTTGGTGACCGCGTCGGCGACCTGGTACAGCCTGGCCGGGTCGGTGAGCAGGTCCGTGCCGGAGACCCGTTCCAACAGGGCCTTCACCAGCAGCTGCTGGAGCCCTATCCGACCGAGGTCGCTGCCGTCGCCTATGCCGTGCCGGGTGCGGGCGAGGGCCAGCGCCTGCCTGCCGTCGAGGTGATGGGACCCGGCCTTCAGGTGGAGGTGGCTCTTGTCGTCGTCGATGTCCTGGCCCGTGGTGACGTCGACCCCGCCGAGCGCGTCGACCAGCTTGGCGAAGCCGGCGAAGTCGATCTCGATGAAGTGGTCCATGCGCACGCCGGTGATCGACTCGACCGTCTTGACCGCGCACACCGGACCGCCCACCGCGAAGGCGCTGTTGAACATCGAGCCGTACGCCTGCGCCGTCGAGCCCCCGGAGGGCAGCGGGCAGGAGGGGCGGGTGACGAGGGTGTCGCGCGGGATGCTGACCACGGTGGCGCGGGTGCGGCCCGCGTCGAGGTGCACCACCATCGCGGTGTCCGAGCGGGCGCCCGAACTGTCGCCGCCGCCCAGCTCCCGGTCGGCCTTGCCGCTGCGCGAGTCCGAACCGAGCACCAGGATGTTGAGGGAACCGGCCGGGAGCGGGGCCGCCGCGGCCGTGGCGGCGCTCGGGGACGGAGCGATCATCGCGTGCGCGGGACGGTCGTCGCCGAGCGCGGTGTCGATGTCGACACCCTTGATGTTGTGGTCCAGGTGCCAGTAGGCGTAGCCGGCCGTGGCCACGCCCACGACCAGGGCGCCCGCCAGGATGAGACCGGCGAACCGCAGCACTCTCGAACGCCGCCCGTGTACCTCGTGTCGCGTCACGGCAGGAACGTAAGTCCGAATTATTAGGGGACTGTTAGCGGGAGCCGCCCGGACGGTTTTTCTTCTGAAATTCTCATCGGCGGCGGGTAGTTGACGCCCTTTCGAAAGTTTCGATCACCCGGCCGGCGTGCGCGGCTCCGCCGTGCTCGACCGCACCACCAGACTGGTCGCCAACTCCATCCGGGTGGCCGCCCGTTCCTCGGGCGCGCTGCCCAGTTCCAGCACCAGACGGGCCGCGGCCTCGGCCATCTCGGTCAGCGGCTGCCGTACGGTCGTCAGCGGCGGGCCCACCCAGCGGGCCACCGGCAGATCGTCGAAGCCGACCACGCTGAGGTCCTCGGGGATGCGCAGCCCCAGCTCGCGCGCGGCCTCGTACAGGCCCACGGCCTGGAGGTCGTTGCCCGCGAAGACCGCGGTGGGCCGGTCGGGGCGGCGCAGCAGCTCCATGCCCAGGCGGTACCCGGCGTCGTGGTGGAAGTCCCCGGCCACGACGAGCGAGGGGTCGACGGGCAGCCCCGCCGTCTCCAGGGCGGCGCGGTAGCCGTCGATGCGGGCGCGGCTGCACATCATCCGGGACGGGCCGCTGATCGCGCCGATCCGGGTGTGGCCCAGCTCGACCAGGTGCCGGGTGGCCGCCAGCCCGCCCTGCCAGTTGGTGGCCCCTATCGACGGCACGTCCGGGCCCGGGTCGCCGGCCGGGTCCACCACCACGAACGGGATGGACCGGCTGGTCAGCAGCGCCTGCTGGGCGCCGTCCAGTTCGGACAGGACGAGGACCACCCCGTGCGGGCGGCGGGCGGCGACCTGGTCGGCCCAGGAGCGTCCGGGGGTGAGCCGCCCGGCGGACTCGGACAGCACCACGCTGAGCCCCGCCGACTGCGCCACGTTCTCCACCCCCCGGATGACCTCCATCGCCCAGGCGCTCTCCAGTTCGTGGAAGACCAGGTCGATCAGCGGGGAGCGGGAGGCCTCGGCGCGCCTGCGCCGGTAGCCGTGGGCGCGCAGCAGCTCCTCGACGCGGGTACGGGTCGAGGGCGCGACATCGGCTCTGCCGTTGAGCACCTTCGAAACAGTCGGTGCGGACACCCCGGCCTCGCGGGCGATCTCCGCGAGCGTCGCGGTCTGCGTTTCCACGGACTTCCCAGGCTTCATGCCGCGATCGTAATCCCTGCACGACCCCTTGACGAAGCCCTTGTTCCGCCATACGTTCCCGGAACATTCGGAATCACACCCGAAACATTGCGAGAGGCCAGGGTCATGGAGTCCACCACGTCCAACGGCGGGCGCACGTTCAGCAGGCGCTGGGTGCTCGGCGCCGGTGCCACCACACTTGTCGCCGCCGGCACCGCCGGACTCACGGCCTGCGGCTCCTCCGGGGGGTCCGGGGGCGGTGGCGCCCTCACCGCGTTCGTATACGGCGACGACGCGGCCAAGATCCAGGTCGCGGCCATCGACCGGTTCAACTCCTCGGCCGCCGCGAAGAAGGCCAAGGGCAAGATCAAGCTGGAGAAGGTGCCCGGCTCCGAGTACCCGGCCAAGCTGCGCACCGCGATGGGCTCGCCCAACGCGCCCGACATCTTCTTCAACTGGGGCGGCGGCTCGATCAAGGCCTACCGGGACGCCAAGCAGCTGGTGGACCTCACGGACACCATCAAGTCCGACCCGGTCCTCAAGAACGGCTTCCTGCCCTCGGTGATCACGGCCGGCGGCCTCGGCGGGCACAACTACGGCATACCCATGCGCGGCATGCAGCCCGTGATCCTCTTCTACAACAAGACGCTCTTCGCCGAGCGGAAGCTCCAGCCGCCCACCACCTGGGACCAGCTGCTGGACATCAACACCAAGCTGAAGAAGGCCGGGATCACCCCCTTCGCGCTGGGCGGCGCGGACATCTGGCCCGAGCTGATGTGGCTGGAGTACCTGGTCGACCGGATCGGCGGCCCCCAGGTCTTCGACCGCATCAAGAACGGCGACGCCTCCGGCTGGGGCGACCCGGCCGTCCTCAAGGCCGCCCAGACGGTCAAGCAGCTCATCGACGACGGCGCCTTCGGCAAGGGCTTCAACTCGGTCGCCTACACCAACGGCGGCGCCCCGGCCGTGTTCGCCAAGGGCAAGGCCGCGATGCACCTGATGGGCTCGTGGGAGTACTCCACCCAGCTCGGCAAGTTCCCGGACTTCGCCCGCAAGGACCTCGGCTGGACCGCGTTCCCGACCATCGAGGGCGGCGCGGGCGACATCCGCAACGTCGTCGGCAACCCCACCAACTACTGGTCGATCAACGCCCGCACGTCCAACAAGGACGCGGCGCTCGCCTTCCTGCGCGACTGCGCCTCGGAGACGTACGCCAAGGCCCTGATCGCCAACGGCGACATCCCGACCACGACCAACGCCGAGAAGCTCCTCGACGCCTCGCCGAACCCGGCGTTCGCCAAGTTCCAGTACCAGATGGTGCAGCAGGCCCCCGCGTTCACGCTGAGCTGGGACCAGGCCGTCGACCCGAACGTGTCGACGCCGATGCTCACCGAGGTCAACAAGCTGTTCGTCGGCAAGTCCTCGCCGAGCCAGTTCGTCTCGGCGCTGCAGGGGCTGAAGTGAGCACCAGCGCGACCAAGGGCGGCTCGCGCACCGGCGCGGGCCGCCCCCGCCGGGCCACCGGGGCGAACGCGGGCCGCCCGCACGCCGCCCTGGCCCTGCCCGGCGTCCTGTTCTTCCTGTTCTTCGCCGCCGTCCCGATGGTGCTGGCCTTCTGCCTCTCCTTCACCCAGTGGAACGGCCTCGGCAACCCCCAGCCGGTCGGCCTCGCCAACTGGCGCAAGCTGTTCGACGACGGCCGCCTCACCCAGTCCCTCACGGTCACCGTGCTGCTCACGGTGGTCAGCTGGGCCTTCCAGACGGTCGTCTCGATCCTGCTCGGGGTGTGGGCGGCGGGCCGGCAGCGCAACCGCGCGATCCTGTCGGCGATCTTCTTCGTGCCGTTCCTGCTGTCCTCGACGGCGATCTCGCTGCTGTTCTACGCCCTGCTGGACCCCAATTTCGGGATCATCCACGGCGACACCCTCGGCTCCACCAACGGCGCCTTCCTCGCGATCGTGTTCGTCGGCGGCTGGCAGTTCATCCCCTTCCACACCCTGATCTACCAGGGCGGGGCCCGGCAGATCCCCGAGGTCCTCTACCAGGCGGCGGCCATCGACGGCGCGGGCCGCTACCGCCAGTTCTTCTCCATCACGCTGCCCCAGCTGCGCAACACCGCGACCACCTCGGGCGTGCTGATGGTGGTCGGCTCGCTGACCTACTTCGAGACCGTCCTGATCCTCACCCAGGGCGGCCCCGGCACCGACACGGCGATCCTGCCGTACCTGATGTACGAGGCCGGTTTCAAGAGCTACGACTTCGGCTACGCCAGCGCCATCGCCTCCTTCCTGGTGGTGGCCGCGACCGCGCTGTCGCTGCTGCTGGTGCGGCTGTCCGGCTTCGGCACGATGCGCAGTACCCGGGAAGGAATGTGACGAGGTGTCACACGACACGCTGCCCCACCCCGTGAAGACCGGCGCCGCCCCGGCGGCCCGGCCGGACGGGCGCCGCCGCCGGCACTGGACCCAGCGGCCCAACCCGCTGGCCGGCCTCGGCTCGATCGTCTGGCTGGTCGTCGTCATCGTCCCGGTCTACGCGATGATCACGGCCTCGCTCACCCCGCGCGACGAGGCGCTGGGCCACAACGCCCTGAAGCCACCGTCCCATCCGACGCTGGCCAACTACAGCACCGTGCTGCACAACGGGTTCTTCCACTACCTGTGGAACACCGTGGTGGCGGCGGTGGCCGTCGTCGCGATCGTGCTCGTGCTGTGCGTGCCGCTCGCGTACGTGGCCGTGCGCACCCGGGGCTTCTGGTCCGGGGCGGCCTTCCGGCTGTTCCTGCTGGGCGTCGCCATCCCGGCGCAGGCGGTCGTCGTACCGCTGTACCTGATGATCGCCAAGCTGAACCTCTACGACAGCCTGCTCGCGATCATCCTGCCGACGGCGGCGTTCGCGATGCCGGTGGCCATCCTGGTGCTCACCGGCACCCTCCGGGACATCTCCGAGGAGGTGTACGAGGCGATGGCGCTGGACGGCGCCTCGCCCCTGCGGATGCTGTTCCAGCTGGTCATCCCGATGTCCAAGGGCGGCATCAGCACCGTCGGGATCTACTCGGCCCTCCAGGCGTGGAACGGCTTCCTCTTCCCGCTGATCTTCACCCAGTCCGAGGGGCCGCGCGTGCTGACCCTCGGCCTGTTCAACTACGTGAGCCAGTTCGGCGTGAACATCCCCGCCCTGCTCGCCTCGGTCGTCCTCTCCGGCATCCCGATCTTCGTCGTGTACCTGGTGGCCCGTCGCGCCCTGGTGGGCGGCCTGATGGGTGTGGGCGGCAAGTGACCGCCGCCCGGCCCCCCTTCTTGACAGGAGTTTCATGAGCACCGCCCCCTGGCGCGACCCCGCCCTGCCCGCCACCGTCCGTGTCAACGACCTCATGGCGCGGATGACCCTGGAGGAGAAGACAGCCCAGCTGTACGGCGTGTGGGTGGGCGCGGCCACGGACGGCGACGGGGTCGCGCCGCTGCAGAGCGAGATGTCCGCGGACTACGACTGGGACGAGCTGATCACCCACGGGCTCGGCCAGCTGACCCGCTCCTTCGGCACCGCCCCGGTGGAGCCGGCGCTCGGCGCGCAGGCGCTGGCCCACGCCCAGCGCCGGATCACCGAGGCGAGCCGCTTCGGCATCCCGGCCGTCGCCCACGAGGAGTGTCTGGCGGGCTTCACCGCGTGGCAGGCGACCGCGTACCCGGTGCCGCTGGCCTGGGGCGCGACCTTCGACCCCGCGCTCGTCGAGGAGCTGGGCGGGCGCATCGGCCGCGATCTGCGCGCGGCCGGCGTCCACCAGGGCCTCGCGCCCGTCCTGGACGTGGTCCGGGATCTGCGCTGGGGCCGGGTGGAGGAGACGATCGGCGAGGACCCGTACCTCGTCGGCACCATCGGCACGGCGTACGTCCGGGGCCTGGAGTCGGCCGGGATCATCGCCACGCTCAAGCACTTCGCCGGGTACGCGTCCTCCGCGGGCGCGCGCAACCTCGCGCCGGTCCGGGCGGGCGGCCGGGAACTGGCGGAGGTGACGCTGCCGCCGTTCGAGATGGCGCTGCGCGAGGGCGGGGCCCGCTCGGTGATGGCGGCCTACACCGAGACGGACGGCGTCCCGGCCTCGGCCGATCCCCGGCTGCTGACCGGACTGCTGCGCGAGGACTGGGGGTTCACCGGCACGGTCGTCGCCGACTACTTCGGCATCGGCTTCCTCCAGTCCCTGCACCGGGTGGCCGCCGACCCCGCCGAGGCCGCGCATGTCGCGCTGGAGGCGGGCATCGACGTCGAGCTGCCCACGGTGAACTGCTACGGCAAACCGCTCGTGGCCGCCGTGCGCGACGGCCGGATTCCCGAGGCGCTGGTGGACCGGGCGGTGCGCCGGGTGCTGCTGCAGAAGTGCGAGCTGGGCCTGCTGGACCCGGACTGGTCGCCGGAGACCGACGAGGAGATCGACCTGGACTCGGCCGGGAACCGCTCGCTGGCCCGGCAGCTCGCCGAGGAATCGGTGGTGCTGCTGGACAACCCGGACGGGGTGCTGCCGCTGGCCCCGGACGCGCGGATCGCGGTCGTCGGGCCGCGCGCGGCGGACGCGCTGGCGATGCTGGGCTGCTACTCCTTCCCGTCCCATGTGCTCACCCACCACCCCGAGGTGCCGCTGGGCATCGACATCCCGACCGTGCTGGACGCCGTGAAGGCCGAACTCCCCGACGCCAAGGTCACCTTCGCGCAGGGCTGCGGGGTGTCGGACCCGGACACCTCCGGGTTCACCCAGGCGGTGGCGCAGGCGTCCGAGGCGGACGTGTGCGTGGCCGTCCTCGGCGACCGCGCCGGGCTGTTCGGGCGCGGCACCTCCGGCGAGGGGTGCGACGCGGAGGACCTGCGGCTGCCGGGTGCGCAGGCCGAGTTGCTGGACGCGCTGGTCGCGACCGGGGTCCCGGTGGTGCTCGTCCTGCTGACCGGCCGCCCGTACGCGCTGGGGCGCTGGCAGGGCCGGCTCGCCGCGGTCGTCCAGGCGTTCTTCCCGGGCGAGGAGGGCGGTCCGGCGCTGGCCGGGGTGCTGTCCGGCCGGGTGAACCCCTCCGGACGGCTCCCGGTGAGCGTGCCGCACCGGCCCGGCGGCCAGCCCTGGACCTACCTCCAGCCGCCGCTCGGCCTGGCCGGCGAGGTCAGCAACCTGGACCCGACCCCGCTCTACCCGTTCGGGTACGGCGGCTCGTACACCACGTTCGCCTGGGAGGACTTCGACGGGCCCGAGGCCGAGGTCCCGACGGACGGGTCGTACGACCTCTCGCTCACCGTCCGCAACACCGGCGACCGCGCGGGCGCCGAGGTCGTCCAGCTGTATCTGCACGACCCGGTGGCCTCGGTGACCCGCCCGGACGTCCGCCTGATCGGCTACCAGCGGGTGGAGCTGGCCCCGGGCGAGTCCCGCCGCCTCGCCTTCCGCTTCCACACCGACCTCTCCTCCTTCCCCGACCGCGCGGGCAGGCGGATCGTGGAGCCGGGCGACCTGGAGCTGCGTCTCGCCGCGTCGAGCACGGACGTACGGCACCGGGCGCGGCTGCGGCTGACGGGACCGGTGCGGACGCTGGGCGCCGGGCGGGAGCTGCGCTGCGAGGCGGAGGTCGCGGAGGTCTGACCGGCCGGGGCCTGGTCGTCGCCGGGGGCTCGAACCCACGGCGAGGACCAGGCCCCACGCGTCGCGTCTCCGGACGGCGTCCGGCCGGTTCCTCGGCGGTGCCGCGCAGGGTGCTGCTCGGGCCGACGGCCCCTCGGGGGCAACGCGCACACCCCGCCTCCGGAACACCGGAGACGGGGTGTGAATGGAGCGCCGGGCAGGCCTTGCACCTGCATCTCCCCGCAGGAAGCGGGACGTCTTTCCTTGGACCACCAACGCACTGCGTTCGTACCGGGCTTCCCGGCCGTTCGCTGTGTGATGATCATAGACCGCCGCGGACGGCGACCGCAAACCCGGCCGGGACAAAGGGGGTTCAGTCGCCCCTACTCGGACGGGACCGCCTCGAAGCGCCAGCGGTGCACGGCCCGGGTGACCAACTCGGGTTCCGGCTCCGGCAGTTCCGGCACCACCGCGTCGTACGGCGCCTCCCACCACGTGATGACCAGCACCCGGTCCTGCGGCGCGCGGAAGGTCTCGCGGCGCGACGGCGCCGGGTCGAGCCGCTGTGCGCGGGCCCAGGCGAGCAGTTCCTCGCCCCGGCCCGCGGCGGCGCGCGCCTCCCACATCAGCGCGAGGGTCATGAGTACAGGTTCCCCTTGCTGACCTCGTGCACATGGTCGTGGTCGCCCGGCACATGCGGGTCGGTGACCGGCAGGGAGGAATCGGCCGACAGGTCCCAGCTGGAGGCGGCCCGGCCCCGCGCGACCATCTCGGCGCCGAGCGCGGCCACCATCGCGCCGTTGTCCGTGCACAGCTTGGGGCGCGGCACCCGCAGCCGGATGCCGGCCGCCTCGCAGCGCTCCTGGGCGAGGGCGCGCAGCCGGGAGTTGGCCGCGACACCGCCGCCGATCATCAGGTGGTCGACGCCCTCGTCCTTGCAGGCGCGCACGGCCTTGCGGGTGAGCACGTCCACCACGGCCTCCTGGAAGGACGCGGCCACGTCGCGCACCGGGACCTCCTCGCCGGCCGCGCGCCTGGCCTCGATCCAGCGGGCCACGGCGGTCTTCAGGCCGGAGAAGGAGAAGTCGTACGCCGGGTCGCGCGGGCCGGTCAGACCGCGCGGGAAGCTGATCGCCTCCGGGTCGCCCTCCTTCGCGTACCGGTCGATGACCGGACCGCCGGGGAAGCCCAGGTTCAGCACGCGGGCGATCTTGTCGAAGGCCTCGCCGGCCGCGTCGTCGATGGTCGCGCCCATCGGCCGTACGTCGGCGGTGATGTCCGAGGACAGCAGCAGCGAGGAGTGGCCGCCGGAGACCAGCAGCGCCATCGTCGGCTCGGGCAGCGGGCCGTGCTCCAGCTGGTCCACGCAGATGTGGGAGGCGAGGTGGTTGACGCCGTAGAGGGGCTTGCCCAGCGCGTAGGCGTAGGCCTTGGCGGCGGAGACGCCGACGAGCAGGGCGCCCGCGAGGCCGGGCCCGGCGGTCACCGAGATGCCGTCGAGGTCCTTGGCGCTGACCCCGGCCTCCTTCAGGGCGCGCTCGATGGTCGGGACCATCGCCTCCAGATGGGCCCGGGACGCCACCTCGGGGACGACGCCGCCGAAGCGGGCGTGCTCGTCCACGCTGGAGGCGACGGCGTCGGCCAGCAGGGTGGTGCCGCGCACGATGCCGACGCCGGTCTCGTCGCAGGAGGTCTCGATGCCGAGGACGAGGGGTTCGTCAGCCATTGATCTCGGTTCCTTGAACAGATGCGGAAGGGTCGGTCAGGCGCATCACCAGGGCATCCACGTTCCCTGGCTGGTAGTAGCCGCGTCTGAACCCGATGGGGGCGAAGCCGAAACGCTCGTAGAGCTTCTGCGCGCGCACGTTGTCCACCCGGCATTCGAGCATCACCTCGCGGCACTCGAACGCGGTGGCCGCCCTCAGCAGGTCGGTCAGCAGCCGTCCGCCGAGGCCCGAACCCTGCTGGTCGCGGGCGACGGCGATGGTCTGGACGTCGGCCAGGTCGCCGGAGGCGGCGAGGCCCGCGTAGCCGGTGATCCGGCCGGTGCCGTCCTCGGCCACGACATAGCGGCGGGTGGCCGCGGGGCCCCGGGAGTGGGCCAGCTCGGACCAGAACATGCCCCGGGACCAGGCGTCCTCCGGGAACAGGTCCTTCTCCAGCTCCAGGACCGGATCGATGTCCCACCAGCGCATCTCGCGCAGTTCCACGGTCACTTCGGGGTGACCACCTTGTAGTTCTTGGGGACCTGGGCGTCCGGGCGGCGCAGGTACAGCGGCCGGGGCGCGGGCAGCTCCTCGCCCGCGGCGAGCCGCTCCGCGGCGAGCGCGGCCAGCGCGGCGGCGGACACGTGCTCGGGCTCGTGGGCGCGCGGGAACGTGTCCGGGTAGAGCAGGGCGCCCGCGCCGACCGCCGGGAGCCCGGCGACCTTCTCGGCGATCTCGGCCGGGCGGTCGACGGCCGGGCCGGTCAGCCGGGTGCGGGAGTCGGCGTACGTCGCCCAGTAGACCTCCTTGCGCCGGGCGTCGGTCGCCACGACGAAGGGGCCCTTCTCGATGTCGGCGGCGTAGGCGAGGCCGTCCAGGGTGCACACGCCGTACACGGGGACGCCGAGCGCCAGGCCGAAGGTGTCGGCGGTCATCAGACCGACCCGCAGCCCGGTGTAGGGGCCGGGCCCGGTGCCGACGACGATCCCGGTGACCGCCTCCAGTTTCAGGCCGGCCTCGGTGAGGACCCGGTCGACGGCCGGCAGCAGCAGCTCCCCGTGCCGGCGCGCGTCCACCTGTTTCGACGAGGCGATGACGTCCGTGCCGTCGTGCAGCGCGACGGTGACGGCGGGTGTTGCGGTATCCAGAGCGAGCAAGAGCACGCGAACAGCCTACGGCGCCCGCGCCTCGTGCACGGCCGCCCGGGGCCGACGGTCACCGGCTGCTACGGTCTGTACGAAGTACGACATATGACGCACGACGGAGGAGGGCGCGGGTGACAGGGACCAGCTCGGGAATCGTGGCCGGCCTCACCGCGGCGGCCGTCGGCGTCGTCGGCTTCCTGGCCTACGAGGCGCACGCGACCGCGCCGGCGGGCCTCGGCGGCCGCTCCGCGGTGAGCGGCTCGCCCGGCGGACAGGCCACCAAGGCGCCCCGCGACCGGCGTCACCCGACCGCGCTGCCGAGCGGTTCCGGCAAGGGTGAACGGGTCGTGTACTCGGTGGACGACGACCGGGTCTGGCTGGTCGGCGGCGGCAACCGGGTCCTGCGCACCTTCAGGGTCCGGCCCGGCACGGTGGACCCGCCCACCGGCACGTACTGGGTCACCTCCCGCTCCCACGCGGTCACCGGCACCGACGGCATCCCGATCGAACACGTGGTCCGCTTCACCACGGTGGACGGCGTCACCATCGGCTTCAGCGCCCCGGTGACCAGCGACGCCGTCCCGGACACCGACGCGGGCGCCAAGACCGGCGGCATCCGCGAGACCCGCCCCGACGGCGACGCGATGTGGAAGTTCGCGACGATCGGCGAGCGGGTGATCGTGATCCGCTGAGGGCTCCGCCCGGGAGGAACCGGCTACGGGAACACTCCGGCCGGGGCCCGCCCGGTCGCGGGGCTTCCCGGTTTCCGGGCCTCCCGGTTTCCGGGCCTCCCGGTTCCCGGGCCTCCCGGACACCGCCAAAGGCGTCAGGCGGCCTGTCGCGGCTCTTCGGTCCGCCGGGGGGCACGGGGCTCCGGGGGCCGGGGCGGGCGGGAGACCGCCGCCGCGGCGGCGCACGCCGCCAGGAGGTCGCGCATGGGCACCGGCCCGGACGGCCGGGGCTGCTCCGGAGGGCGAGAAGCGGTCATGGACGCCTCCTGAGGTGCGGGGCGACGTAGTGAGAGCACGCCTGACCACGGGCTGGACACCATGCCATCACGCCCGGGAAGACCACGCAACATCTTGCCGACGGCCTGTCGGAAAACCCGCCGTTCAGGCCGTGAGGGTCTCCAGGCCCGCCTCGGCCCAGCGCTCGCCGAGCCCGGTGACGGTCACGTGCCGCACCTCGTCCGTGGTGTCGCCGACGGCGCGGTGGATGACGAGCTGGAGCCGGTCCTCGGTCAGCTCCTCGACCTTGCCCTCGCCCCACTCCACGACGACCACCGAGTCGGACAGCGAGACGTCGAGGTCCAGGTCCTCCATCTCGTCCAGGCCGCCGCCGAGCCGGTAGGCGTCCACGTGCACGAGCGGCGGGCCGTCGCCGAGGGAGGGGTGCACCCGGGCGATCACGAAGGTCGGCGAGGTGACCGCGCCCCGCACCCCGAGCCCCTCCCCGAGCCCCCGGGTCAGCGTGGTCTTGCCGGCGCCCAGTTCCCCGGAGAGCATCACCAGGTCACCGGCGCGCAGCAGCTTGGCGAGGCGTCGGCCCAGCTCACGCATCTGCTCGGGCGAGGTGATCGTCAGCCGGGTCTCGGCGGGGCCGTGCTCAGCGGGGTCGTACGGTGCTGCTGCTGGACGTTCCATAGGCACTAACCGTAGCCCCTGCGGGCACCGCGCCCGCGCGGGTCAGCAGGTCGGCGAGGCGGTCGGTGACCACTTCCGGGTGCTCCAGCATCACCAGATGCCCGGCGTCCGGTACCAGCACCAGCTCGGCGTCGGGCAGCTCGTCGGCTATCGCCTCGCTGTGCGCGCTCGGCGTCACCAGGTCCCGCACACCCGCCAGCACCAGCACCGGCATGTCCCGGAAACGGGCCAGCGCGTCCGTCTTGTCGTGGTCGGTGAAGGCCGGATAGAACTCGGCGACCACGTCGATCGGCGTGGACTCGATCATCCGCTCGGCGAACCGCTCCACCGCCGGGTCGACGTCCCGCCCACCGAACGAGTACCGCTTGATGATCCCGGCGAACAGCTCCGCCGTGGC
Source organism: Streptomyces sp. NPDC001056 (assembly GCF_053598955.1). Lineage (NCBI taxonomy): Bacteria > Bacillati > Actinomycetota > Actinomycetes > Kitasatosporales > Streptomycetaceae > Streptomyces > Streptomyces sp. NPDC001056. The sequence continues at coordinate 52,966 of NZ_JBSFLI010000006.1, read as the reverse complement.
CCGGCGCCCCTTCTCCACCAGTTCCGCCTGCTGCCCGAGCGCCCTGAGCACCCCGGGCAGGACCCGGCGTATCGCGTTGACGCCGGCCACCGGCAGCCCGAAGTTCACCTCGCCGAGCCGCCCCGAGGAGGTGCCGACGAACGCGGTGGCGACCACCCGCTCCTCGATCAGCTCCGGGTACTCGGCGGCGAGCGCCATGATGGTCATCCCGCCCATCGAGTGGCCGACCAGCACGATCGGCCCCTCGGGCACGGCGGCGTCGACGACCGCCTTCAGATCGCGGCCGAGCTGGTCGATGGTGAGCGGCTCCCGGTCCCGGTGCTGCGCCACGCCCCGCCCGGAGCGGCCGTGGCTGCGCTGGTCCCAGTGCACGGTGCGCACGACCCCGCGCAGGGCCGCCCGCTGGAAGTGCCAGGAGTCCTGGTTGAGGCAGTAGCCGTGGCAGAAGACGACGGTGGCCGGGACGGGCGCCTTGCGGCCGAAGAGCCTGCGCCTGCGCGGGGAGGGCAGCGCGCCCGTGTCCGGCTCGACCTCGTCGACCTCGTAGTACAGCTCGGTGCCGTCGTCGGCGTACGCCTTGCCCGGGGTGCCGCGCAGGGTGCCGTAGGGCCCCGCGGAGTCCAGCGCCAGCCGGGCCTTGCGACGCACCGCGCGGCCCACCGTCATCCGCTCGACGGCGACGCCGGCCGCCGCGCCCGCGGCGAGGACGCCTATCGCGGCACCGGCGATGCCGGTCGCCCTGCGCCAGCTCCCGGCCGCCCCCGCGACGGAGGCGGCGGCGTCCGTCACAACGTCCGCCGCCCTGCTGTCGCTCACGTGCCGCTCCTCCTCGCCGTCGTACCGACCCGTCGTACCGGCTCGCCGTACCGATGTTCGCCGTACCGATGTTCGCCGAGACGGGTGGACCGGGGGCGCGGATGTGACCGTTGTTACACGTGATTTCGGATGACCCCGGACGAGTTACCCGCGCTCCTTCTCGTTGACGTAGACGCGCGGCACCCGGGTACCGATGCGGGTGACGATCTCGTAGGCGATCGTGCCGCAGGCCGCCGCCCAGTCCTCGGCGGTGGGCTCGCCCCGGTCGCCGGGCCCGAAGAGCACGGCCTCGGCGCCGACCGGGGGTTCGTCGCCGCTGAGGTCCACCACGAACTGGTCCATGGCGATCCGCCCGGCGGCCGTCCGCCACTTGCCGTCGACCAGGACCGGGCCGGCGCCGGAGGCGTGCCGCGGGATGCCGTCGCCGTAGCCGAGCGGGACGAGGCCGAGGGTGGTGGCGCCGGGGGTGACGTAGTGGTGGCCGTAACTGATGCCGTGTCCGCCCGGCACGTGCTTGACCAGCGCGAGCGAGGCGCTGAGCGTCATCACCGGGCGCAGGCCGAAGTCCGCCGGGGTGCCGAGCTCGGGGCTGGGCGACAGGCCGTACATGGCGATACCGGGACGGACCAGGTCGAAGTGGGTCTCGGGAAGGGTGAGCGTGGCCGGCGAGTTGGCGATGTGCCGCACCTCGGGGCGCACTCCCTGTCCCTCGGCGTACGCCACCATCTCCCGGAAGCGGGTGAGCTGGGCGGTGATGGAGGGATGGCCGGGCTCGTCGGCGCAGGCGAAGTGCGACCACAGGCCGGTGACCCGGACCAGGCCGTCGGCCTCGGCGCGCAGGGCGGCGGCGACCAGCTCCGCCCAGTCGGCACCGGGCTGGCAGCCGTTGCGGCCGAGCCCGGTGTCCGCCTTGAGCTGGACGCGCGCGGTCCGCCCGGCGGCGCGGGCGGCCGCGGTGGCCTCGTCCAGCGCCCACATCCCGCTGACCGACACGTCGATGTCGGCCTCGATCGCCTGCCGCCAGGGTCCGCCGGGCACCCACAGCCAGCACAGCACGCGCTGGGTCAGCCCGGCCGCGCGCAGCGCGAGGGCCTCCTCGGGCGTGGCGGTGCCGAGCCAGGTGGCCCCGGCCTCGACGGCCGCACGGGCACAGGGGAGCGCGCCGTGGCCGTATCCGTCGGCCTTGACGACGGCCATCACGGCCGCGTCCCCCACGCGGGCGCGCAGGGTCCGCACATTGGCGCGCAGGGCACCCAGATCGATCTCGGCACGGGCACGCAGGGGGGCGGTCGGCACAGGTGCAGTCTCAGTCATGGCGCCCCCAGTCTCTCAGAGGGCGCCGCCGGCTCCCGGTGCGGTGCCGGAGGCGGCCCACCGCGCGGGTGACGCGCCCGTGGTCACTGGATGCTCCAGCGGTGCGGATGGCGGGGGTCCACCGCGCAGGCGAAGACGTTGAGTTCGCCTGCGCGGCCCACGGTGACCTCGGTCGGGGTGCCGTGCGAGTGCGCGGGCAGGCCCTGCTCCTCCACCGGCCGCCAGCTGCCGCTGCCGCCGTCCCACTCGGAGCTGTCGACGGTGAGCAGCAGCCGCATCGGGGCCGTGCAGGCGGGGCAGTTCACCGGGGAGGGGTCGGTGGTGTGCCAGGAGGCGAAGCCGCCGACGCGGAAGCCCGGCGGGATGGACAGGTCGCACTGGTAGCTCACCGGCCCCTCGGGCGCCCCGGTGTCCCCGCCGAGCGGCTCGCCGCGGTCCTCCTCGGCCTCCTCCCAGGCTTCCTCCCGCTCCTCCTCCCATGCCTCGATCCGGTCGCGGAGGTCCTCCGGCAGGAGCCCGGCGAACGGATAGGTGACGACCTGCTCCGGACGCAGCACGCACGGCTCGGGCACATACCCGTCGAAGCCGACGACCTGCGGCCGCGGCGGCGCCGTCAGTACGCCGGTGACCTCCCACGAGCGGCGCCAGCGCAGGTCGAGCAGCATGCCGCGGCAGGACGGGCCGTGGGCGTCGAAGGGGCACCAGAACACCTGGAGCAGGTCGCAGCCGTCCGGCCCGGCGGGCAGGTCGGGTATGTCCCGGCGGAACAGCTGCGCGAGGCCGATCAGCGGCAACGGGCCGTCCGCCGCGTCCCCTTCGAGGCGGTGCCGCCGCTCCAGTTCCGTGAGCAGCAGGCGTTCCTCGTCCGTGGGGCCGCTGTCCGGCTCCTCCCTCGCCCATGCCTCGGCCAGGATCCGCCGCCGCCGGCGGATGTCGTCCGGGCGCCGCCCGCGCGCGTGGGGGTGCGGCTCGGTGCACACCGGCCAGGGCTCGTCCGCCGGCCAGAGCAGCGGCCCGCCCACGGAACTCTCCGTCACGCCCGGCACACCCGGGCGCGGATGGAGTCGGGTGGTGGTGCCCCGGTGCGCCGCCAACTCCGGGAAAAGCGCCTCGACATCGAGCGGGCGCGGCGGCGTGGTCCTCGTCATGCCCCCACTCTGCCCGGCCCCCGGCCCCTCGCGCCGCGTCCCGCCCCACCTCTCAGTCCCACACGTCCCGCCACGCCTGCGGCACACACTCCGCCACGTCATGCGCACCCGCCGGAGCCCCCCGCGCCGCGAACCGCCCCGCCAGGCCGTGCAGATACGCGGCCGCACTGCCCGCGTCCAGCGCGGACAGGCCCGCGGCCAGCAAAGAGCCGCCGAGGCCGGAGAGGACGTCGCCGCTGCCGGCGGTGGCCAACCAGGGGGTGCCGGTGGCGTTCACCCGGGTGGCGCCGCCCGCCGCGTCGGCGACCAGCGTGGTGGAGCCCTTGAGCAGCACCGTCGCCCGGTAGACCGCGGCCAGTTCGCGTACCGCGGCGAGCCGGGCGCCCTCGACCTCCTCGCGCGGCACGCCGAGGAGCGCGGCGGCCTCGCCCGCGTGCGGCGTCATCAGGGTGGGGGCCGGACGGCCTCGTACGGCGTCCCGTTCGGCGAGCCGCAGCCCGTCCGCGTCCAGCAGCACCGGGACCTCGGTGGCCAGCACCTCCGCGACGGTCGCCGCGTCGTCGCCCGCGCCCGGTCCGGTGACCCATGCCTGCACCCGGCCCGCCTTGGCCGGGCCCCGGTCGGAGACCAGGGTCTCGGGGAAGCGGGCGATGACCGCGTCCGCGGCCGGGCCGACGTAGCGCACGGCCCCGGCGCCACCGCGCAGCGCCCCGGAGACGGCGAGCACCGCGGCGCCCGGGTAGCGGGCGGACCCGGCGGCGATGCCGACCACACCCCGCCGGTACTTGTCGCTCTCGGCGGCGGGGCGCGGCAGCAGCCGTGCCACGTCGGCGTGCTGCGGCGCCTCCAGCTCGGCCTCGGCGGGCAGCTCCAGGCCGATGTCCACGAGCCGTACGACCCCGGCGTACTCCCGCGCCGGATCCACCAGCAGTCCGGGTTTGTACGCGCCGAACGTGACGGTGAGGTCCGCCCGTACGGCCGCGCCGCGCACCTCCCCGGTGTCCGCCTCGACGCCGCTGGGCAGGTCCACCGCCACCACCGCGGCGCGGGACCGCTGCACGGCCTCCAGCAGCCGCGCGGCATCGGGCCGCAGCCCGCCCCGCCCGCCGATCCCGACGATGCCGTCCACCACGAGATCGGCCCGCCCGATCGCCTCGTCCGCCGATCCCGGTACGACGCTCACGCCCCCGGCCCGCCGCAGCGCGGCCAGTCCCCCGCCGTGCGCGCGGTCCGGTGCGAGGAGGACGGCCGTCACTCCGGCCCCCCGTCGCGCCAGCCGGGCGCCCGCGTACAGGGCGTCCCCGCCGTTGTCGCCGCTGCCGATCAGCAGGACCACCCGGCTGCCGTACACCCGGCCCAGCAGGTCGGCGCAGGCGGCGCTCAGCCCGGCCGCCGCCCGCTGCATCAGCGCCCCCTCGGGCAGCCGCGCCATCAGGGCCCGCTCGGCCGCCCGCACCGTCTCCACGCTGTACGCATTCCGCATGGCACCGAGTCTGCCCCGTAACCCCCACCGCCCACACCCGGGCCGGGCCGCTCAGCCCTCGGCGACCACCACGGCGGAGGCGATGCCCGCGTCATGGCTGAGGGACACGTGCCAGGACCGCACCCCCAGTTCGGCGGCGCGCGCGGCGACGGTGCCGCGCACCCGCAGCCGCGGCCGCCCGCTGTCCTCGACGTACACCTCGGCGTCCGTCCACAGCAGCCCCGGCGGTGCCCCGAGCGCCTTGGCCAGCGCCTCCTTCGCCGCGAACCGGGCCGCCAGCGAGGCGATCCCGCGCCGCTCCCCGCTGGGCAGCAGCAACTCCCCCACCACGAACAGCCGGTCGGCCAGCTGGGGGGTCCGCTCCAGGGACGCCCGGAAGCGGTCGATCTCCGCCACGTCGATCCCGACTCCGATGATGCTCATGGACAGCACCCTAGACAGCCGTTCCCGGGGCGCCCTCTACGCTTCGGCCATGAACAGCGCCGCGTCTTCGCAGACCCCGCCCCAGCAGACCTACCTCACCGACCTGTTCTCCCTCGACGGCCGCGTCGCCCTGGTCACCGGGGGCAGTTCCGGCATCGGCCGGGGCATCGCGGGGGCGCTGGCGCGGGCCGGGGCGAGCGTGGTGGTCGTGGCCCGGGGCGAGGAGCAACTCGCCGCCACCGCAGCCGAGTTGACGACGGAGGGGTGCCGGGTGGCCTGGGTCGCCGGGGACCTCGGCAGCCGGGAGGGCGTGCGCGCGGCGGCCGAGGAGGCGGCGGACGCGTTCGGGGAGCCGGACATCCTCGTGAACTCGGCCGGGATCAATCTGCGGCCCCCGATGGACGAGCTGGACGAGGGCGTCTGGGACGCCACCATGGCCGTGAACCTGGAGGCGCCGTTCCTGCTGGGACAGCGGTTCGGGCCCCAGATGGCCGAGCGCGGCTTCGGCCGGATCATCCACATCAGCTCCCAGCAGGCGCACCGCGCCTTCGTGGGCAGCGGCGCGTACGGCGTCTCCAAGGGCGCGCTGGAGTCGCTCGCCCGCTCGCAGGCGGAGGCGTGGTCGCCGTACGGCGTCACCTGCAACACGCTGGTGCCGGGCTTCGTGATGACCCCGCTCAACGCCCGCCTGTCCGCCGACCCGGAGAAGGTCGCGGCGCTGGCCGCGCGCACCATGACCGGGCGCAACGGCCTCGCCGATGACTTCGCGGGCGCCGCCGTCTTCCTCGCGAGCGGTGCCTCCGCCTACGTCACGGGCCAGTCGATCTGTGTCGACGGAGGCTTCTCGGTCCACTAGCCGGGTGCGTCACTCCACGGTCACCGACTTCGCCAGGTTCCGCGGCTGGTCCACCTCGTTGCCCCGCACGGCGGCCAGCTCGCAGGCGAAGACCTGGAGCGGCACCGTGGCCACCACCGGCTGGAGCAGGGTCGGTGTGACCGGGATGCGGATGAGGTGGTCGGCGTACGGGACGACCGCCTCGTCCCCCTCCTCGGCGATCACGATGGTGCGCGCCCCGCGCGCCCGGATCTCCTGGATGTTGGAGACGATCTTGTCGTGCAGCACCGAGCGACCGCGCGGCGACGGTACGACGACCACCACCGGCATGTCCTCCTCGACCAGCGCGATCGGCCCGTGCTTCAGCTCGCCCGCCGCGAAGCCCTCGGCGTGCATGTAGGCGAGTTCCTTGAGCTTGAGCGCGCCTTCGAGGGCGACCGGGTAGCCCACGTGCCGGCCCAGGAAGAGCACCGTGTCCTTGGTGGCCAGCGTGCGGGCCAGCGCCCGTACCGGCTCCATGGTCTCCAGGACGCGCTCGACCTCGACCGAGATCCGCGACAGGTCCCTGATCACCGAGTGGATCTCGTCGCCCCACTTGGTGCCGCGCACCTGGCCCAGGTACAGGGCGACCAGGTAGCAGGCGACCAGCTGGGTCAGGAACGCCTTGGTGGAGGCGACCGCGACCTCGGGACCCGCGTGCGTGTACAGCACCGCGTCGGACTCGCGCGGGATGGTGGAGCCGTTGGTGTTGCAGATGGCGAGCACCTTGGAGCCCTGCTCACGGGCGTGCCGCAGCGCCATCAGCGTGTCCATGGTCTCGCCGGACTGGGAGATCGCGATCACCAGGGAGCGGCCGCCCAGGATCGGGTCCCGGTAACGGAACTCGCTGGCCAGCTCCACCTCGCAGGGGATGCGCGTCCAGTGTTCGATCGCGTACTTGGCGATCAGACCCGCGTGGAAGGCCGTACCGCACGCCACGATCACGACCTTGTCGATCTCGCGCAGCTCGGACGGGGTGATCCGCAGCTCGTCCAGGGTGAGGGAGCCGGACGGGTCGATCCGGCCGAGCAGGGTGTCGGCGACCGCCTTGGGCTGCTCGGCGATCTCCTTGAGCATGAAGTAGTCGTAGCCGTCCTTCTCGGCGGCCGAGGCGTCCCAGTCCACGTGGTAGGACCGCACCTCGGCGGGGCGGCCGTCGAAGCCGGTCACGGTCACGCCGTCGCGGCGCAGCTCCACCACCTGGTCCTGGCCCAGCTCGATCGCCGAGCGGGTGTGCGCGATGAACGCGGCGACGTCCGAGGCGAGGAACGCCTCGCCCTCGCCGACGCCGACCACCAGCGGGGAGTTGCGGCGCGCGCCGACCACCACGTCCGGGGCGTCCGCGTGCACCGCGACCAGCGTGAACGCGCCCTCCAGACGCCGGCACACCAGTCGCATCGACTCGGCGAGGTCACCGGTCGCCGAGTACTCCTCGGCCAGCAGATGGGCGACGACCTCGGTGTCCGTCTCGGACCTCAGCTCATGGCCGCGCTCGGCCAGCTCGGCCCGCAGCACCGCGAAGTTCTCGATGATGCCGTTGTGGACGACGGCGACCCGGCCCGCGTTGTCCAGGTGCGGGTGCGCGTTGTCGTCCGTGGGGCCGCCGTGGGTGGCCCAGCGGGTGTGTCCGATGCCCGTCGAGCCGGCCGGCAGCGGCCGTTCGACCAGTTCCTTCTCCAGGTTGACCAGTTTCCCCGCCTTCTTCGCGGCGGCCAGACCGCCGTCCGCCAGCAGAGCGACGCCCGCCGAGTCGTAACCCCGGTACTCCAGCCGCTTCAGCCCGGCCATCACGACATCGAGCGCCGACTGCGACCCTACGTATCCCACGATTCCGCACATGAGCCGCAGCCTACGGGCCGCTCCCCCGTCAAAAGTGGCGCCGCGTGCCCGAATTCGGAAATCCTGGGCCCTTTCAGAGCACACCCACGCTCCCGCACAACCGTGCGACCCGGTCAGAGGTCTAGCGGCCGAACGCCGCAAGCGAACAACGGGAGACACACAGGTGAAGCGTAGACATCGCACCGTCCTGGCCACGGCCGTCGCCGCGGCCCTGGCCGGGGGCCTCACCGTCGGGCTGACCGGGCCCGCCGCCGCGACCGGGTCGAGCGCGACGGCCGCGAAGCAGCCCCTGACCGACTTCAACGGCGACGGGTACGGCGACTTCGCCGCCACCGCCCCGGCCGCCCGGCTGAACGGCAAGTGGCGGGTGGGCGCGGTCGCCGTCCTCTACGGGTCCGCCCAGGGTGTCTCCGCCGACCGGCGCACCACCATCACCCAGGACGCGTCCTGGGTGCCGGGCACGGCCGAGAACGGGGACCTGTTCGGCGCCGCGACCACCGCGGGCGACTTCGACCACGACGGCTACACCGACCTCGCCGTCGGCACCCCGCTGGAGGACGTGGGCAGCGACGTCAACGGCGGCCTGGTGCAGATCATGTGGGGCTCCGCGAACGGCCTGACCTCGGCCTCCACGGTCCCCGACCCGGCCCCGGCCGCCCACGACCGCTTCGGCGCCTCGCTCGCGGCCGGCGACTTCGACGGCGACGGCCGCACCGACCTGGCCGTCGGCACCAACGGGTCCACCCTCTACACCTTCCGCAAGGGCATCTCCCGCGGCGGCAGGGCCGGAGCCCTCGCCACCCGCTCCCTGCCGCTGCGCGCCGCACCGGAGGCCGGGATCACCAACCTCACCGCCGGGGACGTCAACGGCGACGGCCGCGCGGACCTGATGGTCAACGGCCTGAACCCCGCCAAGGGCGCCGACGGCACGTACTACAACGTCAACTACTTCGTGCCGGGCACCGCCACCGGCCCCTCGACCACCAGCGCCGAGAAGATGCCCGGCGGCGTCGCCGGCGCCATCGGCGACCTCGACGGCGACGGCCGCGGCGACATCGTCACCGGCGTCTACTGGGGCCGGAACAGCGCGGACGGCCCCATCGGCGGCAAGGTCGTCGTCACCTACGGCTCCGCCTCGGGCCCCTCCGGCCGCACCCAGACCATCACCCAGGAGTCGGGCACCATCCCCGGCGACTCCGAGAGCTGGGACAAGTTCGGGCAGTCGGTGGCCCTCGGCGACATCAACGGCGACGGACTGCTCGACCTCGCCATCGGCGCCCCGCAGGAGAACATGCGGCTGTGGGGGCTCATGTACTACAACATGGGCACCGTCACCGTGCTGTACGGCTCCAAGGCGGGCGTCGACACCACGGCGGCACCCCAGTACTTCTACCCGGGCAACCACAGTGTCCCCGGCGATCCGGACGGCAACTTCGGCACCGCCGTGCTGCTCACCGACCTCGACCACGACGGCGGGGCCGACCTGATCTCGGGTAGCCCCTGGCAGAACAACGGCGACGGCACCGTGGCCGTGCTGCCCTCCGGCACCGCGGCGGACGGCCGGCGGCGGATCGGGACGGCGGGGGCCCAGCTGCTCAAGCCCGGCCAGGTCGGGATGGAGATACTCAACGCCATCCCGCAGTTCGGCAGCATCCTGCAGAACTCCCGCCAGGTGTCGCTGATCAACACCTGAGGCCCCGTCGAGGCGGCGGGGTGGGGAGCGACCGCGTGACGCACGCCACCGAACGCGTGACGTACCCCACCCCGCCACCCCGTTCAAACTCCGTTAACAATGGAATGTGATCTCACCGGTCCCCTCGATGCCCCGGAGCGCCCACCGGCACAGGCCGGAGGCGACTCCTTACGTCGACCTCACCCGCGCCGAGTGGAGCGCGCTGCGCGACAAGACGCCGCTGCCGCTCACCGCCGAGGAGGTGGAGAAGCTGCGCGGTCTGGGCGATGTGATCGACCTGGACGAGGTGCGCGACATCTACCTCCCGCTGTCCCGTCTGCTCAATCTCTACGTCGGCGCGACCGACGCCCTCAGAGGCGCGCTGAACACCTTCCTCGGCGAGCAGGGCTCCCAGTCCGGCACGCCGTTCGTCATAGGCGTCGCCGGCTCCGTCGCCGTCGGCAAGTCCACCGTCGCCCGTCTCCTGCAGGCCCTGCTGTCCCGCTGGCCCGAGCACCCGCACGTCGAGCTGGTCACCACGGACGGCTTCCTGCTGCCCACCGAGGAGTTGGAGGCCCGCGGCCTGATGTCGCGCAAGGGCTTCCCCGAGTCCTACGACCGCCGGGCGCTGACCCGCTTCGTCGCCGACATCAAGGCCGGCAAGAGCGAGGTGACGGCGCCGGTCTACTCCCACCTCATCTACGACATCGTCCCGGACCAGAAGCTCACGGTCCGCCGCCCCGACATCCTGATCGTGGAGGGCCTGAACGTCCTCCAGCCCGCCCTGCCCGGCAAGGACGGCCGCACCCGGGTCGGCCTCGCCGACTACTTCGACTTCAGCGTGTACGTCGACGCGAGCACCGAGGACATCGAGCGCTGGTACCTCGACCGCTTCCGCAAACTGCGGCAGACGGCCTTCCAGGACCCCGACTCGTACTTCCGCAAGTACACCCAGGTCTCCGAGGACGAGGCCCTCGACTACGCCCGCGCCCTGTGGCGCACCATCAACAAACCCAACCTGACCGAGAACATCGCCCCGACCCGCGGCCGCGCCACCCTGATCCTCAGGAAGGGCCCGGACCACAAGGTGCAACGCCTGCGCCTGCGCAAGCTGTAGGGCGAAGCGCACCTGCTAGAAAGGCGCCATGCTGCATCTGCGCCTGATCACCCCGGCCGACCAGACCGACGAGGTGGTGCGACTGATCGAAGCAACGGTCGGCACCACACACCTCGCGGTGATACCGGGGGCCGCCCGCGAGCCGGCCGGGGACCTGGTGATGTGCGACGTCGCGCGCGAGGCGGGCGACACGCTCATCGCCGGTCTCCGGCGCCTGGGCCTGGACAGCAGCGGCTCCATCGCCGTGGAGAACATCGACCTGTCGCTGTCCCGGCGCGCCGACAAGGCGGAGGAGGACGCCCCGGGCGAGGGCGCGGACGCGGTGCTGTGGGAGGGCCTGACCGAGGCCACCCACGAGGAGTCGACCCTGTCGGTCACCTACGTCGCCTTCATCACGCTGGCCACGATGATCGCGGCCTGCGGTGTGGTGCTGGACAACGCCATCCTGATCGTCGGCGCGATGGCCGTGGGACCGGAGTTCGGCCCGCTGGCCGGCGTCTGCACGGCCATGGTCCGACGCCATCCGCGCCTGGCGCTGCGCTCGCTGACCGCGCTGCTCGTGGGCTTCGCGGTGGCGATGGCGGTGACGGTCGGCTTCAGCCTGTTGATGGACGCCCTCGGCCTGTTCCACCGCTCCGCCCTGGAGGGCAGGCGCCCCAACACGGCGTTCGTCTACGCCCCGGACGCCTTCTCGTTCATCGTGGCGCTCCTGGCGGGCGTGGCCGGCACCCTCTCCCTGACCTCCGCCAAGTCCGGTGCCCTGGTGGGCGTGGCCATCTCGGTCACCACGGTCCCGGCCGCCGCCAACGCGGCGGTCGCCCTCGCCTACGGCGACACGACCCAGACCCTGGGCTCGACCGACCAGCTCCTGCTGAACCTGCTGGGCATCATCCTGGCGGGAACGCTCACGCTGCTCGCGCAGAAGTACTTCTGGAAGCGGCAGCGCGGTTAGCGACGCGGGACCGTCGCGCCCCTGGGGCGCGGGGAACCACGCGACCCAGCACCACGGACCCGCGGCCCGCGACGTGCGGTCCCCCTCCCCGGACCCGGGACTATCCCAGCGCCGCCTTCACCGCATCGGCGAGACGCCCCGCCACCGACCGCGCCTGCTCGATGTCCGCGGCCTCGACCATCACCCGCACCAACGGCTCGGTACCGGACGGACGCAGCAACACCCGCCCCGTCTCACCGAGTTCACGCTCGGCCTCGGAAACCGCGGCGGCGAGGTCGGCGGACGTGCGCACCCGCGACCTGTCCACGTCCGGCACGTTGACGAGAACCTGCGGCAACCGCTCCATCACGGACGTCAGTTCCCGCAGACTGCGCCCGCTCTGCGCGACCCGCGCCGCCAGCAGCAGACCGGTCAGCGTGCCGTCGCCCGTCGTCGCGTGGTCGAGGATGATCACGTGCCCGGACTGCTCGCCGCCGAGCGCGTACCCGTGCTGCTTCATCTCCTCCAGCACGTACCGGTCCCCGACCGCCGTCTGCACCAGCTGGATGCCGGCCTTCTCCATGGCCAGCTTGAAGCCGAGGTTGGACATCACGGTCGCCACCACGGTGTCGGCCCGCAGCGCGGAGCGCTCCCGCATCGCCAGCGCCAGCACGGAGAGGATCTGGTCGCCGTCGACCTCCTCACCGGTGTGGTCCACCGCGAGGCACCGGTCGGCGTCACCGTCGTGCGCGATGCCGAGATCCGCGCCGTGCTCGACCACGGCCGCCTTCAGCTGACCGAGATGCGTCGAGCCGCAGCCGTCGTTGATGTTGAGGCCGTCCGGCTCCGCGCCGATCGTGACGACCTGCGCGCCGGCCCGGGTGAACGCCTCCGGCGAGACCCCCGAGGCCGCCCCGTGCGCCTCGTCCAGGACGATCTTCAGCCCGTCGAGCCGGTTGGGCAGCACCGACAGCAGATGGCCGACGTACTGCTCGAAACCCTCGTCGTACGACCGTACGCGGCCCACCCCGGCGCCCGTCGGCCGCTCCCACGGCTCGCCGTGCCGGTGCGACTCGTAGACCGCCTCGATCCGGTCCTCCAGGTCGTCGGCGAGCTTGTGGCCGCCGCGGGCGAAGAACTTGATGCCGTTGTCCGGCATGGCGTTGTGGCTCGCGGACAGCATCACGCCGAGGTCGGCGCCGAGCGCGCCGGTGAGATGGGCCACCGCGGGCGTCGGCAGCACACCGACCCGCAGGACGTCCACGCCCGCGCTCGCCAGGCCCGCGACCACCGCGGCCTCCAGGAACTCCCCGGACGCGCGTGGATCCCGCCCGACCACGGCCTTCGGCCGGTGGCCCGCGAAGGTCCCCGCCTCGGCCAGCACATGCGCCGCGGCCACGGAGAGGCCGAGGGCCATCTCCGCGGTCAGATCCGCGTTGGCGACACCGCGCACGCCGTCCGTGCCGAAGAGTCGTCCCACTTGTCCTCCTGAGGAAGCGTCGATGGCGTAAACGGACGGGCACCGCGTCGAAGGGGGGCCTCGCCATCCGGTCACACAAGCCTTTGAGCGTCTTGTGTCGTTATACGCCCTTGGCTGAGATAAACGAACGCCCCGACGGCACATGTGGCGTGCCGCCGGGGCGTTCGGAGTACGAGCAGGCAGCTCCTGCTGTTTAGCGCTTGCTGTACTGCGGAGCCTTGCGGGCCTTCTTCAGACCGGCCTTCTTCCGCTCGACCGCGCGGTCGTCGCGGCGCAGGAAGCCGGCCTTCTTCAGGGCACCACGGTTGTTGTCGACGTCCGCCTCGTTCAGCGCGCGGGCGACACCGAGACGGAGCGCACCGGCCTGACCGGAGACACCGCCACCGGCGATGCGGGCGATGACGTCGTAACGGCCCTCGAGTTCGAGCACCTTGAAGGGCTCGTTGACCTCCTGCTGGTGCACCTTGTTGGGGAAGTAGTCCTCAAGGGTGCGGCCGTTGATCTTCCACTTGCCGGTGCCCGGAACGATCCGGACACGGGCAATGGCGTTCTTGCGGCGGCCCAGGCCGGCGGCCGGCTGGGGCTCGCCGAAGCGGGAGGCCATCGACTCGGAGGTGTACTCGCCCTCGACGGGGACCTCGGACTCGGTGGTGTAGCTGTCGATGTCAAGCTCTTCGAGCGGCTGCTCGGCAGTGGTCTCGGCCACGATTCTCCTCAGATTCTCTTCAGTCTTAGGGGGTGGCCGGACTTACTGCGCGACCTGGGTGATCTCGAACGGCACCGGCTGCTGGGCAGCGTGCGGGTGCTGGTCACCCTTGTAGACCTTCAGCTTCGAGAGCATCTGACGGCCCAGGGAGTTCTTGGGGAGCATGCCCTTGACGGCCTTCTCGACGGCCTTCTCGGGGTTGTTGGCCAGAAGGTCGTCGTAGCGGACGGAGCGCAGACCACCCGGGTAGCCGGAGTGGCGGTACGCCATCTTCTGGGTCCGCTTGTTGCCGGACAGGTGCACCTTGTCGGCGTTGATGATGATGACGAAGTCACCAGCGTCGACGTGCGGCGCGTAGATCGGCTTGTGCTTGCCCCGGAGGAGGGTCGCAGCAGTGGTGGCGAGACGGCCCAGGACAACGTCCTGAGCGTCGATGACGTGCCACTGGCGCGTCACATCGCCGGGCTTGGGGCTGTACGTACGCACGGTTCGTAGCCTTCGCTTCGAGTGAATGGTCCTGAACAGGTCACCGAAACGATCACGACAGCCTCGACCGCACCGCGGTGACGCAAACCGCGTGCTGATCGCTGGTCATCGGCCCGGTGGACCGGTGTAAGGGCCCGTCCCGTGAGAATGAGCAAGCCAATACACAACGAAGAAGCAGGTTACCTGGCGGCCCCCGGACGGGTCAAAACGAGGCAGGCCGTCCGGCGGGCCGCCGGGCGGTACTCGCCCGTGCTGGCCCGCGTCTAAGATGCGCCCCATGAGTTACGGGCAGGGGGGACCCCAGTCTCAGTGGGATCCCTGGAAACCGCAATCACAGCAGCCCCAGCAGCCTCAGCAGCCCTGGAGCGGCGGCGGCGACGAGGGGACACCCGACTGGGCCGCGCTCGCGGAGGCCTCGGAGACCCGCGGCAAGCGGCGCAAGCTGCTGTTCATCGTCGGCGGCGCGCTGGCCACGGTCGCCGTCGGCGCGGCGGTCGCCCTGGCCGTCGTCTCCGCGAACGGCCGGAACGACACCTCCGGGCACCCCACCCAGGCGCCCAGCGCCTCCCTGCCCGACAGCTCCCCCACGGCGCCGTCCTTCGCGCCCACCAGCGCCCCGCCGCCGCTGGACCCGAAGGAGTTCATATCCAGCGCCAAGAAGGACACCGCCCCGCTGAGCCCCGCCACCCTGTTCCCGGGCACCCGGCTGACGATCGGCGGCACCGTGTACAAGAAGGGCGCCACCGGTGACACCACGAGCTGCGCCACGGCGACCGGCGGTTCCCTGCCCAAGATCCTCGCCGCCGACGGCTGCACCCGAGTGATGCGCGCCACGTACACCAACGGCGACATCGCGGTCACCGTCGGCGTCGCCCTGTTCGACACCGAGGCCCAGGCCACGAAGGCCCGCAGGCAGACCGACGACCACAGCATCGTGCGGGCGCTGCCCGGCCAGGGCGTCGCGGCCTTCTGCGACGGCGCCACCTGCCGCTCGACCCGCAACGCCTACGGCCGCTACGCCTACTTCACCCTCGCCGGCTTCACCACCGGCAAGAACGTCACCACCAAGGACACCCCGGTCTTCCGCGCCGGCGACGACCTGGCGGAGTTCACCTTCCAGCAGATCCACCGCCGCGGCCAGGCCCAGGCGTCGGCGGCCGCGAACCAGTAGCTCAGCAGCACCCCGCCGACGGCAGCGAGCGCTTGTTCCGGGCCTCCTTGTTACGGGCGGCCAGCAGCTCGTCGGCGGGGTAGCCGACCTCTTCGAGGGTCAGCCCGTGCGGTCGTACGACGTGCACGGCGGAGTCGCGCACCCCCGCGGCCAGCACCTTCCCGGGCCACTCGGGGCCGCGGTGCCCGTCGCCGACGAACAGCAGGGCGCCGATCAGCGAGCGCACCATGTTGTGGCAGAACGCGTCCGCCCGGACCGTGGCCGTGATGATCCCGTCCGCGCCGCGCACCAGGCTCAGGTCCTGGAGCGTGCGGATGGTGGTCGCGCCCTCGCGCTTCTTGCAGTACGCGGCGAAGTCGTGCTCGCCGAGCAGCGCCCGCGCGGCCTCGTTCATGGCGGCCACGTCGAGCGGCCAGTCATGCCACAGCACATGTCCCCGCAGCAGCGGGTCCACGCCGCCGGGGTCGTCGGTGACCCGGTACGCGTAGCGCCGCCAGATCGCCGAGAACCGGGCGTTGAACCCCTCCGGCGCCTCGGCCACCCGCCAGATCCGCACGTCCTTCGGCAGCCGCCCGGCGAGCCGCTTGAGCAGCTTCTCGCGGTGCTCCGCCCACAGCTCCACCGGCAGGTCGACGTGTGCCACCTGCCCGCGCGCGTGCACCCCGGCGTCGGTGCGCCCGGCCACGGTCAGCTCGTACGTCTCCTTCGACCGCGTCACCGTCCGCAGGGCGTCCTCGATCTCCCCCTGCACGGTCCGCTTGCCGCCGGCCTGCTTGGCCCAGCCGTGGAAACCGGCGCCGTCGTAGGACAGGTCGAGGCGGACGCGTACACGGCCGGGCAGTGCTTCGTCACTCACACAGAGATCCTCTCGGGTACAGAAAAGCGGGCCCGCCCCCGCAAAGGGGCGGGCCCGCGACGCCCTGAAGGGGCAGAACGCTTACGCGTCCTTCGACTCCTCGGCGGCAGCCTCGGTGGCAGCGGCCTCGTCGGCCTCCTTGACGGCGCGCTTGGTCGCGGCCTCGGCCTCGCCCACGGCCTTCTGCTGCACCGTCAGCGCCTCGACCAGCTCGATCACGGCCATGGGCGCGTTGTCGCCACGGCGGTTGCCGATCTTGGTGATGCGGGTGTAGCCACCGGGACGGTTCTCGTACCGCGGGCCGATCTCGGTGAAGAGCGTGTGCACGATGCTCTTGTCCGTGATGACCTGGAGCACCTGACGGCGGTTGTGAAGGTCGCCCTTCTTCGCCTTGGTGACCAGACGCTCGGCGTACGGGCGCAGGCGGCGGGCCTTCGCCTCGGTGGTGGTGATGCGGCCGTGCTCGAAGAGGCTCTTCGCGAGGTTCGCGAGGAGCAGCTTCTCGTGCGCGGCGCTGCCGCCCAGACGGGCACCCTTGGTGGGCTTCGGCATGGTTCTTCTCCTGTGTGTCTGCCCCGGCCGTATCAGGTACCGGGGTCAGTATCCGAGCAGACGGTTGTCTGTCGGAGATCCGGGGGTCCCGTGGGACCCCCGGAGGGTGGAACGCGTCCAGTACCGGATCAGTACTGCTCGGTCTCCACGAAGCCCGCGTCCGCGTCGTCGTCGGCGCCGAAGGCGTCGGCGGCGGCGGTCGGGTCGAATCCGGGCGGGCTGTCCTTGAGGGCCAGGCCCATGCCGGCCAGCTTCGCCTTGACCTCGTCGATGGACTTCGCACCGAAGTTGCGGATGTCCAGGAGGTCGGCCTCGGAGCGAGCCACGAGCTCACCCACGGAGTGGATGCCCTCGCGCTTGAGGCAGTTGTAGGAGCGGACCGTGAGCTCCAGCTCCTCGATCGGCAGAGCCAGGTCGGCGGCGAGCGCGGCGTCCGTCGGGGACGGACCCATGTCGATGCCCTCGGCGTCGATGTTCAGCTCGCGCGCGAGACCGAACAGCTCGACCAGCGTCTTGCCCGCGGAGGCCATGGCGTCACGCGGACGCATCGCCTGCTTGGTCTCGACGTCCACGATCAGCTTGTCGAAGTCGGTGCGCTGCTCGACACGCGTGGCCTCGACCTTGTACGTGACCTTGAGAACCGGCGAGTAGATGGAGTCGACCGGGATACGGCCGATCTCCTGGCCCACCTGCTTGTTCTGCACGGCGGAGACGTAGCCGCGACCGCGCTCGACGGTCAGCTCCATCTCCAGCTTGCCCTTGCCGTTGAGCGTGGCGAGGACGAGGTCGGGGTTGTGCACCTCGACACCGGCCGGGGGCGCGATGTCGGCGGCGGTGACCAGACCCGGGCCCTGCTTGCGCAGGTACATCACGACCGGCTCGTCGTGCTCCGAGGAGACGACCAGCTGCTTGATGTTGAGGATCAGGTCGGTGACGTCCTCCTTGACGCCCGGCACGGTGGTGAACTCGTGCAGCACGCCGTCGATCCGGATGCTGGTGACAGCGGCACCGGGGATCGAGGACAGGAGGGTACGACGGAGGGAGTTGCCGAGGGTGTAGCCGAAGCCCGGCTCCAGCGGCTCGATCACGAACCGGGAGCGGAACTCGTCGACGACCTCTTCGGTCAACGAAGGTCGCTGAGCGATCAGCATGGAATGAATCCTTCAGTCAGGGGCGCCCGCTATTTGACGCCCGACTCTGTACTGCAAGGGTACGGGCGGTACGGCGTCCTCACAGAGGCCGTACCGCCCGAAACCGCGAAACCAGCGGAGCGCTGTGCGTCAGACGCGGCGGCGCTTCGGCGGGCGGCAGCCGTTGTGCGGGGTCGGGGTGACGTCCTGGATGGAGCCGACCTCGAGACCCGTGGCCTGCAGGGAGCGGATCGCGGTCTCACGGCCGGAACCCGGGCCCTTGACGAACACGTCGACCTTGCGCATGCCGTGCTCCTGGGCGCGGCGGGCAGCCGACTCGGCGGCCATCTGCGCGGCGAACGGCGTGGACTTCCGGGAGCCCTTGAAGCCGACGTGGCCGGCGGAGGCCCAGGAGATCACGTTGCCCGAGGGGTCCGTGATCGAGACGATCGTGTTGTTGAACGTGCTCTTGATGTGCGCGTGGCCGTGAGCGACGTTCTTCTTTTCCTTGCGGCGCACCTTCTTGGCAGCGCCCTGACGACCCTTGGGGGGCATCTACAAACTCCTAGAGGGAGGTGGTCGGTCCTACAGCGAAGACCGTGGACAGAGGTCCGCTGCGGACTACTTCTTGCCCGGCTTCTTCTTGCCGGCGATGGCGCGACGCGGGCCCTTGCGGGTACGGGCGTTGGTGCTGGTGCGCTGACCGCGGACGGGCAGACCGCGACGGTGACGGAGACCCTGGTAGCAACCGATCTCGACCTTGCGGCGGATGTCGGCCTGGATCTCGCGACGGAGGTCACCCTCGGTCTTGATGTTGTTGTCGACGTACTCGCGGATGGCGACCAGCTGCTCTTCGCTGAGGTCGCGAACGCGGGTGTTCGGGTCGACGCCGGTCGCAGCCAGCGTCTCCTTCGAGAGGGTCCGGCCGATGCCGAACACGTAGGTGAGGGCGACCTCCACGCGCTTTTCGCGCGGGATGTCAACACCGGAAACGCGTGCCATTCAATGGCTCCTGGTGAATCTTCGGAGGTCTTCCGCAGAACCGGCTCCCGGCCGCCGTATGAGGTACGAACCGGGTCCCCGGCCTCCGAACCGGGGGTGTCGAGCTGGTGGGCTCGGGTCCTGCGTATGAACAATTCAGCTCGCGTCGCGCGAAAACTCTGCGATAGAGGTGCAGAGAGGGGTGGTCGTGCGTCAGCCCTGGCGCTGCTTGTGGCGCGGGTTCTCGCAGATGACCATGACCCGGCCGTGACGGCGGATCACCCTGCACTTGTCGCAGATCTTCTTGACGCTCGGCTTGACCTTCATGGGGTGAGGTTCTCCGGGTCAGTGCCATCGCACCGGGCGGGCCCGGGGCGCGGGCAAGATCTACTTGTACCGGTAGACGATCCGGCCACGCGTCAGGTCGTACGGAGACAGCTCCACCACGACCCGGTCGTCAGGGAGGATGCGGATGTAGTGCATACGCATCTTGCCGCTGATGTGTGCCAGGACCTGGTGGCCGTTCTGGAGCTCGACCTTGAACATGGCGTTCGGCAGAGACTCGACGACAGTGCCCTCGATCTCGATGGCACCTTGCTTCTTGGCCACGCTTCGCCCTTCGAATCGACTACCTTGATCGACTCTCCCGCGTCCCTTACGGGCGCATGCGGACATGCGGGTGCACGAGAGCCGACGAGTCAGTCTACGTCGGGCCGACCCGAAACGCGAATCGAGGGAGTCTTCCCACCGGAGGGGACCACTATGCGAGCTGTGTTCGTCTAGGCGAGGGGGTCGGGAGCGGCCGTGATGCCGAACTCCGCCAGCTTCGCCCTGCCGCCGTCGACGGCCGTCAGCACCAGCGGGCCTTCCTCGGTCAGCGCGACCGAGTGCTCCCAGTGCGAGGACCACGTGCCGTCGGTCGTGATGACCGTCCAGTCGTCCTCCAGGACCTCGGTCCTGGGCGTGCCGAGCGAGACCATCGGCTCGATGGCGAGGCAGAAGCCCGGCACCAGCTTCGGGCCCTTGCCCCGGCGCCGCTCGACGTAGTTCAGCAGGTGTGGGTCCATGTGCATCTCGGTGCCGATGCCGTGGCCGCCGTAGTCCTCGATGATCCCGTAGCGCCCGCCGCCCGGCTTCGGCTGTCGGCGGATGTACGTCTCGATCGCCCGGGAGATGTCGACCAGCCGGTTGCCCGCCTTCATCGCCGCGATGCCGGCCCACATCGAGCCCTCGGTCACCCGGGACAGCTCGACCAGCTCCGGGGCGTGACCGGAGCCGACGAAGGCGGTGTACGCCGCGTCTCCGTGCCAGCCGTCCACGATCGCGCCGCAGTCGATGGAGATGATGTCGCCGTCCTTGAGGACGACGTCGTCGGAGGGGATGCCGTGCACCACCACGTCGTTCACCGAGGTGCAGATGGTCGCGGGGAAGCCGCCGTAGCCCAGGAAGTTCGACTTGGCGCCGTGCTCGGCGAGCACCTTGCGCGCGACCTCGTCCAGGTCCTTCGTGGAGGCGCCGGGCACCGCCGCCTCCCGGGTGGCCGCGTGGATCGCGGCGACGACCAGGCCCGCCGCTCGCATCTTGGCGATCTGCTCGGGCGTCTTGATCTGCACCATGGGGGCCTGCGCTCTCCGTCACTCACGTCGGCTGGATGTACCTGTACAACACTACGGCCGCGGCGCCCCCGTAAGGGCGCCGCGGCCGGAAGGCGGCCGGACCTACTTGTTCCCGGCCTGCTCGCTCTTCAGCGCCTCCAGCGCGCGCTCGGTGACCTCGTCCACCGGGCCCGTCGCGGAGATCGTGCGGACCAGGCCCTGCGACTTGTAGTAGTCGATGATGGGCTCGGTCTGCGTGTGGTAGACCTCCAGGCGCGTGCGGACGGTGTCCTCGGAGTCGTCCTCGCGCTGGTACAGCTCGCCGCCGCAGACGTCGCAGACGCCCTCCTGCTGCGGCGCGTTGTACGCCACGTGGAAGACGTGCGAGGAGTCCTTGCGGCAGATCCGGCGGCCGGCGATGCGCTTGACCACCTCGTCCTCGGGGGCCTCCAGGTCCAGGACCGCGTCCAGTGCCATCTTCTCGGTGCGCAGCAGCTCGTCCAGCGCCGCGGCCTGGGCCACGTTGCGCGGGAAGCCGTCCAGCAGGAAGCCGCCCGCGGCGTCCGGCTGTTCCATGCGGTCCTTGGCCATGGCGATGGTGACCTCGTCGGGGACGAGGTTGCCGGCGTCCATGTAGGACTTCGCGAGCTTGCCCAGCTCGGTCTGCCGGCTGATGTTGGCCCGGAAGAGGTCGCCGGTGGAGATGTGCGGGATTGCCAGCTTGTCTGCGAGCCGGACGGCCTGCGTTCCCTTACCGGCACCGGGCGGCCCGACGAGGACGATACGCATCAGCGGAGGAACCCTTCGTAATTGCGCTGCTGGAGCTGGCTCTCGATCTGCTTCACCGTCTCCAGACCGACACCCACGATGATGAGGATGCTGGTACCACCGAACGGGAAGTTCTGGCTTGCTCCGAAGCCGACCAACGCCATTGTCGGTACGAGAGCGATCAGACCCAGGTACAGCGAACCCGGCCAGGTGATCCGGTTGAGCACGTACGAAAGGTACTCAGCGGTCGGTCGGCCAGCCCGGATGCCCGGGATGAAGCCACCATACTTCTTCATGTTGTCGGCGACTTCCTCGGGGTTGAAGGAGATCGCCACGTAGAAGAACGCGAAGAAAACGATGAGCAAGAAGTACAAAGTGATGTAAAGCGGGTGGTCACCCTTGGTGAGGTTCTGCTGGATCCACTCCTTCCAGCCCGAGTTGCCGCCCGCGAACTGCGCGACCAGGGCCGGGATGTACAGGAGGGACGAGGCGAAGATGACGGGGATCACACCCGCCTGGTTCACCTTGAGCGGGATGTAGGTGGACGTGCCGCCGTAGGACCGGCGCCCGATCATCCGCTTCGCGTACTGCACCGGGATGCGGCGCTGGGCCTGCTCGACGAAGACCACGAGCGCGACCATGACCAGGCCGACCAGGATGACCGTGCCGAACTCGATCCAGCCGCCGGCCAGGGTGCCCTGCTTCTTGATCGCCCACAGCGCGGACGGGAAGGTCGCGGCGATCGAGATGAACATCAGGATCGACATGCCGTTGCCGATGCCGCGGTCGGTGATCAGCTCGCCGAGCCACATGACCACCGTGGTGCCGGCCGTCATGCAGATGACCATCGTGATCGTGGTGAAGATCGCCTGGTCCGGGACGATGCTGGTGGCCACCGAGCAGCCGCTGAACAGCGCGCCGCTGCGGGCGGTGGCGACGAGGCCGGTGCCCTGCAGGATCGCGAGGGCCAGAGTCAGGTAGCGCGTGTACTGCGTGATCTTCGTGGTGCCGGCCTGGCCCTCCTTCTTGAGGGCTTCCAGGCGCGGGATCACCACGGTCAGCAGCTGGAGAATGATGCTGGCCGTGATGTACGGCATGATGCCGAGCGCGAAGACCGTGATCTGCAGCAGCGCACCGCCGCTGAACATGTTCACGAGGCCGAACAGGCCCTGGTTGGCCCCCGCCTCGCTCACGCACTGCTGGACGGCCTTGTAGTTGACGCCGGGGATCGGGATGTGGGTACCGACCCGGTAGGCCACGATGATGCCCAGCGTGAAGAGCAGCTTCTTGCGCAGGTCGGGCGTCTTGAACGCCCGGGCGAACGCGGTGAGCACGGTGCCTCCTGCGACCCCCGCGCAACTGCGTCAAGGGTGACGGTCTGAGGTTCGACGAATACGAGTGAGTACAGTGCTGGCCACCTTACCGGCGACCATGCCCGCCGTGGAACGACCAACCGGGGATACCTCATTGTGAGGTACCCCCGGTCGGGATCGCTTACGTCATCGAGGCGTCGTCCGAAGGACTCAGACGAGCTCGGTGACCGTACCGCCGGCGGCGGTGATCTTCTCCTTGGCGGAGCCGGAGACGGCGTCGACCGTCACCTGCAGCGCCACGGAGATCTCGCCCTGGCCGAGGACCTTGACGAGGCTGTTCTTGCGCACGGCACCCTTGTCGACGAGATCCTGGACGGTGACCTCTCCACCCTGCGGGTAGAGCGCGGCCAGCTTGTCCAGGTTCACGACCTGGTACTCGGTCTTGAACGGGTTCTTGAAGCCCTTCAGCTTCGGGAGGCGCATGTGGAGCGGCATCTGGCCACCCTCGAAGCGCTCCGGAACCTGGTAACGAGCCTTGGTGCCCTTGGTACCACGACCGGCCGTCTTACCCTTCGACGCCTCACCACGACCGACACGGGTCTTGGCGGTCTTGGCGCCCGGGGCGGGACGGAGGTTGTGGATCTTGAGCGGGTTCTGCTCCGCCATGATCAGTCGACCTCCTCGACCGTCACGAGGTGGCGGACGGTGTGCACCATGCCGCGGAACTCGGGGCGGTCCTCCTTGACGACCTGCGTGTTGATGCCCTTGAGACCAAGGGAGCGCAGGGTGTCACGGTGGTTCTGCTTGCTGCCGATGTAGGACTTGACCTGCGTGATCTTGAGCTGAGCCATCACGCACCCGCCCCGGCACGCGCACGCAGCAGAGCCGCGGGAGCGACGTCCTCAAGAGGCAGACCACGGCGAGCCGCGACCTCCTCCGGACGCTGCAGGCCCTTCAGGGCCGCCACGGTCGCGTGCACGATGTTGATCGCGTTGTCGGAGCCGAGCGACTTCGACAGGATGTCGTGGATACCGGCGCACTCGAGCACGGCGCGCACCGGACCACCGGCGATAACACCGGTACCGGGGGACGCGGGCTTGAGCAGCACGACGCCGGCAGCCTTCTCACCCTGGATCGGGTGCGGGATGGTGCCCTGGATACGGGGGACCTTGAAGAAGTGCTTCTTGGCCTCCTCAACGCCCTTGGCGATGGCGGCCGGCACCTCCTTGGCCTTGCCGTAACCGACACCCACGGTGCCGTCACCGTCGCCCACCACGACCAGCGCGGTGAAGCTGAAGCGACGACCACCCTTCACAACCTTGGCGACTCGGTTGATCGCGACGACGCGCTCGACGTACGCGGTCTTCTCGGCGGCAGCAGCGCCGCCGTCACGGCCCTTCCGGTCCCGCCGCTCGCCGCCACCGGCACCGCCACCGCGGCGCTGGGGTCCAGCCATTGGAATTACCTCTCTCTTTTTCCGCTAGCTACGGAACCGGCTCAGAACTTGAGCCCGGCCTCGCGGGCGGCGTCCGCCAGGGCGGCGATGCGCCCGGCGTACTGGTTACCACCACGGTCGAACACGACAGCCTCGACGCCAGCGGCCTTGGCGCGCTCGGCGACCAGGGCGCCGACCTGCTTGGCCTGCGCGGACTTGTCGCCCTCGGCACCGCGGATCGAAGCGTCCAAGGTGGACGCCGACGCCAGGGTGTGGCCCTTCAGGTCGTCGATCACCTGCGCCACGATGTGGCGGTTGGAGCGGGTCACGACCAGACGGGGACGCTCCGCCGTACCGGACACCCTCTTACGGATCCGGATGTGACGGCGCTTGATCGCGGCGCGCTTGTAGGCGTCGCCCTTGAGGATCTTCTGCCCGTATGCCATGGCTTACTTACCCGCCTTTCCGACCTTGCGGCGGATGACTTCGCCCTCGTACTTGACGCCCTTGGCCTTGTACGGGTCGGGCTTGCGCAGCTTGCGGATGTTGGCCGCAACCTCGCCGACCTTCTGCTTGTCGATGCCCTCGACCGAGAAACGGGTCGGGGTCTCCACCTTGAAGGAGATGCCTTCAGGGGCCTCGACCACGATCGGGTGGCTGTAACCGAGAGCGAACTCCAGGTTGGAACCCTTGGCGGTCACTCGGTAACCGACACCGCTGATCTCAAGCTTCTTCACGTAACCCTGGGTCACGCCGGTGATCATGTTCGCCACCAGCGTGCGGGACAGGCCGTGCAGGGCCTTGTTCTGACGCTCGTCGTTGGGGCGGGTCACCTGCAGGGTGCCGTCCTCGCCCTTGGCGATGTCGATCGGTGCCACGACGGTGTGGGTCAGCTCGCCCTTGGGGCCCTTGACCTTGACCGTGCGGCCGTCGATGGTGACGTCCACGCCGGCGGGAACCGCGATGGGGAGCTTGCCGATACGCGACATAGCTGTTTCCTCCGTTCCCTTCTGCTACCAGACGTAGGCGAGGACTTCCCCACCCACGCCCTTCTTGCCGGCCTGCTTGTCGGTGAGGAGCCCGTGCGACGTGGAGATGATCGCCACGCCGAGGCCACCCAGCACCTTGGGCAGGTTGGTGGACTTCGCGTACACCCGGAGACCGGGCTTGGAGATCCGCTTGATGCCCGCGATGGAGCGCTCACGGTTCGGGCCGAACTTCAGCTCGAGAACGAGGTTCTTGCCGACCTCGGCGTCCTCGACCTTCCAGCCCGTGATGAAGCCCTCCTGCTGGAGGATCTCCGCGATGTGCGACTTGATCTTGGAGTGCGGCATCGACACCGAGTCGTGGTAAGCCGAGTTCGCGTTCCGCAGACGCGTAAGCATGTCTGCGATCGGATCAGTCATGGTCATGAATTGGCCTGTGGCCTTTCTCGCCGGGGTTTCCTATATGCGCCATCCCTCTCCCCGTACATGGACGGGACGGGTGCGGCGCGGGGACCTACGGCGTAGTAAGTCGTTCAGGGCGGCAGAGGCCCAACCCTCCTAGCCTAAGCCATGAGAGTCGGCGCCCCTACCGTCCCGGTTGCTTACCGAGAGGTCCAGGTATCCCTAAAAGTCGGGATTACCAGGAGCTCTTGGTCACGCCCGGCAGCTCGCCACGGTGAGCCATCTCACGAAGGCACACGCGGCACAGGCCGAACTTGCGGTACACGGAGTGCGGGCGACCGCAGCGCTGGCAGCGGGTGTAGCCACGCACACCGAACTTGGGCTTGCGAGCAGCCTTCGCGATGAGAGCCTTCTTCGCCATCTCGCTCACGCCTCCTTGAACGGGAAGCCGAGGTGACGGAGAAGGGCACGGCCCTCTTCGTCGTTGGTCGCCGTGGTGACCACGGTGATGTCCATACCCCGGACGCGGTCGATCTTGTCCTGGTCGATCTCGTGGAACATGACCTGCTCCGTGAGACCGAAGGTGTAGTTGCCACGGCCGTCGAACTGCTTGGGGGACAGGCCGCGGAAGTCGCGGATGCGCGGGAGCGCGAGCGACAGGGTGCGGTCCAGGAACTCCCACATGCGGTCGCCACGGAGCGTGACGTGGGCACCGATCGGCTGGCCCTCACGCAGCTTGAACTGCGCGATGGACTTGCGGGCCTTGGTGACGGCCGGCTTCTGACCGGTGATGGTGGTCAGGTCGCGGATCGCGCCCTCGATCAGCTTCGAGTCACGGGCGGCGTCGCCGACACCCATGTTGACCACGATCTTGACGAGGCCGGGAATCTGCATGACGTTCTCGTACTTGAACTCGTCACGCAGCTTGCCCGCGATCTCGTCGCGGTACTTCGTCTTCAGACGCGGAGTGGTGGTGGTAGCCATCAGATGTCCTCACCCGTCCGCTTGGCAACGCGGATCTTGTTGCCGTCTTCGTCGAAGCGGTAACCGACACGCGTGACGACCTTCTGACCGTCCTTCTCCACGACCAGCTGGACGTTGGAGACGTGGACCGGCGCCTCGGTGGTCACGATGCCGCCGGCCTGCGAACCGCTGGCGGTCGGACCGGCCTTCGTGTGCTTCTTGACCCGGTTGACACCCTCGACCAGGACACGCTCCTCGCGCGGGTAAGCGGCAATGACCTTGCCCTGCTTGCCCTTGTCCTTGCCGGTGATGACCTGGACCAGGTCGCCCTTCTTGATCTTCATGCTTACAGCACCTCCGGCGCGAGCGAGATGATCTTCATGAACTTCTTCTCGCGCAGCTCACGGCCGACCGGGCCGAAGATGCGGGTGCCGCGAGGGTCGCCGTCGTTCTTCAGAATGACGGCGGCGTTCTCGTCGAAGCGGATGTACGAGCCGTCCGGACGGCGGCGCTCCTTGACGGTGCGAACGATGACCGCCTTGACGACGTCACCCTTCTTCACGTTGCCACCGGGGATCGCGTCCTTGACGGTGGCGACGATGACGTCACCGATGCCCGCGTAGCGGCGACCGGAGCCACCGAGCACACGGATGCAAAGGATCTCCTTCGCACCAGTGTTGTCGGCGACACGCAGTCGCGACTCCTGCTGGATCACGTCTATCTCCTGTTTGTCTGCCGGTTCCCGGCAGGGACTCCGTCACGGAACCCCTGCCGAGCCTGGCGGAACTGTCCTGCGAGGCAGCTGCCCCGCAGGCGTGCTTATGGGAATTCCCCTGCGGGAATTACCTGCTACTTGGCCTTCTCAAGGATCTCGACGACGCGCCAGCGCTTCGTCGCGGACAGCGGCCGGGTCTCCATGAGGAGGACACGGTCGCCGACACCCGCGGCGTTCTGCTCGTCGTGCGCCTTGAGCTTGTTCGTACGGCGGATGACCTTGCCGTACAGCGCGTGCTTCACGCGGTCCTCGACAGCGACGACGACGGTCTTGTCCATCTTGTCGCTGACGACGAGACCCTCACGGGTCTTGCGGAAGCCGCGGGCCTCTGCGTTCTCAGTCACGTTCTTCTCGCTCATCAGGCGTTCTCCACCGTTTCGATGCCCAGCTCACGCTCGCGCATCAGGGTGTAGATCCGCGCGATGTCCTTGCGGACCGCCTTCAGACGGCCGTGGTTCTCGAGCTGACCCGTCGCCGCCTGGAAGCGGAGGTTGAACAGCTCTTCCTTGGCCTCGCGGAGCTTCGCCAGAAGCTCCTCGTTGCCCAGCTCGCGCAGCTCGGACGCCTTGGTACCGGCCGACATCACGCTTCACCTGCCTCGCGCTTGACGATCCGGCACTTCATCGGCAGCTTGTGGGCCGCACGAGTCAGCGCCTCACGGGCGATCTTCTCGTTGGGGTACGACAGCTCGAACATGACGCGTCCGGGCTTGACGTTGGCGATCCACCACTCGGGAGAACCCTTACCGGAACCCATGCGGGTCTCGGCGGGCTTCTTGGTGAGCGGACGGTCCGGGTAGATGTTGATCCAGACCTTGCCGCCACGCTTGATGTGACGGGTCATCGCGATACGAGCCGCCTCGATCTGGCGGTTCGTGACGTAGGCCGGGGTCAGCGCCTGGATGCCGTACTCGCCGAACGCAACCTGCGTGCCACCCTTGGACATACCGTCGCGCTTCGGGTGGTGCTGCTTGCGGTGCTTGACCCTACGGGGGATCAGCATTTCGGTCAGGCCTCCGTTCCGGTGCTCTCGGCCGGAGCGGCGGCGGCGGGAGCCTCGGCCTTGGGGGCCTCGGCGCCGGCAGCCTGCTGCGGCTTACGACCGCGCCGCTCGCCACCGCGGCCACCACGGGCCGGGCGGTCGGCACCACCACGGGCCGGGCGGTTACCCGCACGGGCCGCAGCGTTCTCGGCGCGGACCTCGGCGATGTTCTTGACATCGCCCTTGTAGATCCAGACCTTCACACCGATGCGGCCGAAGGTCGTCTTGGCCTCGAAGAAGCCGTAGTCCACGTTCGCGCGGAGCGTGTGCAGGGGCACACGGCCCTCGCGGTAGAACTCCGAGCGGGACATCTCGGCGCCACCGAGGCGGCCACCGCACTGGATCTTGATGCCCTTGGCGCCGGCCTTCATCGCCGACTGCATGCTCTTGCGCATGGCACGGCGGAAGGAGACGCGGGAGGAGAGCTGCTCGGCGACGGCCTGGGCCACCAGCTGAGCGTCCGTCTCCGGGTTCTTGACCTCAAGGATGTTGAGCTGGACCTGCTTGCCGGTCAGCTTCTCCAGGTCACCGCGGATGCGGTCGGCCTCGGCGCCGCGGCGGCCGATGACGATGCCCGGACGAGCGGTGTGGATGTCCACGCGGACGCGGTCACGGGTGCGCTCGATCTCCACCTTCGAGATGCCGGCGCGCTCCATGCCGGACGTCATCATCCGACGGATGGCGACGTCTTCCTTGACGTAGTCCTTGTACAGCTTGTCGGCGTACCAACGCGACTTGAAGTCGGTCGTGACACCGAGCCGGAACCCATGCGGGTTAACCTTCTGGCCCATTACCGGGTTCCTTCCTTGCTGCTGACGACCACGGTGATGTGGCTGGTCCGCTTGCGGATCCGGTAGGCACGGCCCTGGGCGCGCGGCCGGAACCGCTTCAGGGTCGGGCCCTCGTCGACGTACGCCTCGGAGATGTAGAGGCTGTCGGCGTCGGTGTGGTCGTAGTTGTGCGCGGCGTTGGCAATGGCGCTGTCGAGCACCTTGCCCACCGGAACCGAGGCTGCCTGCGGAGCGAATCGCAGAACAGCCTGGGCCTCCGTGGCGTCCATGCCACGGATGAGGTCCACCACACGGCGGGCCTTCATGGGCGTGACGCGGATGTACCGCGCCTGGGCCCTGGCTTCCATGGTTGTCCCTTCAGAGTTACTTACGTGTCTGAATGCGATCCGCTGTTAGCGGCGCTTCGACTTCCGGTCTTCCTTGACGTGGCCCCGGAAGGTGCGGGTCGGCGAGAACTCGCCGAGCTTGTGGCCGACCATCGACTCGGTGACGAACACCGGGATGTGGGTCTTGCCGTTGTGCACCGCGATCGTGTGACCGAGCATGGCCGGGACGATCATCGAGCGACGGGACCAGGTCTTGATGACGTTCTTGGTGCCGGCTTCGTTCTGCGTGTCCACCTTCTTCATCAGGTGGTCGTCGACGAAGGGCCCCTTCTTCAAGCTACGAGGCATCTCAACCCGTCCTTAGCGCTTCTTGTTCGTCTTGCGGCGGCGGACGATGTACTTGTTCGACGCCTTCTTGGGCGAACGAGTACGGCCTTCCTTCTTGCCCCACGGGGACACAGGGTGGCGACCACCGGAGGTCCGGCCCTCACCACCACCGTGCGGGTGGTCAACCGGGTTCATGACCACACCACGGACGGTCGGGCGAACGCCCAGCCACCGCTTACGGCCGGCCTTACCCCAGTTGATGTTGCTCTGCTCGGCGTTGCCGACCTCGCCGACGGTGGCGCGGCAGCGGACGTCGACCAGGCGGATCTCGCCGGACGGCATGCGCAGGTGGGCCATGGAGCCCTCCTTCGCGAGCAGCTGCACGGAGGCACCGGCGGAACGGGCGAACTTGGCACCGCCACCGGGACGGAGCTCGATCGCGTGGATCGTGGTACCGACCGGGATGTTGCGGAGGGCCAGGTTGTTGCCCGGCTTGATGTCGGCCCCGGGACCGTTCTCCACGGTGTCGCCCTGCTGCAGGTTGCGCGGGGCGAGGATGTAGCGCTTCTCGCCGTCGGCGTAGTGCAGCAGCGCGATGCGCGCGGTGCGGTTGGGGTCGTACTCGATGTGCGCGACCTTCGCCGGCACGCCGTCCTTGTCGTGACGACGGAAGTCGATCAGACGGTAGGCGCGCTTGTGTCCGCCACCCTGGTGGCGAACGGTCACACGACCGGCGTTGTTACGGCCGCCCTTGCTGTGCAGGGGACGGACCAGCGACTTCTCCGGCGTGGACCGCGTGACCTCGACGAAGTCGGCGACGCTGGCGCCACGACGGCCCGGCGTAGTCGGCTTGTACTTGCGGATTCCCATTTCTCAGTCCTCGTCCGATATCGGACGATCCGGACCGCCCTTAGGCGGTCGGACCGCCGAAGATGTCGATACGGTCGCCCTCGGCGAGGGTCACGATCGCGCGCTTGCTGCCGGCACGCTGACCGAAGCCGGTCTTCGTGCGCTTGCGCTTGCCCTGGCGGTTGATCGTGTTGACCCCGGTGACCTTGACGTCGAAGACCGCCTGGACGGCCTGCTTGATCTGGGTCTTGTTGGCGTTCGGGTCGACGATGAACGTGTACTTGTTCTCGTCGAGGAGCGCGTAGCTCTTCTCGGAGACGACCGGCTTCAGCAGGACGTCACGGGGGTCCGTGTACGACTTGCTCAGCGGCGTCTCGACGGTGTTCTTGCCCTCGGCGGCGTGGCGACGCGCCTTGGCGACGCGCGCGGCCTTGGCGGCCTTGGCGGCCTTCGAGGCAATAGCGGGGTGACGGATAGCCATCAGACCTCGCTCCCTTCGGTGTCAGCAGCCGACGACGCAGGCGCGCCGGACACGAAGGACTCGAAAGCGGCCTGGGTGAAGACCACGTCGTCCGAGACGAGAACGTCGTACGTGTTCAGCTGGCCCGGCTCCAGGATGTGGACCTGGGGCAGGTTGCGGGCGGACAGCCACGCGGCCTCGTCGGAGCGGTCGGCGACCAGGAGCAGGTTC
This sequence comes from Streptomyces sp. NPDC001056, assembly GCF_053598955.1. NCBI lineage: Bacteria > Bacillati > Actinomycetota > Actinomycetes > Kitasatosporales > Streptomycetaceae > Streptomyces > Streptomyces sp. NPDC001056. Next base: position 21,725 of record NZ_JBSFLI010000006.1, on the reverse strand, counting down.
TTGCGCTCCGAGATCTTGCCGAACAGGCTCTTCGCGGCCTTGGTGGAGACCTGGCCCTCGACCACGCCGGAGACGACGTGGATGCGGTTGTGACGCGCCCGGTCGGTGAGGGCACCGCGCAGGGCGGCGGCCTTCATCTTCTTCGGGGTGCGCTGCGAGTAGTCACGCGGCACGGGACCGTGCACGACGCCACCACCGGCGAACTGCGGCGCGCGGGTCGAACCCTGGCGGGCGCGACCGGTGCCCTTCTGGCGGTACGGCTTCTTGCCACCACCGCGGACCTCGCCACGCGTCTTGGTCTTGTGCGTGCCCTGACGGGCCGCGGCCAGCTGCGCGACGACGACCTGGTGGATCAGCGGAACGCTGACCTTGGCGTCGAAGATCTCCGCGGGGAGCTCGACGGAACCGGCCTTCTCGCCCGCCGGCGAAAGGATGTCAACAGTGCTCATCGGTTACCTCAGGCCCCCTTGGCCGCGGTGCGGACCAGGACGAGGCCGCCGTTCGGACCGGGAACCGCGCCCTTGATGAGCAGCAGACCCTTCTCCGCGTCAACGGCGTGGACGGTCAGGTTCTGGGTGGTGACCCGCTCGTTGCCCATGCGACCCGCCATGCGGAGGCCCTTGAACACGCGGCCCGGGGTGGCGCAGCCACCGATGGAACCGGGCGAGCGGTGCTTGCGCTGGGTGCCGTGACCGGCGCCGAGGCCCTTGAAGTTGTGACGCTTCATGACACCGGCGAAGCCCTTGCCCTTGCTCTTGCCGGTCACGTCGACCTTCACGCCGGCCTCGAACACCTGCGCGGTGATCTCCTGGCCCAGCGTGTACTCGGAGGCGTCCGCGGTGCGGATCTCGACGAGGTGACGACGGGGGGTGACGTCGGCCTTGGCGAAGTGGCCCTTGAGGGGCTTGTTCACCTTGCGCGGGTCGATCTCGCCGAAGGCGATCTGGACCGACTCGTAGCCGTCGACGTCGTTCGTACGAACCTGGGTCACGACGTTGGGGCCGGCCTTGACGACGGTGACCGGGACGACACGGTTGTTCTCGTCCCACACCTGCGTCATGCCGAGCTTCTCGCCCAGGATGCCCTTGATCTGCTTAGCCATTCTCAGCCCACCAGCCTCAGAGCTTGATCTCGATGTCGACACCGGCCGGGAGGTCGAGTCGCATCAGAGAGTCAACGGTCTTGGGGGTCGGGTCGAGAATGTCGATCAGGCGCTTGTGCGTGCGCATCTCGAAGTGCTCGCGCGAGTCCTTGTACTTGTGCGGCGACTTGATGACGCAGTACACGTTCTTCTCAGTGGGCAGCGGCACCGGGCCCGCGACCGACGCACCAGTGCGGGTCACCGTCTCGACGATCTTCTTCGCCGAGGAGTCGATGACCTCGTGGTCGTAGGCCTTGAGCCGGATGCGGATCTTCTGTCCCGCCATGGCTACTCAGTAGTCCTGTCTCTTCTTACGCTCTGGGACCCGGTGGTTTCCGGTACCCAATGCCTCCGACCCACGCGGTCGGGCGTGTCGCGCTCCCGCTGACATGAATGTCCCTTGTTCGAACATCCCTGCGGGGAATGCACACGGCCCTTCCGGAAACCGCGGACCGGGGACCTCGGGCCCACCGGGCGCCTGGCCGGTGTCGCGCTCACACTTCCCGGAAGATTCCCGTACGTCCGCCCCAGTGCTGCCCGTGGGGCAGTTAGGACGACGAGTACTGTGGGACTCGCTTCCGGTCCTCCCGGCGGGAGGCGCGCAGCATCAACACTCGACCGAGCAACTCCGACAGTCTGCCATACGGGCGGGGGGCTCCGCCAATCGAGCCGTAGAGATTACCCCCGGAGTGACCTAGGTCAAACGCGGGGCGGTTCCGGCCGGGCGGACGCCGCGGGCGGGCCACTCAGAAGCGTTCGACCTCCTGGCCGTCCGGGACCCTGTAGCACCCGGACACGACATGCAGGCTCAGCTTCGGCGGGTCGTTCTTGGCCCGCTGGACGATGTTGACGCCGGCCTTGTGCTGATCGTTGTCGGCGGTCAGGTTGATGTTCCTGTTCTTGCTGGTGTCCGGCCCGTACGTGACGATCTTCCATCCGTGCTTGGGCAGCTCGGTCTTGAGCCGCTCCATCGCCACGTCGAGGTCTTCCGCCGACGCCGGATAGAAACTCCACCAGTGGAAGATCCGGAAGTGGGTCTTCGTGTCCTTTCCCGTGCATTCCGCGACGAACGGACGGCTGCCGGACGTCTTCCCCCTGACACCGATGAGATCGTAAATGCCGCTGGACAGCCTTTCCATCGCGTCGGAGGCGTCACGCGTGGTGCTCGTGCCGGCGGACGGGGTCGTGTCGGAGTCTTTCTCAGTCATGCCGCATCCAGTGATGGTGGTCAGTACAAGAGGCAGGGCGAGCGCACAGGCGCCCAGTCTGGTCTTCACGTCGGTGAGCCTTACGTCGTCGCAGCTACTTGACATGCGCCCACGGGTCGGGCGGCGGCTTCAGTGCCACATCATCGCCCTTCCCGACGACGACCAGGGCCTGGTTCTCCAGGCTCTGCGTGGGCCCGTGAGGCGTCTCGTCCCAGTAGCCGCTGTGGCCTTCGGTGTCCGTGGTCATCTGGTTGGCGCCGAATTCCGGGTCGCTGGGGATGATGAAGCGGTCCCCGCCGTGGCCCCATCGACCGATGTCCGGGACCACGTCACCGTCGGCCTCCTCGTTCCACACGTGTCCCTTGGGGACGTCCAGCTCGTCGGCACCGGAGACCTTGACCCCGGGGCTGCCGGCGAAGACGAGATCATCGGCGCTGACATGGCCCGTCTGGGCCGCGGCGCCGACGAGTGTCGTTCCGTACGAGTGCGCGATGACCGTACGGTGCGGATGCGTATCGCCGGTGTGGGTGGCGTCGAGCCCGTCCAGGAAGTTGTTGAACGCCGGGGCCCCGTCGTACGCGTAGTGCTCGAACGGCGCGTCCTTCCAGACGCTGTCCGGCGCGTCGTAGCCGAGCCAGGTGATCGTGGAGACGGACTTCCCGTCGGCCTCGTCGTTGGCCGCGTGCCAGACCTTGACCATCCGGTCGATGTTCCCGCCGATGTTTCCCAGCTCCGACGTCGTGCCCGGCACATAGACCGCCTGGTGGTCCGCGGTGTCCGGGTTGCCGTTGGCGATGATCGCCCGGCCGTCCCCGTCCGTGCTGAATCCCAGGAGGTACGCCTCGGGCAGCCCGTTCTGACCCGTCGCGTCGAAGCGCGTCTGGATCGCGTCCATGCCGTCGAGGGACTTGCGCGCGTTCTTCCGTGCCTCGTCCCAGTCCTTCCACGCCTGGCTCTCGACGTTGAGGCCCTTCGGCATGGCCCCGGTGTACGGGTCGATGTAGGGCTGGAACCGCTCGGGCTCCGGATGCTTCTTCAGCCAGTCGCCGTAATCCAGTTGGGCCTTCGCGTGGGCCTCGTCGAGCACCACTCGGTTGGCCTGGTCCCGCACCGTGGCGGGGAGCCCGTCGAGCGCGCCGACCGCGTCGGGGTGCACGGAGAGGTAGTCCGACCGCTGCTCGTCGGTGAGGCCCTTCCACCAGGCGGCGTTGTCCTTCGGGCTGCCGTGCCGGGGAGGCTGGGGCAAGGAGTCGAGGTAGCCCTTGCCCGCGTCGCGCACGCCGTCCGTGTCCGACTTGACGTCGGTCCAGTCCTTGTCGGAGACCACCAGGTCGTCGTCGGCCTTCAGGGCGCGCAGCTTCGGGGCCCACTTGGCATCCGCGTCCGTGGCTTCCTTCAGGGCGTCGCCGATGCGGTCGGCGAAGCCGATGGCCTTGCCGAAGTTCGGATTGGGGTGGATGTTGGCGGCCTGCCGCTCCAGAGCGGCCGCCGTCGGGTCCGTCGGGCTGGTGCTCACCCGCACCGTGCCGCCCTCCGGCACCTTGCCGTCGACCTCCTTGCCCCCGGCCGGGAAGGTCACCGATCCGTCCGCGCCGACCGTGCAGCCGGCCGCCTTCGCGTCCTCCATCGCCGCCTCCAGCTTCCGCTTGGCCGCGGCCATGTCGAAGGCGAAGCCGTTCAGCGCGGTGCCGGCCAGCGCGCACTCGGTCTCGGCGTAGTGGAAGTCCTTGGACAACTCCTTCAGCTCGCGCAGGGCGGCCTTCGCGGTCTCCCCGGAGAGCTGGTTGCGGATCCCCGCCGAGATCCGGTTGTCGATCGCTTCCCTGGCCTTGCCGGCCATCTCGCTCGTGGCGCGGTAGCCGTCCGCGGCTTCCTGGTACTCGGACGGCTTGATGGCCTTCAACGCGGCAAGATCCATGACCTGCTCACTTGCCCTTCGCCTGGCCGCCGACGGCCTCGGTGTCCTGGTACTCCGTCTTGATCTTGTTCAGCCCGTCCCGGACGTCTCCGTCGGTCATCGACAGATCGCGCCCCGCGCGCTCCAGCAGACCGCCCAGCTTCCCGCAGCGGCCGCTCACGTCACCGACGTACTTCTTCCAGGAATCGAAGAGCTCCTTCTGCGCCGCGGCCGACTCGCACCCGGCGCCGTCCCCCAGCCCCGACTGCCCCTGGTCCAGCTTCCCCAGCGCCGTGCTCACATCGGTCCGCAGGCCCGTGACGTCGCCGCCCGCGGTCGACCACACCTTCCGGTCCGACTTCAGGGGGTCCGGGCCGCCACCGGAGGAACCGCCGCTACCGGCGTCCGGCAGCTGGTTCAACCGCATTCGAGCGGAACCGGAACGCGAGGCCGCATCGGCCTTCAGCTGTTCCCATTCGTCCCAGGACATGCCCGTCGTCCTCCCCCGTGCCCCCGTCGCCCGCATTCCGGCCGACTCACACCGGCGTTCCTGCGCGCGGGGTATGAATTCCTTACGATCCTCTTAAGTTAACAGGACGTCACTGCCGCCCGATCCGTTGCGGGGACTACGGCGGCTGAGTACCTGAACCCATGCGCGTCCGGGCCGAGTCGGGTAGACATGGCCGGTTCTCGGCGTGCGTACACGACGAGGGTGGTCCAAGTGGTGGGGGTGACGGTGAGCCGGGGGCCGTCGGTGTCCTTGGAGTCGCGGACGTGGATGGGGGTGGGGGTGGGGGTGGGGCGATCCCGACGCAGTCGTCGCGCTCGCCGCTGCTGCAGCTGCTGGCTCGGGTGGCAGGAAGGTCCGGAGAAGGACCAGGCGCCGCTCTGCCGGGCGACGACGCCCGCGCCGAGGAGGACACCAGTGACCGCCGGCGCGAGCGCGCTGTTCAGAGGACGCCAGCCACCGAGTCCCAGTCGGTCCCGCAGGACCGTGCCTCCGCGAGGAGGCGGCTTCCTTCTTCCCGCTCGTGGGACATCAAGCACCTTCTGGGAGTGTCGACCCGTCCCAGCCTTCGGCGAGGGCGCCCGAGCTGTTCCGGATGCCGCCCACGCGCAGGGTGCTCCACCGCGCGCTGACGGGCATGGTCAGTGAGTGCAGTCGAACTCTTTGGTCTCCCTGGGGACGAAGTCGTTCAGGAAGCGCTGCAGCTTTCTGTAGCCCCCGGGACTGTTCTCGACACGGGCACCGGAGAAATCGACATCGAAGGATACGTATCCGGCCCGAGATGCACATGTCGCCTGAACCACAGCGCCATTGCTTCCGATCACCGCATGGCCCGGAAATGACACGTCCCGCCCGGCGGCGTACTTGAAGCGTGAGGCCACGGCCTTCCAATCCACAGGATCCGGAGCCCGGTCCCAGCGGACGGTAGCGACGTACAGCACCTTGTGGCCATCGACCCCCAATGCGCAAACCGCACCTGGCCGGCCATCCCAGGCCGTGTACGTCTGCTTCACCGATCCGCCTTGCGGGACGAGCGGCGACAAGGCCGCCTTCGACACCGGGACCTTGCAGAATTCCGCGGGGACGGCGGCGTGATCGCTGCCGCAGCCCGCCGCTGCGGCGATGACGCCGGTACACAGCAGAAACGCCACTCCGCGAGCCGGTCTCATCGTCACTGTGCTCCCGCCCGGCCACGCGCAAGTGAATTGCCGTTGTTGGCCGCCCCGTCGATCTGGTCGTATATGCCCTGAATGTGAGAGTAGCCGGCATGACTGTCGGCCCACTTCGAGTTGGCCGCGTACCACTGGTCCGCGATGGCGTTGAGCTGCTTCTGACGCAGGGAGAACGTGGCCTGGCTGTCACTGGTCAACTTGGCAGCCTGGTCCCGTTGTTCATCCATGATCCACGCGCTGGTGATCACGTCGGCACCACGCTGGGCCATGTCCCCGTATACCGGGATGAAGTTCAGCAATGCCCCGGAAACGTGATAGCTCCACGCCTTGTCCCAGGTGTAGTCGTGCTGATCACTCTTGAGTGCCAGGTATCGGCCCTCTTCCATGAAGCCGATCGCGGTGCCGGCCGAGTGGAGGGTGTCCTCGGGGCGACGCGAGGAGTCATGGATGTCGTCCGTGATGGCGTAGTTCATGCCCTCGTGAAGCAGGTTGTAGGAGTCCCGGCTCCGCGATATCTGCTCCGTCATCTGCAAGACCTGGTCACGGTCCAGGTTCGGCCCGTCGGCCGGGTGCCGATTGCCGCTGGGGTCGCTCATCGCCACGTATGTCTCATGGCCGTGATTGACCATGATCTTCGCCATGTCGTCGCGCAGGGATGCCGGCATGTCATCGCCCTGCCCAGAGAGGATTCCCAGCGCATGGGTGAACACCCGGTTGTTCGCGTCGGTGTGTGCAGTCGGGCTCATGGGACGGGGGCCGTTCGGGTCAACCCCCGTGGCCGCCGCCGTCAGAGCGTCGCCCAGACCCTTGCGGTCGTCGGCGTCCTGCACATCGGGGCCGACGTACTCGGTCTTGGCGCCCTCGTGCGTGGTGTTGACGACGTTCCAGTCCCGGCTGCCGTGCCCGTGGCCGAGGAGGTAGTCGGAGCGCTCCTTTCCAGCGGACGTGCCGGGGTCGAGATAGCCGGCCGCGCCTTCCGGGTCGCGTGACATGACTTCGAGCGCGCCATCGACGGGGTCGTTCGCGAACCAGCCGTCGCCGTCCTTCTCGCCGAACCTGCCGTAGAGATCCCAGGCATCCGGGTCCTTCTTCTCCATGGTGATCATGTCGTCGGTCACGTCGGCGACGAACTGGGGCGAGTAGCCGTGTCCCTGCTGCATGAGCGTGGCGAGGCTCTGGTAGCCGCGGATCTTCTGACCGTGCCCGTATCCGACGGCTATCTTGTTCCCGGCCGCTTCGAGGTCGTATTCGTCCCCGCCGTGCTGACGAAGTTCCGCGCGCCACTTGTTATAGAACCGGGCGTCGTCGGTCTTCGTCCATGCCTGGAACGCCTGGTTGTACGCGTCGCTCCCGAAGCGCAGATGTCTGCCGTCGGAGTCCTTGAAATCCGGCACCCTCGTGGCGACCGCCAGGGAGTCCGCAAGGCCACCATTGATCTCGAGGTACGTGCTCTTGTTCTTGGTGTCGTCGAAGTACGCCAGGTCATCGAGCCTGTTCGTGAACCTGAGTGTGCCGTCCGGCCCCAGTCCGTTCAGGAACGTCCGGTCGAACGCCTTGTCGCCCTTGTTGTCCCGGAAAGCGCGCCGCAGTTCGGCGAGGTCGGCGGCGGAGACCTTCTCGCCCTTGGCGACCCGCCGGGCGATGTCGTCCGCTTCCCGGGCCTCGTACTTCTCGATGTCGCCCTGGGCCTTGCCGTTGAAGCCGGGAACCGTGCTGTCGCCCATGTCTGGGCCCTTCACGACGGCGGTGAAGGCGACCTCGACGCCCTTGTCGGCGTCGTCCACGTCCTTCACGCACTGGTCTATGCGGGCCTGCCAGGAAGCGACGTCCTTGCCGATGCTGTCCTGATATTCACGATCATGCACGTAGGCCATCCGCGCACCCTGGCTCAGCTTCTCGGTGTCGAAGGAGACCACGCCCTGGTCCGACACCTTCATGCCCTTGGCGACCGCGTCGTCCCGGGCCGACTCCAGCTTCTTGCGCAGGTCCACGAACTGGGTGTGCGCGTCACGGAGGAGCGAGGCGATGGCCTTGGCCTCGGTCTGGGCGCTCTGATACTCCGTGAGCCGGACGCCGAAGCGCGCGTTGGCGGCCTGTTGGCTTTCCCCCGCCCAGGTCGGACGCAAGGTGATGCCGTGAACGTCCTTCCGGTAGGCGGTCTCCTGCTTGCCCATCTCCTTCGCCATGCCGTCCCAGCGTTCGGCGGCCGTGGTGAGCGTGGACAGGTCGGTCGTCAGGATCTCGTGGTACGTCGGCATGGTTCCCCCGTGAAGTCGGTCAGTGCTCAGCTGGCGGTGAGTACGCGTCGAAGATCGACACCTTGCGCACACCGGCACCCGCTCCGACGTCCGTGCCGGTCATCAGAGTGTTGTCGGTCCGGAGGGCCGTCTCGTCCTGCGCCAGCCGGCTCACCAGGTTCTGGACCTGCTCGCCCCAGGTCTTGTGCGCCTTGCTCACGGCGCCGGAGGTGAGCCAGCCGTTCCCGTCCTTCGCGTCGAACGCCTTGACCACGGCGCTCGTCTCGTCGTCCGCCCAGCGTCCCGCGTCCGTCGTGTCCGGCCCGATGTCCTTGTGGAGGGCGTTCGCCGCGCTCTGCTTGTCAGCGGGCGAGTGCGCGAGGTCCGGCCGCCCCACCGCCACCCGGGTCCATCTGCAACTGGTTGAGCCGCATTCCCACAGGCTGTTCGCGGCCGCTTCCCGACATGCGTCAACCCCCGCCCACCGTACTGACATGCCGACGCCACGTTAACAAGCGTCCTGGTGAAGTTGGTTGGGCGAGCGGCACCTTGACGCGTTCCTGGCGGCCAGGCCGTCAGAGGCCCCGCACGAACTCCGACCATGCCTCCGGCGCGAGGGCGATTCGGGGACCGTCGGCGTTCTTGGAGTCGCGGACGTGGATGGTGGCGGGGGTGGAGGCGATCTCGACGCAGTCGTCGGGCTCGCTGCTGCTGCTGTAGCTGCTCTTGAACCAGTGGAGTTCCGTGGTGCTCATAGTCTCCCCAGCGCTTGCTCGATGAAGGCCTGCGACTCCCTCGGCGTGAGGGCCTGCGCCCGGATCATGCCATAGCGCAACTCAAGGATGCGGAGATCTTTGGGGCTCACGACCGGACGGCGGTTGAACGCGCCACTGGAACGTCCGATCGCTGTGCCGTCTGCGAACTTCAGCACCTCGATCAGGCCTCCGGCTCCGGCGTGTTCCTCCCGGTCGGTCGGCATCACCTGAAACGTGACGTTGCGCAACTGCGCCACCTCCAAGAGGTGTTCGAGCTGTCGACGCAGCACCATCTTCCCACCGTAGGGGCGTTCGAGTGTGACTTGCTCCTGGACGAAACTCAGTGTCGGAGCCGACTCACGCTCGAAGACCACCTTCCGTGCCATGCGCGCGGCCAACGCCCGCTCCACGAGGTCTTCGGTGAGCGCGGGCTGCCTCATCTCGAACAGCGATCGCGCGTACTCCGGCGTCTGCAACAGACCGTGGAGGTTGTGACTGCCGTAGAGCAGCATCTCCACGGCCCGCCCCTCCAAGTCCGCCAGGTCGCGCACCTTCTTCGGATACCGCGCCCTCCTCATGTCCTCCATGAACGCCCGCAGATGTCCCTGCGCCCTCAGGATCTGGTCCGCCCTGTCCAGTAGTTCCGGCCGGGGAATCCGCGCCCCACGCTCGATCTTGCGGATCAGGTCCTCGCTGTACCCGAGGGCCTCGGCCAGTTCGGCCACGGTCAGCTCGGCGGCCTCCCGGCACACCTTGAGCAGACGCGCCACCGCCTGCACCACCGGCTCGATCTCGTCCCCCGGCTCGACATCCCAGCCCGGCTCGTCCACGCCCTCGTTCATCGCGCCTCCTCCGATGCGTACTCGTACTCGTGACAACGCCCGAGACAGCCGAGACAGCCGAGACAAAGGGGGGACGGTCACCGTACGTACAGCCGCTTTCCCTTACTTAGGGAAGCATGGGCGACCACGCTGAGTGACGTGAATCGAGAAACCGTCGAGCCGCCGGCCGAACTGGCCCACCCCACCCTCGCCTTCATGGTCCTGCTGTCCCCCACCCGCCGCGGCGCCCGGCTCGCCCGGCTGCTCGCCACGGAGCAGTTGCGCACCTGGGGGATCCTGTCCGACGCGGCCACGCACGTGATCGCCGAGCTGGCGGCGAACGCCGCGACCCACGGCCGGGTGCCCGGCAGAAACTTCCGGCTCACGCTGCACGTCGTCGGCGACACGCTGCGCATCGAGGTGACCGACACCCGCCGCGAACGGCTGCCCGAGGCCCGACGCCCGTGCGCCGACGAGGAGTCGGGGCGAGGGTTGGTCATCGTGGAGGCGCTGGCCGACCGGTGGGGCGTGTCGTCGGACAGCGTGCCGCGCAAGACCGTGTGGGCCGAGATCACTGTCCCGGTGGGCACCTAGAAGGGCGGCCTGCGACTCGGGCACCCACCGGTAGGGGGACGTCGCGTCCGCGTGCGTCCTCAGGCCGACGGGCCCATGGGCGGTGGGCCCCACATCGGGGGCATCGGGGGCGCGGGCGCCGCCGCGATGAGCCGGCGGCGACAGCGGCCGCGGCGGACCGCCGTGACGACGCAGATGACCGGGACCGCGACGGCCGCCGTGAGGAAGCAGCCGATCGCGGCGAAGATGCCGCCGACCATGTCGCCCACCTCGGGCTTGTCGCCGAGGGCGAACTCGGCCGGCAGCTCCGAGGTGCAGGAGACCGGGTAGTCGCCGGTGGTCTTCGGGGTGAACTCGAAGACGCGGTCCCAGGAGCGGGCTCCGCGGGTGACGCGGAAGGTGCCGGCCGGCTGGGTCATCGAATCGGCCAGCGCCGTCGGGACCCGGCAGTCGACGTGCCCCCTGCCGTACGGGGAGACGTAGATCGCCCGGGTCCTCCCCCGCGTGAAGCTGAACGTGCGCTGGTCACCGCCGGCGAAACTGTGCGCCGCATCGACCGAGCGCATCGTGTTCCCGACCGTCAGCACGATGAAGGTGACCCCGGCACCGACCAGGACGACGCCGAGCAGCGCCGCCACCACGTACCAGAAGCGCCGGGGGCGCAGATCCTTCGCCGGAATGACGGGCGGTGCGGGCGGCGCACCGCCGTAGCCGCCGTACGGTGCGCCCCAGGCGTTGGGTATGGACATGACGCCGCATCGTAGAGGAACCATCGTGGCGTGTCCGGTGAGTTGAGCGGCGGGGCTGCATGACGGGCCGAGAGGAGGCCGTGGCCGCCGCCGAGCGGTGGTACCCGCCGCCCCGCCGCGTTCCGGCCGGAACGTCAGGAACCCACCGGCAGGACCAGGTTGTTCGCGCTGAGCAGGTTCCCGCCCGCCGGGAGGCCGAGAGAGGTGCGCAGGGTACCGACGGCCGGGTCGCGGAGGGAGACCACCATGCGGTAGGCGGGCTGGCCGGTGATGGTGTTGTGGGAATCGACGGGCGGCTGCAGGGACTTCGCCACGGACCGCCCGTCGTGGCCGGGGCACACGGCCTGCAAGGGGAGGGTGACCTCGCCACCGCCCCCGTCGCTCACATCGACGAGGGCGCCCGCCTGTTCGGTCGAGGGCCAGGTGACAGGGAGGCCGTGGGCGCCGGCCACCAGACCCTTCGGGCCCTCGATCTCCACCGCCACGCCGTCACCGCCCAGCGCACGCGAGACATGGAACGGCTTCTTCGAGCCGGGGGTGGCGAAGAGCAGGCCGATGGTCAGGCGGCCCCCGTCGTCGGGGTTCCATTCGTAGCCGTAATGGCTCAGGACCAGCTTCGGGCCGGGCTCACCGGTGCCGGAGGACGGCCTCGGCGGGGTGGTCGCGCTCTTCGGGAGCGGGAAGCGGTGGTAGCCCTTGGTGCCGCACCGGTCGCCGTCGGAGGTGCCGCCGCCGGGCAGGGGCACCGCCTCGGCCGGGCCCGAGGTGGGCGTGGAGGACAAGGGGATCAGCCCCATCTGGAAGGCGCCGAAGACGACCACCGCCCCGGCCGCCAGCCAGGGAGCCGCGCTCGCCAGCCACGCGGTCGCCGACCTCATACGACCCGGCCGGCGCGGGCGTCGTATCCGGGCGCCTGGCAGACGGGACCGCGCCCGTGCGGACGGTTCCTTCGGGGCGCCGGCACCGCCGGCCGCCGCGTCCCGCAGGAACGCCTCCCACTGCGCGTCGGACGGGGACTCGTCGGGGCCTTCGGCAGGCGGGACGGTGCTCACGGGCTCACTTTCGTCGAACGGCCGTACGGGAGCGGTGACACGCACCGAGGGTACGACGAAGAGGCCCGTACGACCGAAGTCGTACGGGCCTCTCCAAGGTCGGTCAGCGACCTTCAAGCAAGCGGAACTTACTTGACGATCTTGGTGACCTGGCCGGCGCCCACGGTGCGACCACCCTCACGGATGGCGAACTTCAGGCCCTCCTCCATGGCGACCGGCTGGATCAGCTGGACGGACATCTCGGTGTTGTCGCCCGGCATGACCATCTCGGTGCCCTCGGGGAGGGTCACAACGCCCGTCACGTCCGTCGTACGGAAGTAGAACTGCGGACGGTAGTTGTTGAAGAACGGCGTGTGGCGGCCACCCTCGTCCTTGGACAGGATGTAGGCCTGCGCCTCGAACTCGGTGTGCGGGGTGACCGAACCCGGCTTGATGATGACCTGGCCGCGCTCGACGTCCTCGCGCTTGATGCCGCGGAGCAGCAGACCGACGTTCTCACCGGCCTGGCCCTCGTCGAGCAGCTTGCGGAACATCTCGATGCCGGTGACCGTGGTGGAGGTCTTCTCCGGCTTGATGCCGATGATGTCCACGGTCTCGTTGACCTTGAGGACACCACGCTCGATACGGCCGGTGACGACCGTACCGCGACCGGTGATGGTGAAGACGTCCTCGATCGGCATCAGGAACGGCTTGTCGACGTCACGCTCGGGCTCCGGGATGGAGGTGTCGACGGCGTTCATGAGGTCCAGGACCGACTGGGTCCACTCCGGGTCGCCCTCGAGCGCCTTCAGAGCGGAGACACGGACGACCGGCAGGTCGTCGCCCGGGAACTCGTACTCGGAGAGGAGCTCACGGACCTCGAGCTCGACGAGCTCCATGATCTCCTCGTCGTCCACCATGTCGGCCTTGTTCAGGGCGACCACGATGTACGGAACGCCGACCTGGCGGGCCAGGAGCACGTGCTCCTTGGTCTGCGGCATCGGGCCGTCGGTGGCGGCGACCACCAGGATCGCGCCGTCCATCTGCGCGGCACCGGTGATCATGTTCTTGATGTAGTCCGCGTGACCCGGGCAGTCGACGTGGGCGTAGTGACGCGCCTCGGTCTGGTACTCGACGTGCGCGATGGAGATGGTGATACCGCGCTGACGCTCCTCGGGCGCCTTGTCGATGTTGTCGAACGGGGTGGCCTCGTTCAGCTCCGGGTACGCGTCGTGCAGCACCTTGGTAATGGCGGCCGTGAGGGTCGTCTTACCGTGGTCGATGTGACCGATGGTGCCGATGTTGACGTGCGGCTTAGTCCGCTCGAACTTCGCCTTCGCCACTGGGGTCCTCCTGTGGAGTGGTTCTGTACGCCTTACTTCATCGGCGCCAGGTGATCTTTGCTGTTAATGCCCGGGGCCCGGGGCAAACATCCGGGTTTGCGGCTGTTTGCCCCTGGAGGCTCCGGAGTCAAGCCTAAAGCGTGGGAACGCGGTGCGTTACTCGCCCTTGGCCTTCGCGATGATCTCCTCGGCGACGTTCCGCGGAACCTCGGCGTAGGAGTCGAACTGCATCGAGTAGCTTGCGCGACCCGACGTCTTGCTGCGGAGGTCGCCGACGTAGCCGAACATCTCCGACAGGGGCACGAGGCCCTTCACGACGCGGGCACCAGCCCGCTCCTCCATGGCCTGGATCTGGCCACGGCGGGAGTTGATGTCGCCGATGACCTCACCCATGTAGTCCTCGGGCGTGGTGACCTCAACGGCCATCATCGGCTCAAGGAGCACGGGCGAAGCCTTGCGCGCGGCCTCCTTGAAGGCCTGCGAACCGGCGATCTTGAAGGCGAGCTCGGAGGAGTCGACCTCGTGGTAGGCACCGTCGTGGAGGATGACACGGACACCGGTCATCTCGTAGCCGGCCAGGATGCCGAACTGCATGGCCTCCTGCGCACCGGCGTCGACCGAAGGGATGTACTCCTTCGGGATACGACCACCGGTCACCTTGTTCACGAACTCGTACGAGGTGTCGCCACCCTCAAGCGGCTCGATGCCGATCTGCACCTTCGCGAACTGACCGGTACCACCGGTCTGCTTCTTGTGGGTGTAGTCGACGCGCTCGACGGCCTTGCGGATCGTCTCGCGGTACGCCACCTGCGGCTTGCCGACGTTGGCCTCGACCTTGAACTCACGGCGCATACGGTCGACCAGCACCTCAAGGTGCAGCTCGCCCATACCACCGATGATGGTCTGGCCGGTCTCCTCGTCCGAGTGGACCTGGAACGACGGGTCCTCCTCGGCGAGGCGCTGGATCGCGACGCCGAGCTTCTCCTGGTCGCCCTTCGACTTGGGCTCGATGGCGACCTGGATGACCGGCGCCGGGAAGTCCATGGACTCCAGGATGACCGGGTTCTTGTCGTCGGACAGCGTCTCACCGGTGGTGGTCTGCTTCAGGCCCATGACGGCGACGATGTCACCGGCGCCCACCGACTCGATCTCCTCACGCTTGTTGGCGTGCATGCGGTAGATCTTGCCGATGCGCTCCTTCTTGCCCTTGACGGAGTTCAGCACCGAAGAGCCGGACTCCAGGCGGCCCGAGTAGACCCGGACGAAGGTGAGCTTGCCGAGGTGCGGGTCGCTCATGATCTTGAACGCCAGCGCGGACAGCGGCTCGTCGTCGGACGGCTTGCGCTTGACGACGACCTCGGGGTCCTTGACGTCGTGGCCCTCGATGGCCTCGATGTCGACCGGGGAGGGCAGGTAGCGCACGACCGCGTCGAGCAGGGGCTGCACGCCCTTGTTCTTGAACGCGGTGCCACAGAACACCGGGGTGACCGTGGTGCCGTCGCTCTTGCCGGACGCGATGGTGATACGACGGATCGCGGCGTACAGCTGCTCCACGGAAGGCTCCTCGCCCTCCAGGTACAGCTCCATGATCTCTTCGTCGTTCTCGGCCACGGCCTCCAGCAGCTTGCCGCGGTACTCCTCGGCAGCCTCGGTGTGCGTGTCCGGGATGTCGACGACGTCGTACATCTCGCCCTTGGTGGCCTCGGCGGACCACACGAAGGCCTTCATCGTCACCAGGTCGACGACGCCCTTGAAGTCCGCCTCCGCACCGATCGGCAGCTGCATGACCAGCGGCTGCGCGCCCAGGCGGTCGACGATCATGTCGACACAGCGGTGGAACTCGGCACCGGTGCGGTCGAGCTTGTTGACGAAGCAGATACGCGGAACGCCGTAGCGGTCCGCCTGACGCCACACCGTCTCGGACTGGGGCTCAACGCCGGCGACGCCGTCGAACACCGTCACGGCACCGTCGAGCACGCGCAGGGAGCGCTCCACCTCGACGGTGAAGTCGACGTGGCCCGGGGTGTCGATGATGTTGATGGTGTGGTCGACGTCGTCCAGCGACCAGTGGCAGGTGGTGGCAGCAGACGTGATCGTGATGCCACGCTCCTGCTCCTGCTCCATCCAGTCCATGGTGGCAGCGCCGTCGTGGACCTCACCGATCTTGTAGGACACACCGGTGTAGAACAGGATCCGCTCGGTGGTGGTCGTCTTGCCCGCGTCGATGTGGGCCATGATCCCGATGTTGCGGACCCTGGCCAGGTCAAGTGAAGTGGTAGCCATAAGGCTTCAGTCTTCTCTCGGTCTCGATGTGGGTAGCGACTACCAGCGGTAGTGCGCGAAGGCCTTGTTGGACTCGGCCATCTTGTGGGTGTCCTCGCGCTTCTTCACAGCGGCGCCGAGGCCGTTGGACGCGTCGAGAAGCTCGTTGAGCAGGCGCTCGGTCATGGTCTTCTCGCGACGGGCGCGGGAGTAACCGACCAGCCAGCGCAGCGCGAGCGTGTTGGCACGACCGGGCTTGACCTCGATCGGAACCTGGTACGTCGCACCACCGACACGGCGGGACTTGACCTCAAGGGTCGGCTTGATGTTCTCAAGCGCGCGCTTCAGCGTGATGATCGGGTCGTTGCCCGTCTTCTCACGCAGACCCTCCATGGCGCCGTAGACGATGCGCTCGGCGGTGGAGCGCTTGCCGTTCAGCAGCACCTTGTTGATCAGGGAGGTCACCAGAGGAGAGCCGTAAACCGGGTCGATGATGACCGGGCGCTTCGGGGCGGGGCCCTTACGAGGCATTCTTACTTCTCCTTCTTGGCGCCGTAGCGGCTGCGGGCCTGCTTGCGGTTCTTGACACCCTGGGTGTCGAGGGAGCCGCGGATGATCTTGTAGCGAACACCCGGCAGGTCCTTCACACGGCCGCCGCGCACGAGCACGATGGAGTGCTCCTGCAGGTTGTGTCCCTCACCCGGAATGTAAGCGGTGACCTCGATGCCGCTGGTCAGACGCACACGCGCGACCTTGCGGAGGGCCGAGTTCGGCTTCTTCGGGGTGGTCGTGAACACACGCGTGCAGACGCCGCGACGCTGAGGGGAACCCTCAAGTGCGGGCGTCTTGTTCTTTTCGACCTTGTCCTGCCGGCCCTTGCGGACCAGCTGCTGGATCGTAGGCACTACTTCTCCGGTTTCTGTGTGCCGATGGGTACAGCTAACCTGGAACATCGCCGACCCACGCGGTCGGGTGTGTCGAATCCGCCAGACTCCCGCCGCAAGGCGGAAAGGGCGCGAATTACGGTGGCCGATTGCGGCTCGCCATACGGTTTCAAGGCACGCACAGCAGCCAGGGCACACCCCAGGCACAAGGTCTGAGCGTACCTAGGCGACAGACTCCGGTCAAAACAGAAAGAGGCGTGGGCGCAGGTAGGGGGCCTTATACCACAGGGCCGGGGGTGGCGCACGCCAGGAGCCGGAGCGCGCGAGGTACGGGGCGGGGCGGCGGGCGGAGTGAGGGGCGCGGCGGCGGTCCGGTGGCCGAGGCCGGGCGGGCAGTCCGGTGGGCGAGGCCGGGCGGGCGGCCCGGTGGGCGGAGCCGCGGAACGGCGTGGCGGCGGGCGGGCGCGAGCCGACAGGGCGAGCAGGTGTCGCGTGAGCCGGTGGCGGACGAGGCCGGCGGACGCCACGACGGGGAGCCCGGCACCGACAGACCCGCGGGGGTGTTCGCGTCGGCGTCGCGACGAGGGAGAGGACGACGGTCCCGGTGCCGCGGCACGCCCCGCCCCGGAGACCCGGCAGGCGACGGGTGCGCCGCCGCTGCCGGGCGAACCCGGCGGGCGGCGCCGCGGGCAGGCATCCGGCGACACGGGAGCCGGGCGGACGGCCGCGAGCCGCGCTCCATCATCAGGCGTTCGGTACCCCGTGGAGGCTCCCGGGGCCGTCCGCGTTTCCCCCACATGTCGGGGAGCCACGGCGAGCCACCGTCCGGATACCGGCAACCATGGGCGACCGCCGAGGCGCTCACCCGCCAGGCGGCCGATGAGACGCCACCGCCGACAGCCGTCCCGACAGACCGTGGAGCCGACGGGAGCCGCGGCCCGCCGCGGGGAGGGGCGCCCGGCAATCGGCGGACGCTGCGGTCCGCCCCGGCGAGGGACACCCGGCAACCAGCGGACGCTGCGATCCGCGGCGCCCAGCCGCACGACGGCGGCTCCGTCGATCGCCGGAAGGCCGCGAGACCGGCCGTCCGGCGATCGACGGAGCCACAAGCCGCCAGGACGCACGACAGCCGGCCGAACGACGACAGATCCCACCAACGCGGAAAACCCCAACCACCCGCCGCCGCCCGGCGATCGACGGGTGCGAGCCGCCACGGCGGCCGGCCGGGGCAGGCCACCCGCGATGCGCGGCGGCCGGCCATACGGCAGCGGAGCCGACGGACGCGGGGTGCCGCCCGGCGACGGGCAGGGCCGCAGGCCGCCACGGCGCCCGGTCGCCCGCGGGCGGTGGTCGTCCAGGCTGCCGGGAATCGACACGGCGGTCACCCGGCCGGCGGGGCGGCAGCCTGACGAGCCGTCGGGCGTCGCCGCGCCGACCGGATCCGCCGGCCGGGAGCGAAGGACGCGGCGGCCGGTCGAGCTCAGGGGGCTGGGCGTTCGCCGGTGCGGCGGATCGTGCGTTCGGCCTGGAAGACGTCGGCCAGGCGGAAGAGGTGGGCGCGGCCCGACTTGCCCGCGGGCTGGAGGTGGCCGAGTTGGACCCACTTGCGGATCGTCGCGGGGGCGACGCCGACCTCCCGGGCGGCCAGGGGAGCCGGGATGAGGGGGCAGTCGTTCATCGGGTGCGGCCCCCCTGGCCGCTCGCGCGTTCCCACTCCCCTTCTTCCCACGCGTGCCGGTACGACGGGTCGTCGTGGCAGCCGCAGAGCGGGTCCGCGCAGCGGCACGCGGGGTTGATGCAGAGGATCGCGCCGCGGTCGGGAAAGGCGCGCAGGGAGACCGAGTCGCACCAGGGGCAGCGGCCCGGCATCCGGACCACCGTCTCCGTGTCGCCCAGCGCGCGGGCGCACCGGCGGGCCATGCGGCGCGTCTCGTCCCGCACGTGCGCGGCCAGTACGGCGTCCCCCGCCACGTCGTCGAGCAACGCGGCGATGCGGCGCAGCCGTTCGAGCACCGGGGCCCGGCGGGCGCGCGGCAGGCCGAGCCGGTCACGCACCGCCTCCTCCAACTCGACCACCCCGTCGGAGAGATCGCGGATGGTGTCGGAGATGTGCAGCCGCAGCGGCGCCGCGCTGTAGCCGGGGGCGACGAGTCCGTGCCGTTGTTCGAGGAGCAGGGCCTCCGTTCGCTCCTCGTGACGGCGGGCGGCGAGGTCCGGGGGTGGCGGGGACGCGGGGCGGTGGGAGGGGGTGGCGCGGCCGGGGGCCAGTTCGGTGGAAAGCTCCGGGAACTGCTGGAGCAGCAGACCGATCCACAGGGCGGCCTGGGCCACCGGACGGTTGTCGTCGGGCATCGTGGACGCGTCAGGCAACTCGGCCTCCGTTCGGGGCGGGTGCCGCGGCGAGGCCCGCCGGAAGCGGTACCGGGCGGCCCGAGCGCCACAGCCGGCCGGCGCAGACGCCGTCGAACCAGTTGTCCGCCGGGGCGACGACCCGCTCGCAGTGACCGCGGACCGTGCAACCGGCGCACGCCCGCAGCGCGGGAGCGGCCTCCTTGACCTTCTTGGAGAAGACGACCTTGGGCGGCAGCCCGACGCAGGCCGCGGCGGACCGCCAGCCCGGGGGTTCCGGCGGCGGGGCATCACCACTCACCCCGGGGGCGTCCGGAAGACGCGGTGGGCACGAGCCGGAGACGGACATGGGGCCTCCTGAGGGGGCGGAACAGGCGAGCACGAGCGGCCCGGACCCCTGACGGGGCGGGCTGAAGCGCGGTCCAGACTTACAGATTGCGCGCGCGCTCGCAACAAACATTTACCTACGCCCGCCCAGCCCCTGGCGGCCCAGCCTTCCGGCTCACCCCCTTTACGCCCCCTTCACCGTGCTTGCACGAAAGCACGTAATACCGCGCGCGCAAGCAAGCTAAACTCGGAGTCCCCGA
Organism: Streptomyces sp. NPDC001056; assembly: GCF_053598955.1. Taxonomy (NCBI): domain Bacteria; kingdom Bacillati; phylum Actinomycetota; class Actinomycetes; order Kitasatosporales; family Streptomycetaceae; genus Streptomyces; species Streptomyces sp. NPDC001056. The sequence goes on along the minus strand of NZ_JBSFLI010000006.1, from coordinate 2,208 downwards.
GGGAGAGCGAGCACACAGATGACCAGCCAGGACCTGGACGCGTTCGCCGCGTGGGTCGAAGACCTGATGCGCGAACGCGGATACGACATCGACAGCCCGCGGGGGGGCGGGAAGTCGCGGATCGCGGACGAGGCCGGGGTGCACCGCGCCGCCGTCACCCGGCTCCTGCAGCGGCAGAGCATGCCGGACCTCGAAACCACCCGCCGGCTCGCCCGGGTCCTCGGCGTCCCGGTGCGCGAGATGCTGATCCGCTCCGGCCGGCTGACCGCGGAGGAACTGGCCGACCCGCACGACCGTCCGGCCTCCCCCGCGCCCAGCACCGAACTCGGCCGCCGGCCCACGCTGGAGGAGGTCGCCGAGCTGCTGGGGATCCCGGCCGACCGGCGCGAGATGTTCGTACGGGTCGTGGAACAGTTCCTGCCGCAGGAGTCCGAGGCCGTCGCGCGCGAGCGCGAGGGAGCGCGGAGGCCGGCGGAGGCGGCCGCGGTGGGCGACTGACCTTCGCGGGCCGGTCGCACGGAAACCACCCGCCACCCCGACCGCTCCCGGAGAGGGTCCCGACCCCGCCCCCGAGGGGGCTGCCCACGGCCCGGCGGAGCGCCCGACCCCGCCCGAAGAAGCAACCCCGCCCCGCAGAGAAGCGCCCGCGCCCGCTCGAAGAGGCACCCATCCCCCTGAGGACGCACCCGCCCCGCGCGGGTGCATCGGCATGTCCGGCCCCGTCCACCCCGCCCCGCCCCGCCACTTTCACTTTTTAGTTGCGTGCGCGCACGCTCCTCTGTCACAGTTGGCGCAGCGGCGGAGCTGTGCCCACAGGCCCTGGTGACAGGCGCCCGGCGCCGAGGCCCCGGTCCCCGCACGCCACCCACCCCGCGCCCCGCGCGCCCCGCAGCCCCGAGGTGACCCGGCATGACCACACCCACCCCACCGAGCGCGTTCCCGGACGTCGAGGCCCTGGTCGTCGACATCCTCAAGCAGGACCCCGCGCTCGCCACCGCGCTCGTCGCCGTACAGCCCCCCTCGACCTTCGACGGCACCACCGCCGCCGTGCTCGTCAACCGGCGCGGCGGCGCCTGGGTCGGCGAACTCCACGTCGACCAGCCGCTCATCGAGCTGGAGGTGTACGGCCCCACCAAGCAGGACGCGCACGTCCTCGCCAACGAGGCCCGCCGCGCGCTGCTGGCCACGGCCGACCACCAGTACGGCACCAACCTCATCACCGACGTGGAGGAACAGGACGGCCCCCGCTGGCTGCCCGACTACCTCTACCGCGCGGCCAACCGGTACGTGAGCGTGCACAAGGTCCACCTCGACGTGTACTGATCCGTACCCGGCCGTCCGGCCGACGGCCACCGCGCCACCCCAGACCGAAGGCCCCGCCCTCCCCATCCCGGCGGGGCCTTCGCCGTACCCGGAACCGCCGGGCACGGCACCCCCGATGCACCACGGATGAATCCCAACGAAGGAGAGACACCACCATGGCAGGTACCAACACCTCCGAGATCCGCGTCGCCGGCGTCGGCCGTCTGTACGTCGCCGGCCCCGACACCAAGGTCCCGACGACCTTCTCCGCCGACGGCTCCGCCGACTGGACCGGCTGGAAGAACCTCGGTTTCACCACCGGCGACGGCGTGACCTTCAGCAAGAAGGACAAGCTGGAGCCGATCGACGTGTGGCAGGCCGTCAGCCCGGTGCACTTCGTGTACTCGGACCGCGACCTGACGCTGAAGTTCTCGCTGCTGCAGTTCAACGAGGACACGCTGCCGTTCTTCATGGGCGGCGGCGCCGTCGCCCCGGTGACCGGTGCGACCGGCGTGTACCAGTACGACATCGCCGAGCGCCCGTTCGCCGATGTGCGCGCCCTCGGCCTGGAGTTCACCGACGTCCGGGCGAGCGACGGCTCCACCGTGACCTACCGCTTCGGCATCCCGCGCGGCCAGGTCACGGCGGCGGACGACATCAAGCTGGCCCGCAAGGCCGCCTCCCAGCTCGGCATCACCTTCACCGCGATGTCCGCGGCGGACGGCTCCGCGCTGGCCAGCTTCGTGATGAAGGACTCGGCGTACGCCACGGCCTGATCCGGCCGGATCCGGCGGGGGGGGGGGGGGGGCCCCCCCCCCCCCGCCCGCCCCCCCCCCCCCCCAAGATTAGTTTTTTTTTTGTTTATTATTAAAAACGACTACCCTCCCCACACCACCCCCCCCCCCA